>NZ_CP171158.1:0-291314 GCF_044057475.1 Acinetobacter sp. P1332
CTCAAGGAGCTGCGCCTGCACGGCATGGCCACGGCCTGGGCGGAGTTGACTGCGCAGGGTGAGTCGAACACAGCCTCGTCCAAGTGGCTGCTCGAACACCTGCTGGAACAAGAGCACACAGATCGCGCCATGCGCTCGGTGAGCCACCAGATGAACATGGCCAAGCTGCCGATGCACCGCGACCTGGCCGGCTTCGACTTCAGCGCCTCCAGCGCAGACGCTCGTTTGATCAGCGAACTGGCCAGTCTGGCCTTTACCGACACCGCGCAGAACGTGGTGCTGATCGGTGGGCCTGGCACCGGTAAAACCCACCTGGCCACTGCGCTGGCCGTGTCCGGCATCACCCGGCACGGCAAGCGCGTGCGCTTCTACTCCACGGTCGATCTGGTCAATCTGCTGGAGCGCGAAAAGCACGACGGCAAAGCCGGGCGGATCGCCCAAGCTCTGCTGCGCATGGATCTGGTCATCCTCGACGAACTGGGTTATCTGCCCTTCAGCCAGGCCGGCGGTGCGTTGCTGTTTCACCTGCTATCCAAGCTGTACGAACACACCAGCGTGGTGATCACCACCAACCTGAGCTTCGCCGAATGGTCGAGCGTGTTCGGCGACGCCAAGATGACCACCGCCCTGCTGGATCGGCTGACCCACCACTGCCACATCGTCGAAACCGGTAACGAGTCCTATCGCCTGCAACACAGTAGCTTGGCGGCCCAGGCCAAGATCAAATCACGGGAGCGAAAGCGTAAGGGCGGCCAGGAACCGGAGGACGATGAGCCGTTCTGATTTCATGGCGACGACGGCCTGCTACATGGCTGCGTGTGGCAGGTCTTAAACAACTGAACTGGGCTAGCGAAGGAGTGGGGGCAACAGCAGCTGCGCTGGTAGACTTATCCACAGTTGCTGGTAACAAAATCAGCAATCCGCCCTGGGTCAAATTTCAATCGGCAGGGTGGGTCAATTTTCCATCAGCGCCAACACACTAAGCAACCATCAGAAAATTTTGACTGTACGCCAAAAAATTCGCATCTACCAGCATCTAAACAGGCGTTGTTGATTATCATAAAACACTGACACTGTATTATATAATCGTGCTTTTGTGTTATTTTTTTAATATTTACTGATTACGTACTTGCTTAACCACTCAGTTGCGCTAGAATTAATAGACGCGAAATTTAAATCTCTAATTTTCCAACACTTAGTAAAACTTCGTTTGCCATCCCACTACCATTGTAGGAGCAAATCAGGAGACATAAAAAATTAGCGGTAGCGTGCCTGGCCCTCTAGATAAGTATTGGAGACTGTAATGAAGTTTGAAAAGTCACAGACAGCAATCGACCACCTGACTCCCGAGCAACACCGAATTACCCAGGAGGCGGGCACCGAAAGGCCCTTCACGGGCGAGTACAACGACAACAAGGAGCCTGGCATCTACGTCGACATAGTGTCGGGAGAGCCACTGTTCGCTTCGACGGACAAGTTCGATTCGGGTACTGGCTGGCCCAGCTTCACCAAGCCGATCGTTTCGGCAAACGTGAACGAGGTGCGGGACAGCGCACACGGCATGGTCCGGACGGAGGTCAGGTCAGTACACGCAGACAGTCATCTCGGCCATGTGTTCCCCGATGGTCCTTCCGACCGCGGCGGTCTGCGGTACTGCATCAACTCAGCGTCCCTTCGCTTCATCCCGCGCGACGAGATGGAGTCCGAGGGATACGGTGAATATCTCGATCAAGTAGAGGAGGCTTAACATGCATCAGCGCGCTGTTCTCGCAGGAGGATGTTTCTGGGGCATGCAGGATCTGATCCGCAAGCGGCCCGGCATCATCTCGACCCGTGTGGGTTACACGGGCGGCGATATTCCGAACGCCACGTATCGTAATCACGGCACGCATGCCGAGGGGATCGAGATTGTCTTCGACCCGACAGTGACGAGCTACCGGAACATCCTGGAATTCTTCTTCCAGATCCACGATCCGACGACGCTGAACCGCCAGGGCAATGATCGTGGGCTCTCCTACCGGTCGGGCATCTATTATGTCGACGAGGAGCAGAAGCGCGTCGCCGAGGATACGATCGCCGATGTGGATGCCTCGGGGCTGTGGGATGGCAAAGTGGTGACCGAGGTCCAGCCGGTCGGCGAGTTCTGGGAGGCCGAGCCCGATCACCAGGATTATCTGGAGAAGCGCCCGGGCGGCTACACCTGCCACTTCGTCCGTCCCGGCTGGGTGCTTCCGAAGCGCCAAAAGGTTGACGACGTACAGCCAGCGGCCGGGACCGCGGCGGAATAGGCTTCACTGCCGTTGCCACTGCGCCGGTCCGGTCCGCAATCTTCGTGACCGCGTCGTTCAGCGACGCGGTCATCGAACCCTACTTCAGAGTGACGGCTCGTTCCAGTCAGTCGCCATCGCAACACCAGGATCGCAGATTTATGCCAGACCTCTCGTCCTTTCCGATCACGCAGCGCTGGCCGGCATCTCATCCCGATCGCCTGCAACTCTACGCAGCCCCTACGCCCAATGGCGTCAAGGTCTCGATCATGCTTGAGGAGACTGGCCTGGCGTACGAGCCCCACCTGATCGACATCTCGAACAACGAGTCGAAGGATCCGGCGTTCGTGTCGCTGAACCCGAACGGACGCATACCGGCGATCATCGATCCGGCTGGCCCTGACGGTAGACCCATCGCCTTATGGGAATCCGGTGCGATCCTCCTCTATCTGGCCGACAAGACGGGTCAGTTCATCTCCACCGAACCAGGCCAGCGTTACGAGACCCTAGCGTGGGTGTTCTTTCAGATGTCGGCCATCGGGCCGATGTTCGGACAGCTAGGCTTTTTCCTGCGATTTGCCGGCAAGGACTATGAGGACAAGCGACCTCGGCAGCGCTTTGTTGATGAATCCAGGCGTCTTCTCGGGGTCCTGGATCACCGGCTGGAGGGCCGCGAATGGATTGTCGATGATTACTCGATCGCGGACATTGCGACGTTTGGCTGGGTGAATGCGCTGGTCGAATTCTACGCAGCGGGCGACATCCTCGGCCTAAGCAGCTATTCGAACGTGCAGGCATGGCTCGAACGCGGGCTGGCGCGACCGGCTGTACAGCGTGGCCTGCGAATTCCTGCGAGGCCTGCATGACCATTATCGCCGCATATTATTACAACGAAGGTAAGCGAGTCCGTGAAATCAGGCTCGATGAGCACGTCGAACTAAACGAGAATCGCTCGGGCTTCTGCTGGATCGCGCTTAGCGAGCCCACCGCAGACGAACTCAGCGCGATCCAGACGACGTATAACCTCCATCCTTTGGCGATCGACAACGCCATGCACCCGCTGTGCCCGCCCAAGCTCGAGGTCTACAACGATGAGTTGTACGTCGTCGCCCAGACCGCCGAGCTGGTCGGCGACCGGATCAGCTACGGCAAGATGGCGATCTTCACCGGTCACAATCACCTTATCACCGTGCGGCACGGCAATGCCGGAGCGCTGGGCAAACTTCGGGAGCAACTCGAGGCATCGCCGACACAGTTCGGCAAGGGTGTCGACTATGTGCTGCACGCGATCTTGCACCGAGTGGTCGACCAGTATCTGCCCATCTTCGAAATGATCGAGGACGACGTCCTGGCGATGGAGCGACGGTCGCTGCACGATTTCCTCGGGCCAGAAGAGGTGGCGCGAATCTTCGAACTAAGGTCCGAACTCACGCGGTTCCAGCGCACGCTCGGGGCTATGGCCGAGCTGGTGCGAAAGCTCGTTCGCGGCCACTTTCCCTGCATCAGCGCCGAAATGACACCATATTTCCACGACGTCGCGGACCATGTCCACCGCGTGCAGTCCATGGTCGACGGCCTCCTGCTTGTCCTGTCCACGGTCTTCGAGGCCAGCAGCCTTCTGGAAGCGCAAAGGATCGGTGTGGTCACTCGCCAGCTCGCGGCCTGGGCGGCGATCTTGACGGTCCCGACGGCGATCGCCGGAATATATGGCATGAACTTCAAGCACATGCCGGAACTGGACACGCCATATGGCTACTTCGTCGTGCTCGGAGTGATAGCGGTGTTCTGCCTTCTCCTGTTCATGCGCTTCAAGAAGGCCAAGTGGCTATGAGTAACGCACTTCGCGAGCTTCTCCGTCCGCCGAGTCACAGCGCGCTTTGTGCGCGAGCGTGTCCAATCCAGTTCAAGATGAAGGTGCTTCCATGACCTCCCAGGTGACCGACGTTCTAGAAGCAGTCCAGTCATTCATCGCCAACGGCTATGACCGCGAATACCGCGTCAAGGACGGCAATCTCGTCGATCTCGAACTAGGGTCAACCCTCGATGCATGCAGCATTCGCGTCGATGCGGCGTTGCGCCTCGAGAGCGGGGACGACGGCGAAGATGCCTCCAACATCTACGCGATCACCGATCCGGCGACAGAGCATAAAGGCCTGTTGATCGACGTGTTCGATGAAATCTGCTACCGCGACCCAGTTCAAGAGTCGGGACCTCAATGTAGAAGAAGTTGACTAACGAGCATTCGCGTCATCCGATCAAGCAAGCTGGAGACATTTATGAAAGCCATTGGTTACAAGGTTCCGGGACCCATCGCCGCGGATGCCGCGCTGGTCGACATCAATCTGCCTCGGCCTGTCGCTGCAGGATACGATATCCTGGTTGAGGTGAAGGCCGTCTCGGTCAACCCGGTCGACTACAAGGTCCGCAACAGCACGCCGCCGGCAGATGGCGATTGGAAGGTGCTGGGATGGGATGCCGCCGGGATTGTGCGCGAGGTCGGCCCCGACGTCACGCAGTTCGAGTTAGGCGACGAGGTCTATTATGCCGGATCGATCACACGGCCCGGTACCAATGCGGAGTTCCATCTCGTCGACGCCCGGATTGTCGGTCACAAACCTGCGTCGCTCTCCTGGGCGGAAGCGGCGGCGCTGCCGCTGACGACGTTGACGGCCTGGGAGGCGATGTTCGACCGCCTGGACGTGGCGAAGCCCGTACCCGGTGCGGCGGAGGCGATCCTCATCATCGGTGGCGCGGGCGGGGTTGGGTCGATCGCCGTCCAGATCGCGCGACAGCGCACGGACCTCACCGTCATCGCCACAGCCTCTCGACCGGAAACCCAAGAGTGGGTAAGAGGGCTTGGAGCTCACCACGTCATCGACCATTCTCGTCCGCTCGCGCCACAGATCGCCGAACTCGGCATCGGTGCTCCCGCTTTCGTCTTTTCGACCACACATACCGAGCAACATGTCGCCGACATCGCCGAACTGATCGCCCCACAAGGACGGTTCGGACTGATCGACGATCCCAAGGCATTCGATATCATGGTTTTCAAGCGCAAGGCGGTGTCGATCCACCACGAGCTGATGTTCACGCGGTCGATCTACGGCACGCCCGACATGAATGAGCAGGGCGAGATTCTGGATGCGATGGCAGCGCTGGTTGACGACGGCAAAATCCGCACGACGCTGACCCGGCGACTGTCGCCGATCAATGCCGCCAATCTGAAGACGGTGCATGCACTGATCGAAAGTGGCGCGGCTAAAGGCAAGATCGTCCTCGAAGGCTTCTAACGACCGCGATCGCCAAACATCTTGTCCAACCTCAAAAAGCCGAACGGGTTATGCCCCAGCGATGAGAATCCCATGACCAAATCTATTGCCACCGCCTCGATCAACCGCGAAACCGCAGTCGCCCTCATCGACGCGGCGCTCGCTGCGGCCCGTGCCATCGGCATCCCGGCTGCCGTCGCCGTCGTCGACGCCACCGGTAACCTGCGCGCGTTCGAGCGCACCGACGATGCGCCGTTCCTTACCGTCGATGTTGCCATCGACAAGGCCTGGAGTTCCGCCTCGTTTGGGTTCCCGACCCATGTCTGGAACGACTATGTGACCAACGATCCAAAAGTGGCGCCGCTAGCCTATCGCCCTCGGATGGTCGCTGTCGGCGGCGGTTATCCGATTCTGGAGGATGGGAAGTTGATCGGCGGCATAGGCATCTCCGGAGGCAACTATCAGCAGGATCAGGATGCGTGCGTCGAGGCACTCATGAAAATCGGGTTCCAGTTGCCAGCCTGACGACTGTGAGGCCATCACCGGTGGTAATGGCCAACAGATCCAACCTTTGAGAGGCCTAATGATGGAAGCGTTCGTCGTCTTTACGCGGGAAGAAACCAGCGACCCACATGCACTCGCAACCTATTCTGCAGGCGTCGGACCATCGTTCGATGGTCACGACGTTACCTTTCTCGCCGCTTATGGCGCGATCCAGCATTTGGAGGGGCCGCCCATCGAAGGGGCCGTAATCTTGCGTTTCCCGACGATGCAGGCCGCTCGCGACTGGTATGACAGTCCCGCCTACCAAACCATCGCTGCTCAACGCTTTGCCGGTTCCCGTTACCGCGCCTTTATCATTGAAGGGCGGCGGTGACATACCGACAGAAGCACTTCGGCGCTGACCACGAGGTATCGGCGTGTGAACTCGCATCTTGGGAATCTGTGGGGGGGACCAAGACAGCGGCGCTAGGGGCTCATATCGTCGATCGGATCAGAGAGTTGCTCGGCGAGAATGGGTTATCTATTGCCGAGCTGACGGAGCGGAGCCGCCCTCTCCCAACGGATTGATTCAATCGTTGACGCTCCTCCTATCCGGATCCGGGTTTTCGCACGCTGATCAACAGAGTTACAGCGCGCAACGCCTGTAGTGGGCATCAGGGGATGGGTGGCAATCAGGATGATTGCCCACCTTCCAACGATTAACCTTGCTCAAGTTGCTTCACTAGTCGCTCCGCGTCGAGATGGAAGTCCGAGAAAACAATGCTACCGCCAGCGTCGATAACCGTAAACCACGGAGTTCCTCGTGTGCGGTAGTCTTCCATGAAGGTTGGAAACGGCGAGCCGGTCGGTTGCTCGTCGTGACCGAAAACGATAGGAAGCTCATACTTGAGCTGGTTCACGCGCAACTTCTCGAAGGTATTCTCATGCGTTCCTTCGAAGACGGTCTGGATCACTGCGAACCCCACGTCTTTTGAGCTCAACGCTGCATGCAACTTTTGTAGCGTCGGAAACCCATGCAAATGGCAACCTTGGCACCAATGCTGGAAGGCAAACAAGATTTTCGGGCCGGGCCCGATATCTGACAGTTTGAACGGCGCGATACTTTCCCCATCTTTGCCAATCCATTTTTGCACCCGCAGCTCAGGCGCTTGTCGTTCGATCTCGTTCATCTGATCCTCCAACCCCGATACAGAAGCTTAGTGGATGATCGCGCGTCGCGACGGTGCGCGAACGTCCGACCTTATTTTCCCTATTTCCTGAAGCCAGAATAGATCAGATCGACATTTCGTCCTTAATATACTCAAGCTGCCGGCGAGCGCGAACTGGGCAACCATGCGCTGGTGAGCCTTGAGCTTTGCACGCTGCCCATCCGTTTGAGAGCGAACCTGCAACTTCCGCTCCGCATACCGCAGATCAGCGTACGCAGCCTTGGGGTTATCTACCCTATAGCCATTGGGTATTGGGAATCATGCTGGCCTGACGCTATGTTCGATACGCGATTTTTTACGATGATAGAGCATCTGTATCTGATTTTTAGTCGATTGGCTTATTCGGCGGATGTGCGGGCAAATGCTTTACGCAGAGTACTGAAATGAAGGCCGGCTTCGGTCTGCCGTATCGAGCAAGAGGGGTCACTATGGTCACCAGAGGTTTCACCGGTCGCGGTTCAGGCGACCAGTCCGATCGGATTCCGCCAGGTCAGCATCTGGTGGAGGATTTCCCTGTTCTGTCGGCCGGCCCTACGCCGAGGGTAGAGCCCTCCGACTGGAAATTCACAGTCAAAATTGGTCCGAAGCCCGTCAAAACGTGGAATTGGGGCGAATTCAACACTCTACCAAAGACCCAGGTGACAAAGGATATTCACTGCGTCACCTCTTGGTCCAAACTGGATACCGTTTGGGAGGGTGTACTCATTGAAGACATCCTTGCAGATGCAGAGCTTGATCGGCCTACCGATTTCGTCTTGGCGCACTGCTACGATAATTATTCGACAAACGTCCCTCTGACGGATCTGCTTTCCGGGAAAGCGATGGTCGCCCTCAGTTATGCGGGCAAGCCACTTTCCCGCGATCATGGGGGGCCGGCGCGTCTTCTAGTGCCGCACCTTTACTTCTGGAAATCCGCCAAATGGGTGAATGCGCTGCAATTCACGACGCGTGACGAGGCCGGCTTTTGGGAGCTGCACGGCTATCACATCTACGGCGATCCGTGGCGCGAACAACGATACACCCATGACTGAAAACGAAGCGCAAGTCCGTTCGTGGCAATCATGCGTGATCGACGACATCATCCAGCAAACACCGAGTATCAAGAGCTTCTTCCTTCGGTTGAGCAAGCCGTTCGCGCACACCGCAGGTCAGCACGTCGATATCCGGCTGACCGCGCCCGACGGCTACAGTGCAATGCGCAGCTACTCGATCGCGTCATCGGCAGTTTCGACCCCGATCGTCGAGATAGCTATCGAGCGCATGCCGGATGCCGAAGTTTCGCCGTTTTTTCACGACATCGCGGCGATTGGTGACGAAATCGAAGTTCGCGGTCCGCTCGGTGGCCATTTCCTTTGGCCTGAGCCTGCCATAGATCCGGTTCTGTTGATCGGGGGAGGCTCCGGCCTCGTGCCGTTGATGGCAATGATCCGGCAGCGCCGCGCATTGGCCCAAGCCGTTCCGACAGCGTTGCTCCTGTCCGCACGAACCGCCGAGGACGTTCTCTTCTCAGAAGAACTTCATTGCATCGAAATCAGCGATCCGGCGTTCGTCCTGGCGCTCGCGATTACGCGCGAGAAACCGGTTCGCGCATCGGACTTTGCGCGACGGATCGACGGCATGATGGTCCAAGAAATTCTAACCAGGCTTCAGGGAAAGCCGACGCAAGTGTTCGTCTGCGGGTCTAACGGATTCGTCAACATCGCAACCGATAGCGCGCTGCTGGCGGGCTTGGACGCCTCCATCATCAAGACGGAGCGCTACGGGGGCTAGCGGCGCGAGCTATCTCACGTCGCGCCGATCGTAGACGTGCGCCCTGGGAAGCTTTGGCGATCAACGTGAACCGTTTTGCCGAACACAGTCTTCGTACCCCCCGGCCTCTAGAACGCCTTCGCTCGCGATACCTGGCTCGACATCAAGCTCAATTTGAAAGTTCCTGCACTATCCGTCGTCCTGATATGCTCGACCAGCATGATGGGCGATTCGAGCGGGACCGCTTCCGTCCCAATCGAGGCTCGGTTACCTTAGAGCATCGGCTCGGCGCTACAGGAGGCGCGTGCGGCCTCTGCCTGGCGGTGAAAGCACTTTGGGCCATGTCGCCTGGATAGCGGCCAATCGTCAGCATCTGCTCCGATGTCGGCCAAGGTGCAGTCGCCATCTTTGAACGCCGCGAATTGGAGATCAACGCCATGACAGCGATCCGCGTGCAACTGCCGGAGATGCAATATGACAACTGATGTATTGCTGTACACCACGAATTGGTGCCCGTTCTGCCGCCGAGCGAAGGCGCTCCTCAAGGAAAAGGGCGTGCGATGGAAGGAGCTCGATATTGAGGCGGATCCGGCTCACCGGCAGGCCATGGCGGAAGCGTCGGGGCGAAGCTCCGTGCCGCAGATCTTCATCAATGGCACCCTTATCGGTGGCTCCGATGAGCTATTCGCGCTCGATGTCAGAGGCGAGCTCGACAAACTTCTCGGGCGCAACCCGCCTGCCACCTGAGGAGGTGCGGCTTGGGGCAGCCAGCCCGCGAGCCTTCGCCGGTTGATGAATACAAAAGGAGAGTCCGTTGGTCTCAGCCATCTGGAAAGACACTACTATCGCCACAAGCGACGAAACAGTCATCGTCGAGGGAAATCACTACTTCCCACCGTCAGGAGTCGACCTGAGCCTGCTTGAGATGAGCCCGCACACATCTGTCTGTCCGATCAAAGGCGCCGCGCGCTTCTTTCATGTTCGCGCGGGTGACGCGCTCAACGTGAACGCCGCTTGGACCTATCCCGCCCCCACTCCGGATGCCGAGGGTATCCGGGATTACATCGCTTTCTGGAAAGGCGTGGACGTTGCCTAGCAGACTGGACGGACGACTTCGCTGATAGCCATGCGGGCGCCGACATCTCAATTATCCTGCCCACCCCGGGCCTCGTCGGCTGCAGGAATCTGCCCGGCACCTTAGCGCGACCCGGCACTGGCGGTCTCGCACCCGCCGCGCCTCTGTTCTATCAATAAGGATGGATGACATGGAGCATTCCGAGTTCGATGCCGCTTTCGCGAAGCTTGCGGAGGGATACAGAGAAGGGACTTATGAAGGCCGGCGTTTCAGCTTGATCGTCCGGCGATCTGGGGACGGACGTCGCAACAGTCTGTTCGCCAGGGAGTTGGACGGGACTGACATTGTCAGCTTCAACCTCTTCCGCGTTACATCAGATAGGACATTGTTGAAGCCGTGCGAAATGTCCGCCGAAAAGGTCGTAGCGTTCGTGCTGGAGTTCCGACCGGACACCTGACGGGCAGAAGAAGATCCCGGCCAACCGGCGCGCCTGCGACGGCCGGCTATCTAAGGCTGCGCAAGCCTATAGCCGCAGCTCATTGCACTTCGTCTGGCGAGGAATTCAACATCGATACGTCGCCATCCGCGGGGATATCGGTACAGGCGCCCGTGTAAGCCAGATTGAGAAATCCTAAGCGATGACTAACACCAATGACGCCACCCTTCCGACACATTCTATTCTTGAGGAATGCACAGCGATGGCTGTCGTCAACGCTCTGAAGATTATTCTGAAGAACAGCTACGCGATCTACCTTAAGACAAAAAATGCCACTCGGGCGCATCCCGCCCCTACTTCAGGGACTTTCACTTGCTTCTCGCTCTGTCACTCACAGCATCGGCACGCCCATGACGCATGGTATCCAGGCCTCATAATTTTCCCATATAACCTTCTTGTCTTTTGCGCACCCAGAAAGACTCGAGGCTTTAACTGGACAGATGAACCCTCGAGGGTAGTGTTCACCTGATTGGCTTTCTCATATCTGATGTTGATTCGCACAGTGTGCCAACCAGGTGATAGTTTCAAAAAACCTGCGCTTCAGAGCGAATTAGACGATCTTCGATAAGAGCGATCCGCCTCAAAATCCAAAACATCTAACATTGTCCTAGAGCCATATTTGTACCTAGTACTATGGCGCTCCCATTAACACATTTGATGATGCACAGAAAACTTAGCTCATGATAGCTTTCAGCTAACAGCTATTCGGAAGCCCGAAAGGATTCAACCGTTTAAGCGTGAACCGTCGATTATAAATACTTTCGTAAGTTAGCTTTAAAGGACGCTTTTAGTCCTTGTAAATACGCATTACGACTCCACAGCTACCAAATCCATACGGCGCCAGCAACCATTAAAACACCCGACACTACTAAAACAATAGTAGAGGCGCGATTGCTGCCTTTCAAAGTATGACCAACACCCACATCCATAACTAGGTGTCGAATTCCGGCTACGAGATGATAAATAAATGAAGAGTATACCAACCAGAAACTAACTTTGCCGAAAGGTGAAGAAAAAATCTCCTTGACTTCATTAAAACCCTTTTCTGACTCCAACGATTTGCTCAGCATATACAGTATCAGTCCCAGAAAAATAAAGAGCATAATTCCTGAAATCCGGTGCAGAATCGATGTAAGCGCCGTGAGAGGAAGCTGAATGGTTCGAATATCAAGATTAACCGGCCGCTTTTTATTCATTTTGACTCCAGTCAACAATTCTAGTGGGGGATTTCAGTTTTCGATCTCATTCATCATAGCAGCTGTAACTAAGGCTGGCGGCGACAATAATGGAGATATTCTATATCTTATCTTAAACAAATCTCTAAAATGGAACAAGTCACATTTAAAGTGCTTTGCGCTCATCATGCTTGTGATTATTTTAAAGCAAACATGTAATCTTTCTTCTGCATCTAAAGCCTTGCCCATCAAGTGCTTACCACAATCATTTTATCGACGTATGCAGCGCTTCTTTGCAGGTCAGTATTTTGATTATCGTCAAATTTCTCAGTTGATTTTCAATATGTTTTCATTCGACCAAGTGCAACTGACTTTAGATAGAACCAATTGGAAATGGGGAAAACGAAATATTAATATCCTGATGCTCGCAATCGTTTATCGTGGAATAGCGATACCTATCCTTTGGACATTGCTTAATAAACGTGGAAATTCAGATACGAAAGAGCGCATTGCTTTGATTCAACGCTTTATAGCCATTTTTGGTAAAGACCGTATTGTGAATGTGTTCGCAGACAGAGAGTTTATCGGTGAGCAGTGGTTTACATGGTTAATTGAACAAGACATCAACTTCTGCATTCGTGTTAAAAAAACTTCATTGTCACCAATCATTTAGGAAAGAATCATAAAATTAGTGATTTATTTCGCCATCTTAAAGTTGGTCAAATTGAATGTCGTAAACGACGGATTTTGGTTGGTCGGGTGAAACTATATATAAGTGCACTACAGTTAGAAAATGGAGAGCTTTTACTCGTCGTTTCTCCTCAGTTTAATGCCAATGCTATTCAGGATTATGCATTACGCTGGGAAATTGAAACCTTATTCAGTTGTCTCAAAGGACGCGGGTTTAATCTTGAAAATACGCGCTTGACAGACCCTAGACGAGTGAAAAAATTGATTGCGGTGTTAGCTATAAGCTTCTGTTGGTGTTACTTAACGGGTGAATGGCAACATGATCAAAAAAAAGCGATAAAAATAAAGAAGCATGGACGACTCTCAATGAGTTTATTTCGCTATGGTTTAGACTATGTTCAAATGGCGATTCAGCGTTTAATTGGTTTTGGGAAAAAAGAAGAGTTTAAGGAAATTTTGGCAATTTTAAGAAGGCAGAATCCTGATAGGATAAGGGTTCTGTGAAATTTGTCGTGTACAGAGTTTTTTCATTTAACAATATCCTCATTACAGATTTTTATAGCATTGGTATTTGTTCGATCAGTTGAGAACATAACTGAATGTTGTTTTTTCATAAGCATATCGACATCATCATTTATGAGTAGAGGTAATAAGGAATTTTAAAGGTTGAGCCATATTCCACTACACCAAGTTTTAAGCGTTGTGCTTATTTAATTTAATTATAGTGAAAAAGTTAGCTTATAAATTTTAAAAAAAAATTAATGACCATGGTTTTTATTAAAATATCTATATAGACAATTAAGCTAATTAGGTGGGCAATTATGAATATGTTGGTAAATATAAAAAGAGAAGTGCAAGCATCTGAATTAGACTTTATTGAAGTCGAAAAGCTAATTTTGCAATGCGAAAAAGCAAAATCGTCAATAAAGGTTATTTATGAAAGCATCAAAGATATTGAACTTGATGCTTACCAGATTGTGAGTGCAATCACCCGAAAATCATATTCATCATCATTCAATACTGAAGAATCTGCTTTAAAACAAATATCGTCATGCTTCTGGAGGAAGTTAACTGAGATCATCAATCTTAGAAACTTTATATCTGAAAAAGAATATGATGCGTTGTCAGATAAAATTGCTCGTCATGAAATTGAAGATTTCACGATGGATAACGTGAATGTATTTTTAGAATCTATCTGGTCTACGCGCCACATGGCATATGCTCGTAAAGTTGATTCATTGTTTTGCCAATTATCAAGCAAATACAAAACCAATCTTGGTGCTGGTATTAACCCGTGCGTGATCATTCATCACAATAGCTACCATTCTTATTGCAGACGAGATAATTTAGTGGAAGAAGTACGCTTTATAGCAAGGCAGTTATTTGGCAAGCCTTTAGACCACACTAGATTAGATAAACTCAGGTTAGATCGTGGTATCTGGCATAGCATTGATGATAATTTATTACGCATTAAGATCTACGAAAACGGTAACTGTCATATCTTGTTTAATCAATGCGTAGTTGATCGCATTAACCAGGTATTAAACCTGTTATATCCGAATCAAATTGGCATAGATCCAAATGTAAAACACAAACGCCGTGCGTATGATGAACCCATTTTATAAAGCTCATTAAAAAACCATCAATTGTTATTGTGGTTTTTTTTTAGATATATACGGTACTAATTTTGCGATCGTGCCACTGGTGAACATACACTGACCATATCACTATGGATACTTGGGATAAATCATATCCCTTAAAGGCAGATTTAAATTTAGACTCCATTTTTCGGAGCTGCATTCTCTTATCACGAGATGGCTCTAATTCAATATCCCCAATGAATTGAGAATTGCAATAAGATCTTGTTCAGGTGTATCAGCAAGCACCGTCACGTTATAGCCACCGCTAAACTGGTGTAATTCAGCACAGTACTCAACATCAGACGCCGTGAGTACCAATTCAACATCAAAATATTGAATCACTTTAAGCACCTGGTACTTAGAGATGGATCCGTAAATTTGAACAACTCCTATAAGTGATATTCTGCTCCTCAAATGATGTTATAAACATCAATATATGGAGTATTTTATGGCACGTAGACCAAGAAGAAATCATTCAAATGATTTTAAAGCTAAGGTAGCACTTGCTGCGATTAAAGCAGAAAAAACACTTGCTGAATTGAGTGCTGAGTTTGATGTTCATCAAAACCAAATTATTGACTGGAAAAATCAATTGATCTCAGCTTCCTCGCAAGCTTTCGATCAATCAAAAGCTCCAACAGAACCACCCATCGATCTAAAAAAACTACATGCAAAAATCGGTGAGCAGGCATTAGAAATTGATTTTTTAGAAGGTGTGTTGAAGAAACTGGGCCGCTTCAACCACAAAAGTTAATCGACGACTCACTTCAGATTTCAGTATCTAAGCAAGCTAAGCTGCTGAAAGTCTCCCGTGGTTGTTATTACTATCGCCCAAAACCTGTGAGTGCATCAGATCTGAAGCTGATGCGATGTATTGATGAATTACATATGCAATATCCTTTTGCAGGCAGTCGTATGATGCGTGATTTGTTGAATCGTCAAGGACATCATATAGGACGACGTCATACACGTACTTTAATGAAGAAAATGGGTATTCAGGCGTTATATTGCAAACCAAATTTAAGCCAGGCTAATCAAGCTCACCGTAAATATCCATATCTGCTCAAAGGGTTGGCTATTCAGCGCAGTAATCAAGTGTGGTCTACGGATATAACGTATATCCCTATGGCAAAAGGCTTTGTTTATTTATGTGCTGTGATTGATTGGCATAGCCGCAAGGTACTTGCGCATAGGGTATCGATTAGTATGGAGGTGGATTTTTGTATTTCGGCTTTAAATGAAGCGATTGAAAAATATGGTCGACCTGAAATATTTAATACAGACCAAGGCAGCCAGTTTACCAGTGATGCATTTATTGATGTATTGAAATCAAATGGCATTCAAATCAGTATGGATGGTAAAGGTCGATGGGTAGATAATGTGATGGTTGAACGATTATGGCGGAGCGTTAAATATGAAGAGGTGTATCTCAAAGCTTATAGCAGTGTCACAGATGCGAAAAAGCAATTAAGTGCATATTTTGAGTTTTATAATTTGAAACGACCTCATTCGAGTCTAGACAAAATGACACCAAATGAGTTTTACTATGATCAGCTACCCCAACAAAACAAGGTGGCTTAACTAGAGCGGAATATCACTTATAAATACGCTTTTAGTTGTTCAAACAAGTGGGACCACCTCTCTTTGCTTTAAAGAATCCGTTGTTTTCAGCTAACTTCATCGCTTCAGCAATGGTGATGTTTTCAAGCACAAGACGGTCTTGAGCTGGTTCATCTTCATATGTTTTAAAACTTAACAATTTAATTAAACTTAATTAATTAACTAATTGCTCGTTAAATTATTCTTAATGCATTACGGCGATACGGCTAATAGAAAAATCATATTAGTACGCAAGCGATGTTTTTTAATTGATTAAAAAAGATTGAAAATCTTATTTTTCGAGAAAAGTTTGCCAGGTTGTGTTTTCCCATAAAATGAAACTATCAAAAGCAGAAAGCTTAAAACTTGGAGTGAACAGCATGTCAAATTTAAACGCTCAATCAGTACAGTTACAAGGCACTTTATACATCGGTTTCCCTAAAACTTTTAGCGGTGCTCACATGGAAACATTGTTTGATGAAATCTCAGATTACATCGACAACAACTGTGATTTAACCCTTGCGGATCTTCAAGCGGATAGTGACTATGCTCAACTTCAATTTCAACAGCACATGCCGACATTGGCTGATAAAACAAATTTCTTCTTCATGGACGTTGAAATCTACGTTGCAACATTAAAAGAAAACTTTGGTCATACATCAGTACTCGACCAAGTTACCTCAGTAAATATCTTTGGCAAAAACCTTGAAGACATTTGCACGTTAATGGCTCAAAACGGCTACGCATACGACCGTATAGAAGATTGTTGGTCACGCGAACTTTCTTAATTCAATTCACCCATACGCACGGATAACGTGCGTATGCCACTGAATCACATTTGAGGATATAAACCATGCAAAACCTAATTACAGCGCATTGCGAGCTAACCATCAAACATGATGAAAAACAGCAAAAAAATGTCGGGCCTGTTGTTGTGACGTTTGGGGCGATCTTTACTGCTGAGTCGGTGAATGAACTGTTTTGCGCTATATGCCAAGACGGAATCAGATTTAAAGCAATCTATAACCCCGACAATATGTATTTTTTACGCCATGAGCTAAGCCCAATTGCTGATTTGTCAGTTAAGACAGACCAAGACGGCAACATTATTGTCAGTGTGATTGCATCCACTAGCCCATATTTTGAGATCAAAGTACTAAAAAATGGTTTTACCAACTCAGACACCTTAAATAGTTCTGCGATTCGCACGTTGGTTCGCAACCATCAAAGCCCATTCCAAGAGCAAATTTCTGACTACTTTGAAACAGACCAAATTTTTAAAACCATGCAAGCAATTTTTGCACACACGTATTTAAGCCGATAAGGAACTTCACCATGACGACCGCTACTGCTACCGCTGAAAAGACCGTGTTCAAACGTGAAACGTTGGAGCTGAAGAACATCCATGTTTACACCCAAAACGACCGCATTAACCAAAAGAGTCGCGTTGGCGACCGTGCATACGACAATGGATTAGTGAAAGACATCCTGTTCAGCCCTATGCTTTGGGCTACCCCTGAATTTTCATCTAGCTATGTTACTCAGATTCAAATTAAAGGCACACGCATTTATGATTCACTTTGCAGTTATACTGGCGTTCGCACCTATTTTTATAAGTTGTCAGACAGTGAGTTTGGGTGCATGTATCAAAAACGTCCGTACCCACAAAACGACTTTCTCTTAATTTTTGCAAACTTAACGCAAATGTTTAACGATGCAGTTTGTTACTTTGGAAACAACAGTAATAAAAACGCTTTTAAAAGTCTAGATTTTGACATCGAATGCGGTGTTTCACGGTTCAATTTACAGCAACGCTTATTAGAGTTTTATAAGAAGTCTAAACGCCAATTGACCATCAGTGAAACAACAAGCGGGATGCTTGGTGACTCGAATCTTCGCTATAACATCTTTGTTCGCAACCAACCAAAATTGGACAAACACGGCAAGCCGTTAAAATGCACCAAAAAACTCATTAAGCTGTACAAAGAGCGTGGCACAGTTGCGATCTATGGCGGTGACTGCATTTCACCACTCAAGCTCGTTAAACACCAACAAATCAAGCTAGAGAGCGAAAATGGCAAGTTTTCATATACGACTGACTTCATCACGTTGTACTCAGTAGAACAAGACATGTACACCTTATATATTCCCTATTCTGTACTTAATGAAAGCTACGGAACAACTAATAAATTTTATGGTTTGCATCTCACCCAAGAAGAAGCAGAAAAAACCATCCCGAAATTATTAGAACGTACTCAAAAGTATTTAAACCATAAAAAAGGTTAATACCCTTGCGTTGATCAGCTAATTGATCAACTGCTGGCTTTATAAACGCAAACGATGTTTTTTTAATTGATTAAAATAATCCAAAACTTAATTTTGATAATTCAGCACCCATAATTCTACTAATGCATTTCCATCAAGCCTTAATTCAAACCATATTCAATTAACAATGAATTAACACCACTACGGCGTTATTTCTTAAATGTGGTATATGGCTTTACCCACCCCCTACTCGTCTATGGCTAATTGTTCCAGTGTCAGTCAAAAAATGAAATATAATTCATTCTCAAAAATGAGAATCTGTTCACAAATGGGAACGCGAAGCAGCCTTAATTTTAAAAATACCAGTTCATCTAGACTAAATTTGAGTAAGTCTGATTAATATTGAATAAAAAACCTAAGTTTTTCGCCGTATGTTTTAATCTTCAAGGGTTTAACTTTAATGAAATTTTTTTTAAATAAACTAATTTAGTGGATTTTGACCGTTATAATGGTTTTATCTCGAGGCATATTGCCTTAAACTTGGAGCCGTGTGATGTTAAAACTATCTAGTATCTTTTCTCATGAAGCTAGGATTGAATCCCTTGTTATTCAATTTGAAGCCGATTATCAAACTGCACTAAAGCAAGGTTTAGATATTTACTTTGGCGTTGGCTATGCAACTAATGAGGATAGTCAATCTATACAGGCGTATCTTGTGAAAGATAAGGAGATTTATAAAAAGCATTACTGGAGTTGGGAATACCCAAGAACACCACACAAAATTGAAAAAACTAAAGCTGAGCACCGCCATTGGTTAAACCTAGCTGATGTACGAAACGCTGCGCTCGAGGCGAATATTACAAAATAAAAAGGTAATCTAAATGATAAAAAAAAGTGTGGGTTTTGAACGTGCTTCTGATGTTCAAGCCATCGTTTACTCAGTAAAAGATGGATCTGCAGTTTTTGTCGTACCAAATGGCTTTGTGGTGCTGGAGGTTCCATTGTCACAAACTCAAGCCGAGTACTTCAAGATGTATGAGAAGTCACCTAATGTATTTGTGTTGTACGGTAAGGCAAAATTCCATTACGTGTGTGATTGTGAAGTTGAACTGGTTGGCTTTAGTATAGAAAAATCTAAGCTAACAAATCAATTGGTCAATCCAAGCTTATTTAGCCACATTGATAAACCTGCAGTCAGTATAGATTGCATCTATGATGATATGTCTGCACCAACTATAAGCCCTGGCTTTTATTGTTAATTAGCTGGTATAAAAGATGCCCGAAATTCGGGCTTTTAATTTGTCTGAAGACAAGTTATTTCAACTCGCACGGCGCTTTAATTCTGATGTTATTTGCCCAAGAATAAACATCCGAACCTTTTTGTGGGAAAGGCTGACTCTTAGAATACTGCAACCAACACACCGAATTATGGGTTGGATCTTGTGCCTTACGTTTTTCACGTAATTTAATCAGGCTTTCTCTTAACGCTGCAGTATCGTATTTTGGATCAAGTGACCTCTGCACACGACAAAAAAATCATCCCCACCCGATTTTCATAGGTTTAGGGGTTAAAAAGCTAACTAACTGTCGAAATACAGTCTTATCATTGTTAAAGAACACCAAGTGAAGGCCCTCAATCAACACATCCAGGCCAAGCGCAAACAAACTGGCTTGAGGTCGAGCGTTTGACTTTAACTTGCGCTTTAACGGCTTATCTTTGTCTTTATAAATACCGACATGATAAGCCCAACAAAATGCTAAGGCGTTCACTGCGACTAATTTACTGACCCGATCAAGATGGGTTAAGTGGGTATCTTCAAGATTAAAGCCACGGCCCTTTAGACAAGCAAATAAAGTCTCAATCTCCCAACGCTTAGCATAGCTTGTCATCGCATCCACTGTTTCTAGTTGATTGGTGGCCACAATCACTAAACCATAGTCTTTATCACGCTTGGCAAATACTCGAACCAAACAACCATCGACAGTCAGTATTCGTCCATGTCGATATGTTTCTTGATGGCTAACATGGAGTAATAACTCTTTAATCTGTACCAACTTGCCATGATGATTCTTAACTTTACTGTTCTTCTTAATCCGTATGGCAAAGGGTATGTGATTATTGGTGAGCCAGTTAAACCATTTTTCGCCAACAAACTCTCTGTCTGCTACTATCATCTCAAGGTTATCTTTGCCAAATTGTTTGATAAACCGCTCAATAAGTTCACAGCGTTCAAGATGGTTTGTATTACCTCGCTTATCTAGCATTTGCCAGTATAAGGGGATGGCTATCCCTTTATATACCACCCCTAGCATAAAGATGTTGAGGTTACTTTTACCCCATTTCCAGTTGGTGCGGTCAATGGTTAAGGTGAGTTTGCCTAGCCCAAATAGTCGATATATCATTAAAGCCAGTTGATCGTAGTCTATCCTCGCTTCGGCAAAAAATCGCTGTAGTCTGCGATAGTGACTGTCGGTCTTGCCACCCTTAGGAAGGTGTCTTGCTATTTTTTTTAAGATTACTGCTTTGAGCAGTAATCAGGGCTATTATCATTAGGCTCAAACATGTGATTCTTGCCTTGTTCATACTCAGGTTTTGGGTTAAAGTTTCACTAAGTCTGTTAAAGTTTGGCATGGTCTGATTCGTCTTAAAAATTACTATTATGCCTTTGCTTTAACAGACTTTTTTGTTTTTTGTCGTGTGCAGAGTCAAGTGACATAAAACCTACCGCAAACAGATCCGCATAAGATTCTCGCCATAGTTGCGTTTTACCGCTACTTTCAGCCGTTACAAAGGTAGATACATCATCCATCTTTACTTTGGACCGATCAGACGGCGCAATTGAATTTAATGCTTTAAGTGGCTGGCCAAGTTCACCAGGCACATCGGTCGCACGATCTAAACAGTGAGATAACTCGTGCGCTAATATCAGCATTTCCCAATCGTTGTAGCTTACATCGGTTTTTGCTTCTTTATACATGGTGTTCATGCTGGTTTTAGACATATTCACCAGGCAATATCCTGTACTAGATCTTAATGAAGCTGGAGAAGCTTGCGGTATATCTAAGGAAGTTAAAGCCCAACTTTCGTTAAAGTCACCTAACACAAGTGGCGCGTTGTAGTTTTCCTTGGCAAACTTTTGTAGTTGATTGAAGTTACTACCCGGTACCATCGCAGCAATATGGTCATGGTTGAACTGTTTCTTTTCTAGCGTTTTGAAACACCATATAAAACCATATGACAGTAGAAACATTAGGAGTGGAACAACAGCAACAGAGAGCATAAGTAGCTTAAAGTTTTCGTCTAGTCGCTTGGTTCGGTCTTTGGTCTTAATATAAGGTGTTGCCAAGCACCAGCTGAGCACTACTGTCATCAATATTAAAATAACAAGAAAAGTCATGGTGTAGCCAACTGGTTCAATAAACGTAAAGGCAATCCACGCATAACAAGTTAGGACGGTTAAGGTCCACAAAATGATGTTTAAAATGATTTTTGTTTTCACGCAGTTAGCATCCCTAATCTATAAAAATAAATGTGGCCCATTAAACGGGCCATATTGAGTCTGTTCTCTTCATCATCGCCAATGTGGTCGATATAAATAATTAACAAATCATCAAAGCTAAAAACTTTTCTTAAAAATTTAAGTTGGCTGCACACCAGGATAATCGTTGTAGTTGCCATCAATAAATTGATTGGTCGATTTACTGACATCATACCAAATCGGCATGCATTTCGACTTGTCACTTTGATCGATGGCCATGTATGGAAGTCCTAATTCGTTTTGAATCAATTCAGCACCCATAAATGGCTCAAGAACCTTCATAGGAATGGAAAACAAACACTCAACATACCCATTATCATGAATGACCTTCCGACTGGCTTTAGAAGCACTGTCAAAGCGCAATGCATTCCACAAGTGAGAAGCTTCATTGATGGTATGTGGTTGTTTTAGGTAATTAGGATTTTCAGACGCATAGATCGACAGTGTATTCACATCAATCATCAGCTTAAGTACACCTGAACCGACCATATGTTCAATCGGTATATACAGCATGATAGCGCCGTATCCTAAGCTTCGTTTTTTAGCATCTGGATGTTCACCAATACCACCAATAACGCTATGAATAAGAATAGGTAGAGTTGTGTTCATTTTATAAACCTTTCAATAGTTTTGTAGCTCTTTATACATTTGATACCGCGTATAGCAGATATATAACACGGCGATGTTAATAGAGATTGCATGAAGAATGATGATCAGGTTGGCACCCGATAATTCATCATATAAGGGCGAATAAAACGCATAAACGACTGAGAGTTCAGACATTAAAATCCAAAAAAAGCGGATAGAGGGGATATATTTAAAAGCTTCACTTTTTGCTTAATTTGTTTTTGCTGACTCATATTTCTCACCATTAGATTACAGCCATTAATATTGATTAATGATTTCATCCATCACATAAATTGAGTAGTTGTACTGGTCTAAGCGATATTTGCTTTCTTCAGTATGTTCACTGGCCAATGCTTGTAGTTGAGTTTCGTTCATGGAAGAAGCATAGCGGTTACGGATTGATTTAAGCTGGCTCAATTCTAAACGTCCAGTACTCTTGGTCAGATTGCTGACAGTTGTGAATAGATCCTGGTCATATTCTTGCAATTCACCATACAGCCAAGCAAGGTGTTCTGCATTGATGTATGGGTTATTTTTTTCATAGTAGTTTTTCAGTTTGAATAAACTCAAACCACATATGAACACAGCAACCATAAGGCTAATGACAAGCCCCTCACCGAGTTTAAGTAGGTATAGGAATATAAAGATACTAATCACGCCAATGGCAATAGAGATATATCGCATGGTTTGATTTTGGAACATTTCTAACATGGGCATTACTCACTTTTTGTAATGTTGTTTTGATAAAGATGGTCTATTTGAGCGATGGCAAGTTTCATGCGTTCCGTGGTGCAAGTCAGGTCGTCATCAAAACGATGGTTGAATTCAACAATCCCCTGTTCTTCCATGTCTTGCATTTCACGCTTAGCATTACTTAAGCCTTTTTCTATACCAACCAGATTCAAGTTAAAGAAGTCTTCTAGTAGCTTTTCACTCTCAATGATTTGTTTGAGCTCAGTAACATAGACTTCAGTTTTCTTTTTGCTGATTTCCGCAGCCATCGCATAACGAAAGTTGCCGTTTACAACAACAGTTTTGAGATCTGGTGAATATTCGTTGTATTCACTTGGAATTCGACTAACGGACTGGACGGCGTGACTCCAGCCATACTTCTGAAAATATTCAATTCCCGTCATGGTATATACCTACGATTGTTCTTTTTTAAGTTCAATAACAGCCAATAACGCTTTGTTTTGGCGTTCCAATTCATATTGTTTTTGACGGTCTACATTTTGGCGATCGAAAAGTTCTCTAATCTGCTGTTTGTAGTGGTTGTCATAGTACGAATAGGCTTTACGTTCTGCTTTTCTACGTGCAATGCGAACTTTGGGATGCCAGTTGAATTCTTTGTCGTCTGCATAACCCCTCATGAACTCAACCAGTTTGCTATCACCACGCATTTTACAAACCTTAATGAAGCCCATTTCTAAAACTGTAATTGGCGCACGGCGCGGATCTCCAAACTCCCAACGCCGTTTAATCCCAAAGCCACACATCTCTATTTGAACCGTAATCATGGTTTAACCTTTATCAAATGTTTGAGCTTCTGGATCTTCGACATTAAATCTGGACCATCACTTTCATGGTAAACAAGGTGTTCATTAACGAATGTGATAAAAGCATCCAATTCAGTTTGAATCGTTGCCAATTGATTGCGTAACCACTGGCATGTGGCTTCATCTTGTTTTATCGCCGTTTCAAGCAATCCTCTCGCATGTTCATAGGCATTTGCCTCACCTTGCGCCACCATATCTGCAGATGATTTCCAATCGCCCCATTTCTTATTCCAAAAGTCATCGAGCAACTGCAGTAATTTTTCCACTTCCAATTGGTCATCGCTGATGGCTGGTGTTTGCATTTGATAGATAGATTTTTTAGTTTCTACTTCACTTTGCATCCAACCATCACGAAAAGCTTCCCATTTCGCCTGATGCACCCAAGAAGAATAATTGCCACTGGCCAACAGACTACCGACCACGCCGTATCTATTTTCAAAAGCGCTACGAGCTTCAATTTCTGAAGCAATGTTTTCATTAGTATTTTGCGTATCAATCATGCTGACTATCCCCATGAAGCAAAGGCACTTGTAATGAGATTTTTGTTTCCTTCATCTCATGAAGTTTTTGAATCGCACGTTCTGGATCTATCACCCATGCATCAAAGAGAAGTTGAGTGACAAAAGAAAACTTCTCACCAACTTTGCGGAACGGTGCGCCGTGGCTATTCAGGAATTGTTCAAACACAAGATATTGCTGTTCGATGGCCTGGTTAAGTTCAAACAGGTCAATACAGCCCTCTAGCAAGTTGTACTCACCTGAAGCATTCGGCATAAACATCCATTTACGCTCATGGGTTAAGCCATCTACATGTAGGTAGGCATGTTTGTTGAGACTAGTCCACTCAGGTTTCATCATGACGTAGGTGTTGTACTCGTCATCTTCAAGATAGTTGTAGTGGGTAGCATCAACGGGTTTCTTTGCTAAAACAGAAATGGCCTGTTCAAGTGTCAGACCGAGAATGAGTGCATGTGGTGTAGTTGATGATTGGTGATCCATATTCCCTACCCCTTAGATTGTCGGGCTAGTCGGTTTAGGACCACTCAAACAAACTTCGTTTTGAACGTGATTGTAGATCTCAGCCAAGTGAGGGCGTGTGCTAAAAAATTGATCTTTTGATGTATCAGAGAGGTTAGCACTCATGATGGTGAGTAGTGCTTCATTTTTGAATTGCGCTTGAACCGCCGTCTTTAATGCACCATTCAATGAAGCATGCAGATTGTTGAATAGCGAAATAACACGGGCATTCTGATCATTCTTTTTGAAGAAGATAAAATTAACTTCACGTTCACGGAAAAACACCAGCTGATATTCAAGCCCTGATTCTGATAAATCATTCCCCATATCAATCAATGCATCATCTGGTACGGCGAACGCAGCGTATTTTGAATCAAAGTTTTGAAGTGCTTTATTTGAGATTAGATTCAAACTTACTTTGCTTTGAATCGGCACACATTGGCTCAGTTTCTTAGCCAAGTAATGTGCAGCAGCCATGTGATGTGATCCACCAGCATTTTGAACAAAAATCTTAGGACTCCAGCCATAGATAAAAAATTGATCAGTGGTTGTATCTGGAGAGTTCAATAAACGGATTTCTGGCCATAACAACATTCGATCTAAATTTTCCATACTCACATCACTAATGTAATCAGGGCATGCGTTTTTTACAAAATCATCAATGCTACGGTACTGGCTTAAATCCGACTTGGAATTTGAGAAGCCCCCAATTTCAGATAGGTCAAGTAAGCATGGTGTTTCAAGATGAATGATTTCTGCAAAAATCGGGTTAAATACTTCAGCCAATTCTTCAGCAAAGGTAGAGATGTAGAACGGCTTATGATTTTGCGTATCTTGACCAAGGTAGCTGATGGAATCGTTATCTTTGGCATGTGGATTCAAAACAATGTTTTTGCCTGGTACAAAATTAGTAGGAGATATACCAGTCATACAAAGAGAATCTTTGATTTGATGAAAAGGGAAAACATCGGTCATGGCGATGCTGTCAGAATTGACTAAACGGGTATCAATAAAGGGTTTTAACTTGAGATTCTTATAAAGCTTATGTTTTGCTGAAAATACCGAAAGTAAAGTGTCTAACATTTTAAGCACTCCATTGATTAATGCTTTATTAAAACTAATAAAGATATATTAATACAGAAAGTGCTTATAAGTATTTTTTTGGAAAATTAATTTAAGAATTGCGGTTGAGTGGTATTAGTTGCAAGTGGTTGTACGGCGTTGTTATCGACAGACTTTGAGTACTGTTGCACTTCAACAATTCGCACACCTTTAACGTGTAAACGTGTTTTATAGTCAGTCATTCCAAGTGTTTGTAAGTCGTCTAGCTGTTCTTTAGTCATTGCCTATATCCTGTATATTGGATGTGATTTAAGGGCAATTTAATTGATGTATTAAGGATTGTAAAGGGTAAAACACAGTTCATTAAACTTTTTATGAAATGGTATATACCGATTAAGCCTAAAACAAAACAAGGTTTTAAGAAGTGGTTTAGTTATGTTTAAGAATACGCACGTTAAAACTAAGTTGTTATATTAAAATGCATCTAAACTAGGGTTAAAACCAAACTGGATGCCAATATGTGTTCAAACATTGAATCTTACGCCGTGAACCTATCCAATGTACCTAAAGCTATCTCTTGCTTGAATATGTATGACTTTCAAACGTTAGCACTAGGACCAACCTATTTACCCCGATTTATCACTTGCAGATCGCCACATTCCATATACGGCGCTATTGGTTGCATTTGATGTGAATGCTCTGAAAAGTTTCGCTTAATCGAAATGATGGTGCCTGAAGCCATTCCGCTGTCGCAGTTGTTGTTATTGGCCATATTCAATGAAACGCCGTATAAGAGCGAATATGAAATAGCCCAATACATGCCGAGTGATGAATTAAGGCGTATTAAGTACAAACAGCTCACCCAAAAAAACTAAAGGCTGGATAACCAGCCTTATGTCTTCTACATGGATGCGTTTAGTCATCCTTTTTTTTGATTGTAATGCCTGATCGTAATGAAGCTGAAGAACCTTTTGAACCAAGTATCACCAACAATTTTTCAAAAGTAACGCATTCGTGCGAGAACGGGTTTTTCATCAAAGCTTTTTCAAACTTAGCTGCATACTGTTGTTCTACGAATTCCATTTCATTTTGAGTGCTATGTGAGATGGCTTGATCAAGACTGGCTTTGTTTTCCGCAATGTATTGTGTCTGATCTTCAGGTTTTACATGGCGTGGTATCTGAACAAGCTGATATTCAGTAATTGGCGCAACGGTTAAGTCATATCCTGTTAGGATCTCTTTCAATTCATCATAGTAGCTGTCTAGGTTCATTGGTGTGATAACGGCGCGAGTCACAGTTTCAACATCACTTTCCTGTTGAGCCTGTTCAGGTTCGCTTATACGTTCACCATAGATATTAAATTCAGCATCAAGATCCGCATTGTTGTAAGCACCAGCTTGTACTTGAGGTGAAATGTCAGAATCTTTACCGAAGTACTGGAACTGTTTTCGCTTCTCAATAATCTGGTCTTTAATGTTTGCTTCTTTTTGTGCTGAAACAATACTTTCACGGTGTTTTTGTTCTTTGGAGATTTCACCTTTCGCCGTGGACGAAGACATTACTGTTCTTTGACCAGGTGCCATCCCTTCAGGTGTGATGGATTCAAGACGTCTTGCTTCAAGAATCTGATGTACAAAATCTTGAGTAAAGTCTTTTACCGTGTTGTTGTTTTCGTACAAGGTGTTATTGAGCTTTCTGCAGATCTCAAAATCACCAAGCGCCGTGACATTGGCAGATGAATTGTTGTCTGTCAGTAGCGTGTGTTTTTCCTCAATCTCATGAATGAAGTCTTCAATTTTTAAAGTAGGATCGTAGATTTCAGATTTTTGGATATTGAAGATTGGGCAAAGGTCATTTAAGCGTAAGTACTTGGGTTGATCACCAGCCACATAGAACGCCAACATTGATACGATTTTAACGTCTGAAGTTTTACCACCTTCCCCTTTAGTTGATATGAGCAAGGTAAATTCGCCGTTGTGCTGTCCGGCAATTTGTTCAATTGTCACACGTTTTTCTTTGGCGAACTGGACTTCTGTTTGTGGTACCGAACGGTTGAATACTAGACCTTGATACATATTGATTGAGTTAACTTTACCTTGCCACTCTTCACCAGCAAAACCATCAACCAATTTGTATGTTGTACTTTCAGCACCCGAAGTAGTACGTCCAATGGCTTTAACGGTCGTGTTACCCCATGTAGCAGCTGCTTCCTCTTTAGATCCACGTTCAATATCTTCAAATGTTTGAGCACCGAACGTAATAGAGAAGTTAAGCGAACGTGCCTGAGCTGGTAAAACCGAAGCACCGACAATAACGATGTAGCCCCATTCGTCCAAAAATAGCTTAAATGAAGTAGAGGCGTTGGTTGGTCGTGCGTCAATAATGGCACGGCGTAAACCTTCCATTTTGTTACCAAGGGAACCAGCCATCATTTGTTTAATTGAGCCAATGATTAATTTTCCGAGCATTTTGAGTGAGTCTGGTGAACGCTCAAGAGCTGGTAATGGCACAGTTAAGATACGGCGGTTAAGTACAACGTCAAAAATATCAATATCACCGCCATGCTCTACACCAAAGATGTGACCATAGTTAAACGTCAAGTCGTTAATCGCCTTGGTTAACTGCATGGTGATATAACCGTGTTGCTCACGGGTTTTGGTTTCTTGTTTCTTTAACTTTTTAGGGTTGCTTGAATAACCAGGTAATGAAACGAGGTAGCCTTGAAGCTGTTCAGCCACACGTTCAAAGTCAATCCCGTATTTATCGTTATGACAAAATACCAATTCTTCAAGTGCTTCAAGTTCCATGTATTGCGTGAATACTTTTGGTGAAAGCTGAATGAAGCCATTGTCACGTAGATAGACCAAAACTCGTGTAAGTGCAGCGATAAAGGCCATCGCACGACCTTTCCACATGTCACCACCGCCACCGCCTGAGTCATCAAGCAAGTTGATCAAGAATTCAATCAACATCCCTGAGCTGGTGTTGCTCATTTGGTTCATTGAGTTGGTCATCTTGTCGGTTTGTGCACGTAGCATGTTACGACCTGAGGTAATGAAGTTGATCGTTAATAGATCCTCATTACGCCCAAAGCGGTTACATAAACGATAGTGGTCTTGTTGAGCCTTGGTATCACCTTTTGCGTCTACAAAGATATAACCTGAGTTTTGTACGTACTGGTTGGCACAGTTACCTAGCATGTATTCTGTTTTACCCGAACCCGTAGTACCTAACACAATTTGATGTGTACGGTCATCGGAGTTGGATGCATAAACAGGTAGACCAGTTTCACGGCAACGACCAAGGTAAGTCACACCCTCACCTTGTAGCTTATCGCGATTGGTACGTGCGTATTCCAAAAAGGCTTTTGGATTGTCCAGTACGTCATCTTTTACGCGTGATGTAATGTCAGTTGACGCATCCAGTGAGTTTGAATGCAACGGCGCACGGAATGGCCACTCAAAAAAGTAATCATTCGGATGTGTGTAGCGTTTTAATAGGTAATACGCGATCCCTATAAATATCTCACCGCCAAACGGAACAACAAACAAAATAACTGCAATAGCACCAAGAACGCCAACCAAATAATTAGCGCCGTCTGGCGCTGTAAGTTTTAAATGGATTTTCTCTAAGCCTGATCGTGTATCACGCTTAAGCGAACTAGGTCTGAACTTTGTTTGTGTGCCGTATTTTTGTGTAGAAGCCATACTTTGCGACCTACTCTTTTATCTTCAGGATAATAGGCAAAGTCGTTGTTTAACGACCTTACCCATATCCAAGCACTTCAATGTATATACCAATTAACGCAAATCTATATAGCTGATTGGAGTTAAGAAGAAACAGCTTCAGACTTACGTTGGTTCAGTAATTTTTTCTTCATGTTTTGCTCAAGTTCATAGCGTTGATATTCAACAACCATCTCTTGTGCCATGGTAGAAATCACTGAAGCAGTTGCTTTGTTTTCGTCAAAGTCCGTGCCTTTATTTTTGGCATTTTTCTCAATCATGGTACGCCGTGTCTTAATCTGGTTCTTCGCACCTTTTGGATAGAATTGTGCAAGGACCTTCAACGCCTTACCACGTTCACCGATAAGGTCATACGTGTAGTTACGGAGCGCACGTTCATCGGGATGTGTACTGAGTGACCATAAAAGGATTGGACCAAGTGAAACGGTATATAAGCCCGAACATTCCATTTTTTCGAGTTTAATTTTACTGAAGTACGTTAAGCCTTGATCTGAGAAACCTACGTTACCTGAACCAAGCGCATCCATTTCTAGTTGAGTTAGACCGATGCTGTCACGAATAGCTTCACGAGATTCGCGTGTACCAGGATCGACAATCACATACGCCGTAGCAAAGCCCACCAAGTCTTTAAAGTCTTCTACTTTGTGAGATGCCAAGTTAAGACGAGCACCCCATTTACGCAATGTACGTGCGTCTTCAGCCAATTCTTCTAATAGGATTGGATCGCCTTTCGCAACGTGCAATTCGTCATAAGACATAATTTTGCGGTCTTCAAGAAGCTCATTAATCAGTTGGGTTGCATATTCACGATAAGCTTGTGGGAATTTTGGAATATCGTCACGGCTCACGGCGAACTTACGTTTAATGAACATCCGTACAATCTGGAAGAATAGCGATGTAGTTTTAGGATCTGATGATGTCGCAACTTCGTTTAAGTCGATAGAAGCTACACGAGCGTTACCAATGTCAAAGTTGGTGTGATAGAAGAATGCTGGATAGGTATTTTGTGCAGCCATAATCTGATGCGCCAAAAAGTCCAGTGCTCGTTCATTATCAATATGAACATCACTCCAAACATCTAAAATTGATGAATCAGAAAGTGTTTCAATCATATCGCCAATAGTCGGCATTGCGTAACGGTGAGCCAACGTGCGTCCACGGATCTCATTCATTGAATGGAAAAGATCACGTAGAGCGTAATAAGAAATATCCTTACCTTGTTCAGAATGTGGCTCAATCAGTCCGTGTTTTTCCATGATGCGATCTAGTTCTGGATCTGCAAAGCGCATGTACTTACGTGCTTTATGATCAGCATTCGTATCATCAGCAAAATAGAATGTACGGCGTAGGACCGCACCAATAACGTCAGAAGTGTTTTTGGCTGGTTGCCCTTTCAATTCAGGCGGTGTTACCAATGAACTTAAAAACGCTGTCATTTGACGCATTTCGTAGTTCAACGGGTAGCGTAAGCCCATACTGAATTCAAGCGGATTAATCGCTTCTTCTTTTGAGTTTTTAATACGCTTATAGATGGCATAGTGACGTAGCTCTTCAGGCAATGAATCTTGCACTGTTTCTACTAACCCACGGCTTGACTCACCCACATCGACAATATAGGTCAACGGGATACGTTCGTTACCAGGCATCATGATGTCCTCAAGCATGCCTTTGTTCATTGTGACCGATTTACCCGTACCCGGTTTACCAATGTTAATAGTCGTCCATACAGTCACTTCATTTGAGAACGAATCAAGAATAATCAGTTTACCGTCCAAGGTTTTGTTGAGCTGATGCCCTTTATGGAATGGTGAGTTAATACGTGTCAGCGGTAACATGTAGAACACATCAAACAACGGTGCTGGTGAAATAGGTGCGTGATTACGTACCATCAAGCCCGGTATATGTGATGCCCAAGTCAAAATAGGATCGCCAGCCTGTTCCATGACTTTTGCACCGCCCCACGCTTCAAAACTCTTCCAAAGCTTTTGGCGCCGTCCTACAAGAATGTTTACACCATCTTCGGTATTCGGTGCCCATGTCATCATGGTCATTTGCAGACCAGCAACAGTGTCTACTTGATCTAGGTCATTTTTAGTGGCCATCAAAATGTTACCAGCATTACGAATGGCTTTGTTTTGTGCCGTCATAAAGTGAATAACGCTTGATAACGTGCGTTTCATCATGGTTCCAGCCATACCATCACCAGTAATACAGTAACTCACCGCATATGGGATAGAACGGATGTTACCGTTAGTGTCGTGCGTTTTGGCCTGGTGTAGTAAGCGGAATAGCGTTTCAAACGTATTCGTCTTAGCTGGATATATATCTACCATCAATGGCGCATATACAACGCCGTCAGTGATAACACTTCCCACTGGATAGAATGAACCTTGACTTGTACCAGGTAAGATCGCATTCGTCATGAGTTGTTCTGAGATCGGTTGATACAAAACGTGTGACGCATCATGTTCTGATGGTATTTCTTTCCAACGCATCGGTAAGCGTGTATTCAACATCGGCACAGACAAGGTGAAGTCATCTGAAGTTGAATGTGAGGCAATTTGTTTTTTAATCGTTAGACCAGCTTCAATAACATTCAATACTTCATAGATTGCTGGAAATTCTTCAGTTGAGAGTGAGTTTAAGAATTGTGAGACAAAAGACTCATGGTGTACGTATAAGCTGTCCGATGATTTAAGCATGTCTTGAGCATTGACCGTACTTGGCATTGTAATTTGCGACAGTAGCTTTTTACGGTTTTTTGAGTCTTGAGCTTTATCGATTGGCGATAGTAAGGTTGGCTCAGAGATTAAAGCGATATAACAGCTTTCGTTAAATACACCGCCTGAAATGGTTTCTGTCATTTCATCAATGATGATGTCTAGATTCATCGCACAACGCGCCGTGGTCGCCTTTTGCATGGCGTTCAAGTCATGAATGGCGTATGGCGTCTCATGGTCTACTTTGAACGCTAGATGAATCGTATGTCCACGGTCTTTGAAGTAGTTACGCATGTTGCTCGTCATCAAACCAATTTGACGGCTGAATGCATCACCACTAATTAAACTCTTAATCCCCTTATATTCGATGATCGTAATCATTGCACCAGTTTTTGTGACAAACGTATGTTCGTCCGATACTGTTTCTAAATCGCAATAATCCTCTACGTCAGCTTTCATGCTTTGTAGGAATAACATCAATATAATTTCAATCTTGGAGTAACCAGTCTTATTATAACCAGACTTCTCAGCTTTCTTCTTACTCATTTAAACACCTTTATTAATTCACCTTTCTACGTCTATCTTTGATTAGACATGTCTTTAAGCATTAAGCACTAAAAAACGGTAATTCTCTTAAAACGTTAATCGCACTGTCGAAATCCTTTTTTTGAATTGCGACCTCAAGACTTTTAACAGAGGGTTTTAAGCTTGTATCTAAAACCAACCTTAATAAAAGCTCATAGAAGGTACTGTTAAAAGGGATATTATCATTTTTTGAATTAGTAAATACATCAGTTTTAACGGTTTCGTCCTCTTTTAATTCGACATACTTCTTAAAACTATTTAGGTCAAACACTAAACCCTTATTAAGCAGTTGCCAAAACGCCGTTTCTAAAACCTCTTGGCTTTCCCCTAAAGTACCCACCTTGAAGTTTAAGGAACCTGTATTTTTAAGTTGGAAGTGAACCTTATCAAGCTCTATGTAGATCTCTTTGTTCTGGTATAAGCCCTGTTCGTGGAAAACTTTAGACACCGATAGCTTTAAGTTTTGGTATATACAAAAAGATTGCAGCGAACTCATTTTTAAGTTGCCCGTATCTATCTGGTTTGTCGCATCTTCTACGGACGTTGGTAGGTGTATCATCGGAAAGTAGCGTGTCAGTTCTTCAGACAGTTTCTTTTGTTCCAAAACGCTTATAATTGATAATGGATTGTCAAATCCAAAGTTGGTGCTCAGTAATTTCTTATGCTTCACACTCACACTTTGCTTAACCTGTATTTCAACGTCTAAGCCACTCAGCGCCGTTATTTTGTTTAGGTGTACCAAAGTGTCATCCAACAGCAAACAATCGCTGTTAACGGGGATATTCATCAACAGTAGCGCTTTAATCAGTGGATCTTGAAAATGCCCCGTTGTGTCTTCACCAGTTGTTGTCTGATTCCCTATCGCTATATGTACAACATGGAGTAGCAATAGCGTGTTAGATGTATGGCCAGTGTCCCGTGTCGTTGGTATATACAAATCGTTCAGGAAGTTGAAAGCCTCAGTACCTATAACGCATAAGCGAAATATCGATAGCTGATCGTGCGTTTCCTTTGGTAGTGCATCTATCCCAAGTTCCCAATATTTGTAGATGTATGGACCAATAAATGAGTATTCATCATTCAATATGTCCGTCTCAAATACGCTATCCAATACCGCTATATCATTCACTATGTCAGGCTTAAATGGCTGTAACACTATGCCCGATATAACCTCTTCTAAGCTCATATCTATGTATTCGGTATCTGCTAAGCATTCTGTCATTTTTGTGAGCTCACTTATCACCCAAACCCTTAAATACATCTAGTGTTTGGTAGTACTCATACTGCTCGTCAGTAAAGATATTCGGGGAAAATACTATGTAGTGGTTTGGCAGATTAAAGCTCTCGTATGCTTCGTCTGATACCTTTTCCAAAGCTTTTGCGAGTTGATACAAAGAAAAGTTTTTGTTCTCTTTGATGGCATTCAAATACCACTCTTTGTACTTGCGGAGCTGGTCTACGTAATCAACGTTCGCTACCAACATATCTTCTTGCTTGGCTTCTTCATATTCAGCCATTGTGTTGAACTTAATGTCCGTGAAGTACAGTTGGGTATCAATGCTTTGGGCTCGTGTCTTAATCGCATTAAACGCCTGTATATCCTCAAACATATTACGTGCGTATTCTGCTTCAGACATCTTTGTAGGATTAGGGCGTTGATGGCGCTTTAACGGCTCTACAAGCAAGCTTTGGCGATGTCGCCGTGCGAACTTAGCAAGCTCAGGATCTTGGTTGTCAGACTTATGCGATAACACCAGTAATGAACGTTGATATTGATTAAAGATCTCTTGAGGTATGTTCGTACTCAATACGCATATTTCAGCTTTCTTTTCCAGTGATAGTGCAAAGATGTGGTTTTGTGCATGGCATAGCGTACAGACCGCTACAATGTTCTCAGCCGTATGATTGCTATGATCGCCGTCTAAGTGATGTGGCTCTAAAAAGTATTCGTCATAGAAATCACAAAAATAGCATTTAGCTGGTTGTGAAGACATTATTTGCTTTATTGTCTCATTGGTTTTAAAACCATCATGGATAGTTTTATCTTGACGTATCTCTTGCTTGTCGTTTACGCCGTTAATAGGTCTTAAAATACCAAACTTACGGTTTATATGTTTCACTTAAACCCCTTAATACTATTAAGTAAGGTCTAATTAAAACATGTATATACTATTTTTAAAATAAAAAAAGCGCAGCCTAAGCCACGCTTTTAAACTTATTTATTATTATATTACGCTTTACCAGTAATAGTGTTCGCAGCAGAGAACATGATGAAGCCTACGATTGATAACGCACCACCTACAATAATACAGATCCAAGCAGTTTTCTTTTTCTTTTGTTGATCTTCTTCTGATGTATACATCATATACAAACCAGTACCAACTAAGCCTAAACCAAGCACCATGAACACTACGATTAAGAATTTATAAACGTTTTGACCTAATGTTTCACCACGGCCTAAGATTTCATTCGCATCAGAACCAGCAGCGTGTTTTCCGTAAGCTGAACCACCCGGGTTCCATGTGCCAGTGTTTGCATATGCAACTTGACCCATTAATGCAGAAACAAAAGCTAAAAACATTACTTTTGCGCGGAATGCAGTCGCTTTTACAGTGCGAACTGAGTGTTTTACTAATGATACCATTGTCACTTTCCTTTTATTTAATATACGGGAGCTAATCTCCGCACTGTAATTAAACATTCTTAAAACCCTATTGCTTTAAGTTGCTTAATTTTAAACTTCTCGTTAAATATCTTCAATATCTTATACAAGGTTTTTAAGAAACTCTCACCCTATTTTAAGAAGATTGTTTAAAATATTGTAAAAAAGGTACCTCCTATTTGTGTTCCAAAGGTATTAACAAAGGCATTGTGTACGTCCTGAACGTATACGCATAATACACCTGTTATAATTAAAACCCATGCTTTGCGGTATGTCGCATTGCCTTGAGCATCAATTTTCTCTACAAAACCATATAAGCCACGAGCTACCGCTATAATCCCTACCAGTTGCGTAAAACCTACAACCGCCGTAACGATATATGCACCTAAATCATTAGCACCAGCATCAGGCAAGTAACTTTGTACCGTTACAAGTTCTATGCCATTACCACCAAACAATGAAGAACCTAGTGCACCAATGATATATCCGTCATATCCAAGTGATGCAAAAGCACCACCGATAAGAACCTTCAACAATGCCCCACCAGTGGTAGGCTCTTTCATTCCATGACCAAAGAACTTTTGTTGAGGTGATGATGCTTGCACTAAGTCAAAAAGCGCCGTGCCAGTAATCACCAACCCCGTTACAACAAAGCAAATGCGTATAAAGCTTAGTAGTGGACCGTATATGTTTAATATCGCTTTAACTATATCTAATGCATCCACGCTATTTTCCTTATTTCACCCAAATGGCTTGTTCGTTTTCGTCAGCAGCATAGACCCTGCGATTGTCTGGCATCTTCTGACCTACATAGACTGTATATGTGTGGTTTTGAGAATCTGTCATCCAAGCACGATCGCCTACAACCGCAAAAGCATCCAAACGTTTTGCACCTTTTGGAATTGATAAGGTTTTAGATCCCGATGTACTTAAAGCCTTTTGCTTAGTCTGGTCTTTAGCTATTGTGATTAAACTAGTCTTTAATTCCTTAATTGCCTGTTCTTGCAATTCAACAAGGTTTTTAAGATCGTCATTTTCAGCTTTCAGTTGTTCATTTTTGATTTTGGTTTCTGATTGAGCAACTGCAGTTTGTTCGCCGTTTTGTATTTGCCCTTGCGCTTGCTCTTTTTCTTGCAAACGGTGTAATAAAACAAGTGCATTCGTACCCTGACTTTGATAGAAGCTAATTGCCTCTTTTCCTAGATCAGAATCAATCGGATACGACATGGATTTGTACATAATCATGTATTGACCAGTGGTAGGATCTTTAAACACAATATTTTCATCAACAATGAACGCCGTATCATCAGCAATACTATTGTCCTTTAAAGGTTGTTGATTTTGGATGTATGTTGCTTGTGTTTGTTGAATGCCTTGACCAACAGTATCAATGGATTCTGGTGTTTGTTCTGGAGCAACTGCCGTGCTGACGTCTTTTGGTTTACTCATTTGTATCCAAAAGAAAGTACCAATCATAATTAAGGCAATAACACCAATAACAATAAGAAGTTTTGGAGGAATACCACCCTTCGCACCACCTTCGCCTTTTTGGGGTTTGCCTTCAGCATCTTTTAGATTTTTCTTTGCCTGTTCAGCAGTCATTTGATTATCAGACATTTCGCTTACCCCTTACTTTTCGGTGTTGTTACGTCAGCATCAAAAAAGACTTCAAATACTTTTCCGCTGTTAACGATATACGTAGTTGGTCGAACTGTTGATGTACGTGCCATGTTCGCCATTTCCGTACCAACGTTACCAATGATGTTCCCGGCAATTTCTTTATCGTTTGGCTCTTCCTTCGTGCTTACAACATTGCCAGTATTTGTGATTTGGGTTGTACCAATGTTTTGATAGGCTTGTCCGTACCCCTCAAAGATTCCAGCAGTAACCATACCGCCAAGCTTTTGCAAAGTGTGTTTTTGGACTTTATCAGCCATACCCGATTGTTTTGTTCCAAGAGTTAAAGCTCGTACTTGGATTGCATACTCTTCGCCCTTAAACAACATACGGGTAAAGTTAAATTCAATATCCGCAGTATTCAGACCAACAGTACCAATAAGTTTTGCGCCGTTAAATTTACCGCCAATAACAGTAGCAAATAGGTTTTTACCTTTATCAGTATTCACACCTGTATCTAAACGCGCTTTCATTGTTGTACCAGCTTTAATGATTGCTAGTCCTTTAGTAGATTCGCTAGTCGTTTTCGCAACGTTCAAGCTTCCAAGGTTTTGTTGCCCTTCCGATGCTTTAGTGTTGTGTGAATATTTATATGTTGAATATCCGTTGACCTTGTTCTTTGTATTAGAAAACGCAGCAAGTTGATCAACAAAAGCAGTTTGACTTAATTCACGCGTTGCAACATTACGTTCTGCATTAGCAGCTGCTTGTTGGCTATATACACTAGCAACATCATTAGCAGCAGATGAAGCATGTTCATATTGTTGCGCGTAGTTAGTTTGATAAATCGGTGCGTTTTGATTAGCACCGTTTTGTGCTTGTGGTTGTTGTGGTAGACCACCGCTAGTTGGTTGAGGTAATGCGCCACCATAAGCACCACCTTGATTTGCCATATTAGCTCTGGCCATCTGGTCAAGTTCAAGCGTAATGTTTGGTGTACCAGCTTTTGCAGAACCGTTTACAGGTTGCCCATTTGGACCTGTAATAAAATTCTGATCGTTCAGATCGCCGTTTGGATCTTGTGTTGCAACTGTTTTAAATTCGGGTAAATAGCTTTCACCATTTTTGCCAGCTTGAGCAGCTTCTTCAGCTTGTTTTTGACGTTCATATTCTACGTATTCAGGAGGGATAACATTTGTACCCTGTCCTTGGATTTCTGGTGTAGCAATAGCAACCTGATTATCTAAAGCTAGTTGGTCACTTTTCCCCATTGGGTTAAACATAAAAAAGCCTAAACCACCAACTACTACCAAACCAATAATTGCAACAACGCGAAAGCGCGTATCTGCAAAAACACGTTTTTTGTTAGCAGTTTTAATACTTGTATTTTTCAGTTTTTTAGGTTGGTCTTCTTCTGAATGAACTTGGTTTGCAGAAATAATAGTTTCATCGGTAGTACCTACTTCAGTGCTACGACTAGAATTCTCTTCAATGTCATTCGGGTTATTTTGTTGGTTCGTTGAATCCATTTTTACTTCTCACTTAATGACTTAAAATGCGTCTTCGAGGTAAACAGTTTTAGGTGTACCGCCAGTCGTTGAAAATGTGATGTATTTCAGATCTTCAGAATCTTCATAACGGAAGATCTTCATACCGTTGTTAGCGCGGAAAGAACTCAAAAAGGCTGGTTGAATAACACCAAAGTTACTACGCACATATATATAGCCACCAAACTTCCAAGCACGGACATTAGGACTATCGGTTCGCATTTCGACAGCACCTTCAGGCGCCAAGCCATCCATAAATTGCAAACTCACACCATCTGGAATAATCGATGTTTGATTGCCTGTTGAATACATAGCTTTGGCTGTTGGGCTTCGACCAGGTATACGTGCGTCTACACGAACATCTAAATCACGTTGGCCAGTAGCTAACATCAAAATTACTGGAGCACCCAATCCCTTTAATGTGACCGTTACGTTTCCGAAAGCAGCTGGATCTAATGGTTCGATTGAAAGGATGTTAGTTTCAGGGATTTCATCTGGCTCTTTTTCGTTTTGCTCACCCAAACCATCTGAGAAACGTCCACGGTCCAAAGAAATCTTTTCAATGTTCCATGGATTTCCTGAAGAATCGGTAAAGACAATAGTAGATAGCATGCCAGCGCTTAAACGAATTACTGGCGGTTCCTCACCAGGGTTTAATGAAATACCCAAACTACGGGTTTTCGCTTGTGGCGTATTTACATAAGGACTAGAAAGGCTTCGTTTTTGTTGCAACAAAAGTCCTTTAACTATTTTTGTTTGCTCAGGTGTGAACTGCAAACCAACAAGGTTGTGAACCTGTCTGTCAATTTCCGATGCTGTATCAACTACCTCAGGTGCAACCAAAGGAGATTGAGCATCCGCAAAAGTATTCGGGGGCATATCAGCAGCATTAACTATTGTAGTTAATGCAGTAGAAGCAAAAAGAGCCAAAGATAATTTTTTCAATTTCATAAGTTTCATCCAATTAACGCGCTGGAGTTAACGTAATTGTCTTAACAGCAATACCGTTGTAGTTCAGATAAGAACGTGGATGCTCAACAATAGTAACTGTCGCAATGAAGCGGTGAGTCTCTTTAGGTTGTTTGTCACCTAAAAAGAATTGAGTAGTGATAGGAACACGAACAGTCCAACTAGGTTCTGCAGCATGTAAATCACGGTTTTCGATTTGTGGAACATCAGTAGCAGTAGTTCGCATCGTTAGGTTGTTTTGTACGATTGTGCCAACTGTTTGTGATTGAGCGATTTGCTTCATCAATGAATCTTTACCGCCCTCAGTGAAATACATTGAACCAGCATTGTTAATAACGTCACGCCAGTTCAAGAAATCAAAGTTGTAGACAGAAAGTATTGCACTCTTACCGAATTCAGAAATAACAACGTCAGTAACGCGAGGGTTTTTTGATGCTTCGATTGGACAGATAACCGAGTTATCTACTGTTTGAACAGCTTTAACTTTAGGGTATGCATTAAAGGCAGCAAAAATAATCATCGCAAGAACAGCACTCACGATAAAAGCGAAAAACACGAAAACAAGCCATCGTCTTAACTTTGCAATCTCCTTATCTTTTTCATCCACCTGTTTTCTTAGCCAAAGACTAGGATCACAAGAACCTATTTCAGCGTTTTCATTAGATTTGTCTTTAGACACAACAGCACTCCTATTTCGCTGGCTGATATATAACAGATGGAATTGGACGATCTGATTTAGAGCTAAGCACACACTTAACTGGTGTGCCGTCATCAAAAACCATAGATTCGAAATCTGTTGTGGTGAGTTTAAAAGCCACAAAACTAAGCGTTGTTAAAACGGTTAAAATGCACAATGAGGCAAACGTACCAACCAACACTCTTAAAAGCCTTGCGTATTTTCTTTTACCTATTATTGATACTTCAGCGTAAGGAGAGCCCCATGTTGAAGTAGTCAAATTAGTTTTAGAGTTATCCATTTAGTCAATCACTAAACCCGACTTTAATTCGTCCTTATAATAGTCGGTATTAAACTCATTTGCTATATTAAGATCAAAATAATAAAAGGTATCTAGGTTATTAGCTAAAAGTGTTTTAACAAATTCATGGCTACCATTAACGTTTTCAATAGAATCTAAAGTAGGCTTTATACTAAAACCACTATGGCCTCTCCACTTTCGCCCATAAAAGTTAGAAGCAGTATCTTTACCAGCATGTCCAAAAGCACCAGCTATCACAAACTTATCAATACCCTTTACCTTAGCATTTGCAATACATTGATGCCTTGTACTGTATAAAGTAGGTCGTTGATCTTCATTAGTTAAAACCTTGCCTCTAAGTTTAAAGTAATTGATATAACTTAAACGTAAACGCTCTTGCAGTATTTTAATAAAAGTCTGTTTTTCATCCCATCCAAAGGTATAGCCACTACTTTTATTTAAACTAGATACCTTTCTCACATACCTATTTAGCAAGTTCCAGTAAAGGTATATCTTTTCTTGATCTTCATGTTTAAGGTCATCAAGTATTAAATACCTTTTAAGTCCATTAGCCCGACCATGTGTAGCCTTGCCATTTTCCACAATCATGATCAGTTTTGGTCCTTTTACTGCACAACAGAATGAAACGGAAAACCACTCAACAGGACGCAATCCAACAACAAGATTGGCATCAACAAAAGCAACCATCATCCGATCAAACTCACTAACCCTAGTGTTACTCTCGTTCTTATGTTCGAATTCTCTTACCAAGTAGTTGTAAAACGTGCGTTCAAAGTACTTTGTTTTCAGCTCAGAAGTACGCTTAGGTTTGTCCTTGTTAGCTGTATATTTTGTGTTAATGATTCTTAAATATAGTTCTTCTAAAAAATATTCATCAAAACCAGCATCTATATCTTCATCATTAATAGAGCCATTATTTAGCTCATTAAGCTTTAGACCGATTCCATATACTAAATATGCACGATATGTTCTAAATGTAGATTCCGCATAATATCCATTTTCAGATTTAGTTTTAAATTCAGAATATATGTTTTCATATAACATTTTTAAATCTAGCTCTGAACTATCTAAATGTTTATCAATCTTTTGCTTAAGCTCAATATCATATTTAGTCTTAGTAGAATACGGAAAATCTTCTATACGACTTGTATATTCTTTTAATGTCTTTGGATAGCTATTAGGATTCTCAAAACTGCTCACCACTACCACCCTTAATCCACATGCAAAACATGAGCACATACTACAACGTTAAACACCTTTCTAAAAGTACTCGTTAAAACGTTTTTCACTTTAAGCAAAATGTTTTTCACTTTTAAGCCCAATAAATGCAAATGTCTTTTTTGACTCCTCTCTTGTTAGTACAGTGGAAAAATTAAAAAAATGAAGTTGAGAAATCATAAAAACACAGTGGGCCTTTTTTACAGTGAAGTGCTTGATATGCGTAGTTTCAATAGTCTTTTGCCAGTGCTGATGCCTTAAATTTTTAGGGATAAATACGACTCTAAGCATATCATTATTGCAGTTTAATTGGTGTTTAAGGTGTAAAACTTTATATTTAAGATGCACAGCACTAAACCATAGGGTAGGTTTTTATAAGTAGCAGTTGTAATGTCTTTAAAGTTTTAAATTAGTAATGGTATATACCAAGATGCATTTTTTCTTCAAACAGTTTTTATCAATTTATTTAATATTAAAGAAGCTGACTTATAAATAAATTGCATTATCCACATTAATATTTTTATTGTTAATTAAAAAACTATATAAACATCTTTATTAATGTACTTCTATATTGTAAAATATAAATTACAGTATTAACAATATTTTAAGTAAAAAATAAACTAAATCTAGTTTGTTATTTTCTGTATAAAATTTATTCTAAAAAAAGAACAATAAAGATTATAAAAGATAATAAAAAGAAAGAATAAGACTATAAAGGATTATAAAAGACGTCTAGCAAACTATAAGAGCTCATTTACTCTCTACAATTGATTGAAAAAAGTACGTTGTATTTCCATTTCAGATAAGTACTACTAAAAAAAAGCATTGTTTTGGACAGACAATGCACCTAAAAAGAGTATTTTTTACAGATTTGTCTTGTTTAGGCCAGGTACGACTGCCTAAAGAACGGCCTTAGATATACGTTAAAGCTTATAAATTAGGTTTAAGCGAGTGTCTAAAAGTCGGCTTTATACCTTTTAAGGGTTTTTTTATAATTAATAAAGTGCATTTTAAAAGTTTTTAGACTAAAATCATTTTGTCTTTATACCCACTTAATCCGGAGTAAAAATGAAGTACAATAAAAAGCTTTTAAGCGTTCTTGCAATTGGTTTAATGATGTCTGGATGTGCTAGTCGTGATGTAACGCAATTAAACGTAGCAAGCCCTTTATCTATTATATCTGAAGCATCTCAAGAGGCTTTAATTGCACAACAGAATTTAAAGAACTCTACTGCAATTCAAATGCAAACTGCTCAGAAGAAACAAGGTAGCATCAACCATGACCTTTTAAATATCGACTACATAGGCGATCCAATACCTTTAATTAAAAGTATTTCTAGCCAATACGGATACCGTTTTGTAGAAGCTGGTCCTACCCATGAGCTTCCAATTGTTAATTTTAATAAAAAGCGTGTTACGGGTGTAGAAGCTTTACGCAATATTTCTGCATATTTAAATACTGCTTCGATAACTCTAGATCATCAAAATAAAAGTATTTTATTGACTTATAACTAACACCCTTTAAATCCTTTTATAAATATCTGGAGTTTTTATGGACTACTCTAATAATGCTTCATTACAAGAGCTACTAAACCCATCTAACCAGTCTTCTTTAGAAGTTCATGTTAGTAATGTTGAACAGCAAGCTCGTTATGAAGCCATGCTTGAATTGGTTAAGCAAAAAGGTATTAAGTTAGGGATCAATACGTATTTAAGCAACTCTCGTGAGGTCATCAAAAGCCAAGAGCGTAACCTTGATACAATCTTTAACTTTAAACCTTACATGATCAAAGGTGTTGTTGTTCCCCCGGTTATTATTGAATCAAAAGATGTAACTGAGACACCTAATGCCATGTCGTACAAGACGACTAAGCAGACTTATAAAATCTTGAAACAAGCTCGTTTCAGTACTCGTGCACCTGATTGGCGTCAGTACCTTGTTTTCCCTACACTTGATAGCAATGTTGATTACGTGACTTTCATTCCGAAAGAAATGTTACCAGCTAACGAACAAGAACGAAAAATATGGAAAGAGACTGCTGCTAAGTCTTATGAAATGGGTTTAGTTGAGGGCCGAAATATTGTTGAAGATGCAGTAGATCGTCTTAAACGAGATTATTTGGGGATGGTTACTTTCCATAAGTTTGTTTTAGAGGGCAAGTTATCAATGCCAGCAATTAGCAGTCAATCACTGGCTGTTACTTCTACACAAGACACTATTGCTCTTGATATGAAATTGCTTCAAATCCAACAATTACCGCAGTTCAATTCAAATATTGAAACTTGGAAACCAATTCTCCAACCTGAACAAATTGCACCTAGCTATCAAATTCCAAAAATTAACCTTGTTAGCGAACCTTAAGTTCGCTAACTCAATTGGAAGTTTTAAATGCAAATGAAGGTTTCGACATTAAAAGCAAAATCTGCATTATTTGATGTTAACAAGATTAAAGGATCTGAAAATAAGATTCTGACAGCTACCAAAGACATTCGCAAAGACTACGATTCTAGTCGTGGTTTTGGTTTGGCTACATTAACAGCCATAACGACATACAAAGATCCGAAACAAGGGTTTAAAAGTCGCGATGAATTTGAAAGTCTTCTATATGAAGCATTAGCTCATGGTGCTTCAGATATTTTCATTAGTCCAGATCGCCCCATCACAATGATGAAAGACTTGGACTTATATTCGTTAACACACCGTATTATCAATCGTGATGAAGCTTTACACATCCTAAGAACGATTGCTGATGAAAATGCCTACTTAGTCCTTATTAATAATAAGTTTATTAATAAGGCATATCGTATTCTGCAGAAAGACGCTTCAGGTAAGGAAACTCGTTATAACTTTCGTGTGAACGTATCTCGAACTTCGTATCGTGGATCTGGAGATTCTTTTCAGATAACGTTACGTACAATTTCTGGCATCCCCCCTCACTTTTCAAAAGTGGGTTTAGATGAAGATTTCATTAAAAGATCGCTACCTCACAATGGTTGCTACATCATCGGCGGTATCACTGGTTCTGGTAAAAGTACAACACTAGCTTCAAATATTCGCTATGTGTTGGAAAATAATACTCATATTCGTGGAAATATTTTAACTCACAACGAGCCTATCGAATACGAGTATGACGCAATTGAAAGCACACACAGTATTGTTAGTCAAAGCGAAATCCCCAATAACTTCGAGACTTTTGCGGATGCAAATAGAGAGGCGATGCGTAGACGTCCTGCTGCAGTTGAAATCGGTGAATTGCGAGATAAAGAAACAATTTCTGCAGCTCTAGAACTTTCTTTAACTGGCCACCCTGTTTTTGCAACGGTTCACGCAACCACAGTAGACAAAATTATTCCACGTATGTTGAAGCGCTTTAAGCATGAAGAACATCTTCAGGCTGCAGCTGACATTATTGGTTCAGTTTATACATTGATTGCTCAACGTCTTGTTAAAGATGTGAACGGCAAGGTATTTGCTGTAAGGGAACACTTAATTTTATCACCTCAACTTAAAGAACAATTGCTTTTAATTGATGATATTCATGATCAACAGAAGTTTATTCGAGAGTTAATGATTAATTCTGATGGTTCAGATCCAAACATCAGTAAGAGCTTCAGGAAACAAGCTGACGATCTACTCAAAGCTGGTCGTTTGCATGAAGACTACTATTACAAACTGATTTATTAAGAGGCGAATATGGATGATCAATATGCACACTGGTCGCAATTTAGATTAAATCTAATCCTATGGGGCGGTTTAAACGGATATTTGTTTATACCTTTTCTAGCTGTTGTTATTAAGTTTTCCTTATTCAAACTTATGCTTTTCATCGGCTTGATAGTAGCAACATTGGTTATTGAAAAAGTATTTAAATACAAATACAGCTATATCCCCTCTGCTCTTAGACGCTTAGTTTTTGGGGGCAATAAATACACTAGACGCGGTAGAAGACGTTACTCGTTGTAAATCTTGAAAAATTGAAAGGTAAACTTATGAAAAATACTCAAAATGAAAAACCAGCGATTGAAGAACGTTATATTGTTCTAGGTATTGATGATGGACATGGCGGTACAAAGCTTTATGCTGGTCTAGATCCAGATGGAAATGAAATCAAACTGACTATTCCTAGTATTGCTTATTCAGGAAAAGTCCTCACTGGCGAAGAGGAATCTACTGACTATTATGTGGTTAAAGTTAATGAAAACCTTTATACAGTTGGTAAGAAGATCAATAGTAGTGTTCCTCTAGATACCAGAACAGATGAATACCCGACATCTGAATATAACAAGGCACTAATACACCAGGCAATTAAGGCCTATATTGACCATATCGGAACATATGATGGTAGAGCGTTTGCAATCGCTACTTCACTTCCTGTTAGTCGCTATTACACACCTGAAAAAACCAAAAACATGCCACTTATTGATATGAAAACTAATTTTCTACTCAATGGTGATGTTTGCTACAACTTAAAAGATCATAAAGCTGGTAAACCGCTTAATATCATTAAAAGACATATTGTTAAATGTGAAGCTCAAACAGCTTATTTTAATGAGATTATTGATGTACACGGAAACGGGTCAGAAGATAGTGATCTTTTAATAAGTTCTGAATGTGCTGTAATCGATATTGGCGGTAAAACCACTGATATTGTAGTCACATTAGATGGAGGAAACATGCTTGATGGCCATCGTTCTACATCACGTAACCTTGGTATTCTTACCATCTATGAACGAATCACTAGCTTAATTCTTGAATCTGGCTATAAAACTGTTAACGCTAACTGGCTAGATTTCGCACTAAAATCTGGAAATTATGGTATAGGATCTCAAGCCAAAGATATTACAGGTTTAATTCAGCAAGCTAAAAACGAATTCATGATCGAATTAAATAACTTTATCTCTAAACAGATCGGTGGAGGAGATGATTTAGCATTAGTATTATTTTGTGGAGGCGGTGCAGCTTTTCTTGAAAAAGAGATTAAAGAAAAGTACGACTTACCGAACGTAAGAATCGCAGAATCACCAGAGTACGCCAATGCTAAAGGTTTATATAAGTTAGCTAAATACATGTATAAAATGTACGCAGAAATCAAATGACAGATTCAAACTACATACAACTATCCTATCAATTAATTCACTTAACAAGAGAAGATCTTGATGTGATTAGTAGTGTTAATAGAAATCTACCAGGTCTAGACTTAAACGCTTTTAGTTTAAGTCTGCTGTATTTGGGATTTATCTTTTGTACTGACAAGCAGAAGATTTTTCTAAATGCGCCAGTGCAAAATGAAATAGACGAGATGTTTGCACAGCCTGTACGAATGAAAATAGATAAAAATGCAAATCAAAAACTATTTAATTCAATTAAAAAACATCCTCAAGGAAAGCTTCGTAGAAATTACATAACTGCTGTTTTACATGCTGGTATAGCGGTTCTAATTGAGCTTTCATACCTTTATAAGTTGTATGAAGTTAATGAGGATATGGCAAGCCTATATTCTGTCAATTCTTTCCTATTAAGGTTTGGTTTAAGTACTTGTGTTGAAACATACACCAAGTTTAATACTGCTTACTATGTGTATGATATTGAATATCTTGAAAAAAAGTATCTTGATCATATCACCATACAAATACCAGAAAGTAGTAAGGAGAAAAGTGAACAATCACCTAAAAAGCCCGTAACTGATTCTATCAAGAGCAAGGAGGTTCCTGTTCAAAAAGCAGTTAAGATAAAGGAAGCTAAACATACTGAACATAAAAACATTCAGGACCACTCCCCTACCGTTGAAACATCTCAAAATACCGAAACATCCGAAATTAACAATGCTAAACCAAGTCAAAACGTATCTGAATCAAAACCAGTAACCAATCCAAGTAATTCGGATTGGCTTAACAAGACTTTTAATCCAGATCTATTATAAAAAAACCGGCAATGCCGGTTTTTTTCATTCAAAGTTTTGAAACTTCAATCATTCAAGCTCTTAAAAAACTCTTCAATTTTTCTAGCTTTCTCTTCTGTAATATCGGCATCCAAGGCTACTCGCAACTTAAGTACACTCTTACCTTTGGTACCACATTCAGAACTCATAGAACCAAATTTAACGCCCTTATCTGTTTTAAAATCGAATTTATTCTTACTCGATTGTTCTTCAGTAGTAGCTTCTTCAGTTTTTTCAGGCTTAGTCGCCTTATTTGCTTTTTCTTCTTCACTCAAAATAGCTATAAATCCTTTATGACGCTTGCCCGTGGATTTAAATTCTTCAACGTATTTATCCCATTCTGGTCTTAACAAGTCGAAAATTGCTTTTTCGGTTTTAGTTTCTAAAGCTTTATTTATTGCGGTATTCACTTCTTGAGCAATATATCCAGAAATTAGCTCAGGATCTTCGTTCAAAGAGTCCAAAATGAACTCAGGTAAGTCTAGAATATATTTGAGACGGAAATACTTCGACTTATCAATCGCAAATTTTTCAGTAACAAATTCATAACTTTCAAAAGGATAACCGAACTCTTCACATAATTGCTTGATTTTTAATATGCTTTCAAAATCTGTAAGATTATGTCTAGCAGTATTATCCAATAAAGCTGTTATAGCAGCTTTATCATCATTCATAGATGTTTTAACTAAAGCAGTAATTCTCTTTAGCTTTAAAATCTCTTTAATTGCTCTAAAACGTCTCTCACCAGCAATTAACTCGTAACGATTACCCTTCTGTCGAACAGTAATTGGGTTAATTTGTCCATTAATTTCTATATCAGCAGCCAAAATTGGCAACTTCTCATATACACGTTTATTCATGATACGTGGTTGATAAGGTGATGGATCAATTAAATCAATGTCGATTGATTCTAAATGAGATCCGCTAACAATATTTTTTGTTTCTCGCTTAGCTAGTGGGTTAAGACTCCCCTCTTCTATGGCTGGAGTCGCTGTATTTTCTTTTACATCAGTAACTTGAGCGTCACTCCCTGTTGCATTAGCAACAGGTGTTTTTTTCATGCTTTTTACTTTATCTTTAAAGTTCATATCAGCACCTTATAATTTTTTGTATTCAGAAACCATTAGATCTACAAGTTGATTAATTGCTTGTTTTGCTGGTGTTTCTTTTCCAGCATCCAGATCAAATACGGAACACTTAACATATGATGCTTGACTAAAAACCGTAGCATTTGGAATACAGATTAATTCCTTATTTACCAGTTTTTCTTGTAATTTTGGTTGAGCATATTCATTGCGAATATCTTCAGCCAAGGTAAGATCCACTGTATTACGCTTGTTATAAAAGTTTAGTACTGGCGATAGAATTTTTAAATCTGGATTGCTTGTCTCTAAATCATCCATAGAGTTAAGTATATCTTCCAAACCCTGAATACTGTATTCACCCTGTAATGGAATTAATAAACTGTTTGATGCTAACAAAGCATTAAAAGTTAAAGTTTCCATTCGCGGTGGACAATCTAACAAAATAAAGTCGAAATCCCCTTTTATCTTTCTTAATACACTTCTAATAATTTCATTAGGAACTGGACTAGAACGCTGAATATTGATCTCAACATCACGAATGTTTTTAGCACAAGGAATCAAAGATACATTTTCAAAGTTGGTTTTATCTGGACCTTGTATAACATCGTGGATGTTAATTGTTTTATAGTTTTCAAAAATATCTTTTAGAGTGCCATCTATATCGTCAATATCTGGAACATTTGAAATATGTTTTGTTGCATTACGTTGGCTATCTAAGTCGATTACTAAAACCGTATAACCTAATTTTCCAAGCTTAGCAGCACAATTCACTGTAGATGTTGTTTTGCCCACACCACCTTTAAAATGGATGCTTGTACAAATATAAGTTTTTCCTGAGTTCTTTTGCATTTTTCAATCACCTTTCAAGTAAAGTCAAACAATACAATATTTGAAAAATATTTAAAATACTTTTTCACTTTATTTTTAATATATTTTAACTTTTTCAATCTATATGCCTAACATGTGTCCATATCTTATGTGTTTTTCATTATCAGACTGATAACAGCTTTCGATTCCTAAGCGTGGTTTTTTTCATTATCAGGCTGATAACAGCTTTAGATTCCTTAGCGTGGTTTTTTCATTATCAGACTGATAACGGCTTTCGATTCTTAATCGTTGATTTTTTCATTATCAGACTGATAACAGCTTTAGATTCCTTAGCGTGGTTTTTTTCATTATCAGGCTGATAACAGCTTTAGATTCCTTAGCGTGGTTTTTTTCATTATCAGACTGATAACAGCTTTAGATTCCTAAGCGTGGTTTTTTTCATTATCAGGCTGATAACAGCTTTAGATTCCTTAGCGTGGTTTTTTTCATTATCAGACTGATAACAGCTTTCGATTCCTTAGCGTGGTTTTTTTCATTATCAGACTGATAACAGCTTTAGATTCCTAAGCGTGGTTTTTTTCATTATCAGGCTGATAACAGCTTTAGATTCCTTAGCGTGGTTTTTTTCATTATCAGACTGATAACAGCTTTCGATTCCTTAGCGTGGTTTTTTTCATTATCAGACTGATAACAGCTTTAGATTCCTAAGCGTGGTTTTTTTCATTATCAGGCTGATAACAGCTTTAGATTCCTTAGCGTGGTTTTTTTCATTATCAGACTGATAACAGCTTTCGATTCCTAATCGTTGATTTTTTCATTATCAGACTGATATCAGCTTTAGATTCCTAAGCGTGGTTTTTTCATTATCAGCTGATAATGGCTTTCGATTCTTAATCGTTGATTTTTTCATTATCAGACTGATAACGGCTTTAGATTCTTAATCGTTGGTTTTTTCATTATCAGACTGATAATGGCTTTCGATTCCTAATCGTGGTTTTTTCATTATCAGACTGATAACGGCTTTCGATTCTTAATCGTTGTTTTTCATTATCAGACTGATAATGGCTTTCGATTCCTAAGCGTGGTTTTTTTCATTATCAGGCTGATAACAGCTTTAGATTCCTTGGCGTGGTTTTTTCATTATCAGGCTGATAACAGCTTTCGATTCTTAATCGTTGATTTTTTCATTATCAGACTGATAACGGCTTTAGATTCTTAATCGTTGGTTTTTTCATTATCAGACTGATAATGGCTTTCGATTCCTAATCGTGGTTTTTTCATTATCAGACTGATAACAGGGGAGTTGCCAAGAAGAGGGGAGGGCTTACTACTACTTACAGTTAAACAAATGAGTAGACGTAGTGAAATGCACAACTGAAAATGATCTATATTAGCTGAGTAGGGGAGTGCCCTATTCACTAAAAAGACTACCAACAATATTTATAGAGAAATTTATAATATAGGCGATTAATACACTTAAATGTCTAGTAGGGGAGGGCTTCTTATTCATTCTTTTTAGTATTTGACCAAGAATACTGGCTTAGTGTTGAGGTTGACCTGATTTAAGCTTTAAAAGGTATTAAGTGTCACTTTAGTCAACATCTTAAAACCAAACTTAAAATCCTTAAAAGGTTTAAGGGGAATTAGATTAAAACCAATATTAACTATATAATACTCAACAATACACATATTAATAGGGTATAAAATGGCAGATCCAAAAGATAAGCTTGTACATGAGAATCATATTTATATATTTACTGTTGTTATGGTTTTAGTGGCTTTTTTGGCTGTATGGTTTGCTTATAAACCTCAAATTGTAGGGTTTTTAGTATACACAAAAGGCATTTTAATTATTCCTCTATGGTGGATACATAGCCTATTCAAAGCTATCGGGCTTAATTACGTACCTTTACTAAGTGAGTTGGTGTATTCAACAGAACACCTATGTAAACCAACAAACAATTGGCTTCCATTATTTTGTCAAAATAAGTTTAGCGAAGTCACTATTTTTCAAATTTCAAAAGCCAGTCAAGCATGGAATTTATTAATATTTTTGCTGGCAACACCTTGGATAAAGAAAGCTTATGACCGCTTCAACAGCGAGCATCCAGCACGGGGCTTTATCAAAAGCATGAACCTAGAAGAGTTCATAGAGGAACAAATTCCAAACCAAAGACACTTACAGGTTTTTGGTCCATTAGACTTGTCAAAATATGATACGAACAATGGTCATTTTAAAGCGCTTGATTCAACTTATGAGTTTGCAAATAGGCATGAGTTAATTACAGGAACAAAAGAGCGCCTTGTGAACATTACAATCAACGGAGTAACGAAAGAATATAATGATAAAAGCGAAACAGTACCTATCATAGATGAAGAGAAGTTTTTAAATGTCTTACGTGCACAACTAGGGGATCTTTGGATAACCCTTGATAGTTCAAAAGAAACAACACCCGATGAATTATCGTATTTATCCGATGTTGATACAATTTTGCTAGCTTTGTATTTACCAGTAGCATGTGCGACTGATGAATCTATGGATGATGAAGAGTTCCGTAAAATCAAAAAAGATTCAACAACATTAATTAATTACTATTGGGATATTTGCACAAAAAATATACCTAGCAACCCATTGTTTACAATTGAAAATCAGTATGTTGAGGGCGATCGTAAGCTTGTAGGGTTTAATTTTGACTTCCTTAGAAAAAGAATTCACAAATACATTAAACATCCCGTTGCTACTAAGATTTTTAATAACCATGCATATGTAAGAACTATTTTGTGTGAGGTTGTATTAACAGCAAGACAGCTAGGTGTAATGCCACCAACAGATATACGCTGGTTAAAACTATACAATCGAACTGCATACGCATTCATACAGAATATTGGTAGACCGTCTTTGTTTAGTGAGGGTTTAGGTCCAATCTCGCATTATCTAATTGAGGTGAAATTAGGGAAGCCATTAGAAGAGCCAGACTTTAACATTGGTCTTGTTGGTTTTGAATACGAATTATTGAGTTTTGCCATGACTGAAGCTAGACAAAAAGCTGCTGAAGATGTAAACAGTATTATTCGAGTAGTAGAGTTTACGGACAAGGAATTAAACAACGGATCTTATAACTCTAAAAACAATTATAAAGATGATTTTAAGTATAGTGATGATCATGTTTTTGATATGGTGAGTGTAGAAATACCACAGGATGAAATACAAAAAAACAAGCAAAAAGGGTTTTAGTCTTATACTTATAAGTTATAATTGACCGGTATTAAAACACCGGTCTTTTTTATTTAACTATTTTTTTAAAACCATATTTTAACTATACTATTAAAACATGGCTTAAAAGGTAATACTCTAAAATGCTTTTAAATAATTTCACTAAAATAGTAGCAAGTTGCGCTATTAGTATTATTACAATCTCTACTTACGCTGCACCATCTCAGGACCTTACTTCTAAGATGCAAAAAATGGGCAAAGTAAAAGAAGTTAAACCCTTTAGTGGAGGTTTAACTTCTTGGATTCTTGAGGCACCTAATGGGAAAAATGCGGTGTTTTTTACAACATCCGATGAAAAAGTCATCTTACATGGTACAGCTTGGGATTCTGCTACTAAAAAAAATATATCTGAGCCTCTTAAATTAACTGCAAAAAAAATGAATGCACCAGCACAACAACCAACAGCTTCCGTTGGGAATTTGGCCAGTGCATACAATCATCCAGTCTTTAAAGCTGTAAAAACGCTTTCAGGGTTTAAAGAGGGAAAAGCGAATGATAACAACACTGTTTACATCATTTACGATCCACGCTGTAAATATTGCCACGAAACATTCAACCTTTCTCGCTCATACGTTAAAAGCGGTGCAACTATTAAATGGATTCCAGCTTTAGTTCTAAACCAAAGTGAAAACGGAAAACAATTAGCTGCTGGAATTCTTCGTAAACCATCTGAAGATACTATTAATAAAACCTTTAATGGAACAGATGAAGAAATTAACTCAATTAAAGTGATTCCTACACCACAGGAACTTGCTGAGTTGGATAAACACTTAGGCGCTCTTCAATCTATCTTCTTCTATCACGAAGATATTGTTGCAATGCCAAAAGAAGATCGTGAACAGCGAGAAGCAATTCGTAGCGCTGGACAAAAGCCACAGCCACTAACTGCTGGTGTACCAGTTGCTATCTTTGTAAATAAAAAGACTGGAAAAGTTGAAGCTCGTAGAGGAACTTCAGAAACAGCCACTCTTGACTATATTTTCAAATAAGAGGGAATTGAGATGAACAAAACTCAATTGAAAGCTTTCCAATCGATTGTCGGTAACTTTTCACCTTATTTCTCTAAGATAAACAATGAGTCTATGTTTTTAGATTCTGACCTTTCTGGAGATACGGATAGAAATCGCCAGGTGAGCATCTTCAATATAGATGCAAAGGCCACAGATCTACTATTAACGATCAAAGGATTTGATCAGGTCGAGAATAATTTGTTTAGAGGACAAGTTTTCTTAAATTCTGACGAAAACACAGAAATTCTTATTAGTGAGCCATGCTATTACTTAAACAAAAGCAAGGTTCGTTTCAGTACAAATGAACTTCAAAGCTACATAAAGGAAGTTTGGCATCAAGCTCTAAATGAATATAAGGCTGATGTTACAGACAGCACTATACGTTCTAATGAAGAAAAATACAGCTTATCTTTAGCAGATAGATTCTCTAGTTTTAAAAAGTCTTGGCCAGCTATGGGCATTGTAGCTGCAGTAGTTGTTTTTGCTGGAGGCGGTTACTTTTTAGGTTCAGGTACTAATGCGAAAAATGCATCTTCAGAAACAAGTTCGCAACAACTAAGCACATCTGATAACCCTGAACTTGACGGTAAAGCCTTGGCTCTTAAAAACATGGGGTTAGATCCTAACTCAATGGCTTTTGATAACTCATGCTTTAAAGAAAAATAAGGTGAATTATCTATGAGAGCTAGACGAATAGAAAACCTTGAAGCATTACAGCTAAAGGCCTCAGAAATAGCACAAATAACCGTTAAAGAGTTGGAAGCACGACACTATTTAGTTTGGTGGTTGAGCTCATATGACCGAAACATGAAACGTGGCTATAACAATGAAACCATTTGTTTAAGCACCTATCAGGTGAATGAGTTTTGTTTTTCATATGCAATCACAAGCGAAGTTGAAAAGTTTTATTTACTAATACAACCCGAAAATTGGTTTTTAAATGATTTAGCTTTCGAGTCTGCTTCTATAGATGAAAAAGGCTTAGTTTTAAATTTAGCTGAAGTAAATGATCAGTTATTCAAGCTGTATATATCGCGAATGCAAATCAGATTTAATCTTGATGAAATTCATGCTGAACGTTTAACACACGCAAAGAAATATGCAAAAGAACTGGTCTTTATTCAATACAACCCACAGAAAAATCAGGTCATGAATGTAGGTGTTTCTATCAATTTAGAAAACAACACAATCAATCGAAAATCATCAAATCAAACGGCAAAAAATAAGCGTTTGAAAGGGGCATTCTAATGAAGAAATCAAACTATTTTAAGGTAATTGGTGCAGTAGCAGTTTCAACAGTTGTTTCACTTGCTTATGCTGGCTTTACTGAAATTAATAGTTCTGGAGACATTGTTTCTAAAGACAGTGCAAATGCTTTACGCACCAGTTTTTCAACACCAAATCAAAATATACCAGCGCCATTACGCACATATTCACTATGGGATAAGATCTCAGAGACAACCAAATATAATGGCACAGTAGAACCGAAGCCAACACCTGTTGCAATTGCGAGTACATCTTCTCAAGCACAAAATATTCAAAGCAAAAGCAATATTAATGTGGCTAACATAGAGAGCCAACAGGAAATCAAAAGATTACAGGCAGCACTAAAAGAGAAAGAAACTGAGAATAACAAGCTCAAATATTCAAACCTTGACATGCAAGTGCAAGTAGTTGAACTAAAAAGCGATATAATCGAACTGAAGCAACAAGTTAACTTTTTAGCAAGCCAGATGCAAATTGTTGAAAGCGATGTGCTTGTAATGAAAAACAAAAAACCAAGTTCTTTTCTAGCACGAAATTAAGCAATGGTTGTGAAGAAAATTACTCAAAAACCTACCAGTGAACAGCAACGAGCAATTGATAAAGCAACACGACTAAAAACCAGTTTTAAATTGATTGCTTTTGCTGGTACTGGTAAGACTACGACATTGATCCACTGTAGTAGTGCTTTGCAACAACTAGGTAAGCTTGGACTATATCTATCATTTAATAAAAAGATGGCAGATGAAGCTAATCAAAAATTCGCTGAATATGGATTGAATTCAGTCACATGTTCTACATTCCATTCCCTAGCTTACAGAAATATACCCGGTTGGCTGAAAAATAAGATTAACAAGCCTACGTTACTTCCTAAAGATATTGTTCAAAAGTTTAAACTTGAAAACATTCGATTTCAGTACAACGGGAAAAACCGACAACTCACCGATCTAACATTAGCGCTGATTATCCTTAATACATTACGTTATTTTTGTATGACAGTGGATCAGACTGTTACCAATGATCATGCTTACATAGCATTAAAAGAACAAACATCAATTAAGCGCAATGACGTTCTTGAAGATAAAATCACTTCAATTGCGAAAATGATCTGGAATGATGTAGTTGATCCAAACGGTGATTATGGTATTACACACGATTACTATCTCAAGTGGTGGGTACTGCAAAAACCACAACTTGATTTTGATTACGTGATGGTAGATGAAAGCCAAGATAGTGACCAATTAATACTAGATGTACTCAAACGTCAAAAAGCAAAAGTTATTTTTGTTGGAGATCCATACCAAAGCATTTATGGCTTTAGGGGTGCGAAAGATATTTTACAGAACCTAGATCTTGAAGCATTGTACTTAGAGCAGTCGTTTCGGTTTGGTAATGCAGTTGCAGATATAGCTAATCTACTTCTCAATAAACTTTTTGGTGAAACCCGACAGTTAAAAGGTTTACCAAGTAAAACGTCAAAAGTTACCACTTTCAGTACATCAAGTTATGCACCATCTTCATTGAACGCGATTATTTGTAGAACAAATGCTACGGCTTTTGAATACTTTTTTAAGTTTCATAGCTACCTTAATGGCGAAAAGAAAATACGTCTTGAGGTTGATGGAAAGCGCAGTAAAGATATTTTCAGTGGTATTTTTCAACTGAGAGCAAATAAACGGCCAACGTGTAAAGAGCTTCAAAACTTTTCTTCCTACCAAGAGCTTGTGGACCATATACAAGTGTTTGGAGAAGTGGAGGGGGCAACTACAGAATTAAAAACCTTTCTGGATCTAACAAACCAATACTCATGGCAAGTGATTGAGTGGGCGTTAGAAAATAGTATGGCTGATGATGAAACTGACCCAAAAAACACTTTGGTCATTAGCACATCACACAAGAGTAAAGGTTTAGAGTGGGATAATGTCCTAATCGCAAAAGGGTTTAACTATAAAATTCTCGATAAAAAGCTAATGATTTCTGCAGATGAAAAACGGCTGTTGTATGTGACCGTAACACGAGCCAAAAACATATTATTTACAGATGGCATTAATGATTTATTGGAACACTTAAATTCAAAAAATATGGAGATTTCAAATGCCTAATCAAGTTGAAGTTCTGCAAAATAGAGTGTTTCAGGCATGTCACAATGCTAGTTATATTCGCGGAGAGTTTCATCACGAACCGTATATCATGGAGCTAGTTAAGAAAAAGGGCTCACAGGTCGCAGATATAATCACACCACTTCTTGAAATGTTTCATCTAATTGAAAAGGAAACAAAGTCAAACTTTAGTTTCACAGAAGATTTTAATTTCAAGCAACGCCATTTTGAACCAGGTGTTTTTCTCAAAACTAAAGAGATATTAAATGGTGTAGAAACGTTCGATGGCCTAGCTATCGTTGATATTCCTTCAGGATCTTTTAGAAGCATTGTCATAGATTCAGGCGGTGGAATTGCTTCAAGTAAACATACAATTGAGCAGTTTAAGGAATTAAAGGGGAGATATTTAATTCCATTTTATTTTGATGGAATCTACGTGCACCCTCACTGTTATACATATTTTTTCATCGAAAATGATATTAAGAGGGTGATGCCCCTTGAGGCTTATGATTCAAGCAAAGTAGGAAATGAGCAAAACATGGGCTTGCATTGGGTAGAAGAAGCAATTGAATACGGTAATCTTCACTTTGGGTTTGAAGTTGAAACACCAGATACCGAAACAATTATAGAAAAAGTCTAAAACCAAACGACAAAAAAGGGCATCTTATAGATGCCCTTTTTATGTTTTGAAATTAATAAGAAAGGTCGATTGCCACTTGTGCTAAAGATGTAAAAGCAGAGGATTCACACATATAAGATTGACGAATAAAAAACGATGGATTGTATGAACTCACCATAGTTTGACTATCACAGTTTTGGCTAAATTTAATATGTTGTATATTGATTGCTTGCCAAGCTGCAGCATTCTTTTGACTTTCCGCACGAACGTCTTTGATGAAACGTGTTAATGATTGGTTGTACGGTGTATTGCACTTAAGTTCTGGTGAACCGTACTCAGAATCACGCGCTTCATTATAATTAAATACGCATTTTTGATACTCGGCTTGTACCTTGTTATAAGCTTGAATAGCTTCAGCTTTGGTCTTATAACCAGCGTTGGCAGATGACGTAATAATGGTAGCAGCACATATCAAAGCTAAACTTAAAAACTTTTTCATAATCTGATCCTTTATTACTTCATTAATGCCGGAATAAACATTGCCCAACCTAATTTGTTGGTCGCTTTACATTGCATGCTTAGTGTTTTGTACTTTGCAGTCTGGCCAGCGTATAACTGATCGCAGTTAGCAAGTAACTGAGTAAAGTTTCGATTGTGATCAGCTAGAACACGCGGAGCTTCTTCATTATTAATATATTTAGAAGCAAGGCTACCAAGCTGACTTGCGCGGTTATAAACATTTGTATAGCAATTTAGGTGTTTTGCATCAAATGGATCGTTAGAAACCGCAGCACATTTAACGTTTACTAAGCGCAGTTTTTCAAGTTCAGCACGAATAGAGTCTGAGCTAGTATTAGCACTAGCATTAAAAGATGCACATGCTAAAAGGCTAAAACCCAATAAAGACAAAAATCTGTTTTTCATAATATTTCCTTTAATTGCTCTATTAAGGGTATTCAGAATAGTAAGGGCATAAACGCATAACAATACCTTCAAATGTAACGGCTTCACCTAAAGTCACAACACCATCACGAGGGTTTCTATCAAGGTTTCTGTTCGCATTATATTCACGACTAGGACTTTTATATGGTCCACCTAAAACTAGAGCATAAAACCCAGCTATTGTTTTATTATTATAGTCGCTTTTACGTTGTCGTGCTTTTACTGCAAGGTATAAATCTAATAATTCGACTTGTTGTTGAGCACTCAGGGTAGTGATTTGCTTAGGGTTTGATTTAATTGAAGCTGGTATTCCTCTCGCTGTTAAATCTGAAGCATTAATATCTGTTATACCAATTTTAGTCCATTGACTTAAACCATATGCACCAGCGTTGTTGTCAATTTTAAGATTAAAACCGCCAGATTCAAAACCAAGAATAGCTGCAACGTCATTAGGGTTATAACCATGTTTTAAAGCAACACGCTTAATACCATCTTTAACCGCACCAAAAGCACCTGGTATACCCCAACCACATTTACGATCTGGAGTACCTTGTCCACCTTTTAAGATTTGTGCATCTGAATAAACTTGCCCGTTTCCACCTTCATCAAAAAGCTGTTGCATTTCAACTACTGCTACTTCAGGAATAACAGTTGGTTGTTCAGCTTTCGTATAAAGTTCATCTACACGGCCAGAATAGCGTTGAGTTTCTGACGCTGTATAAGCTGCCAAAAGAGCCTCTAAGCGTTCATTTTGTTTATGGATCTCTTTAGTCAAATAGTTTTGTGCATTGATAATGTTTAGCTTTTCAATCAAAAGCCCCATCATCGACATGGTTGCTAATTCATTAAACCATTTAGAGTTGCCATAACGTCCAGTACCAATGTTTTCAATTAATTCTGCTGGCGTAGAATTAAGTGCACCAATATCAAAACCCACATCATCAGCCGTACCACCAAATATAGTTCTAGGCGGTGCATATTGAGCAACATCATTTGCATAAATGGTACCGCTTGCAGCTGCTTCAGGTGAGATAGTACCGTCAGCAATCATTTGAGCGACTTGCACTTGTGCAGATCCATAAGCATCCATCGAAACATCGCCACTAAATGCAAGTGCTGGAAGCTTTTTGCCTTGTTTTACTGCAATGCCATCTACCGATGAAGAAACGGGGAGGGTGATTCCTGTTGATGATGAATATAAGGCATTCCATTGAGTCCTAATGGTGTTACCCAAGTACGGTGTGTATTTGTTTTCTAATGCTTGTCCTTGTGGCGAGACACTAATCACAACGTCCTGAGGTAAATATGGCGTAGGATCTGTTAACTTATATTCAGAACTACCCACATATGGCGCAGATCCTTTAACGCGTTGCTGAAGTGCAATGGATGGATTTTTAAAAACTTGATCTAAGTTTTTATTCAGCCAAACATCTAGCCCACGTTTTGCCTTTACACCATATTCAATGTGCAAATGCACGGCACATGAACCACAGCCTTTATTTGACATGTGTGCGATGTTTTGACCAGCTTGAATACGTTGACCAGGGTAAGCGTTAAATTTTTTTTGATACGATGGATCAGTATGGCGATACATGATTCGATCGCCAGTATCCATCTGCATAATTAGTGGGTTAGTGGTTGATTGGTTGCTTGAACCAGATGAACGTGTGTCATAAGAGACAATAGAACCTGAACCAATTGCTTTAAGTGTAAGGTCATTAGGATTCGCACGACTAATATCAATACCGTTATGACTACCAGCAGCGCCCCCTCGCAAACGAAATTCACCAAAACGACCAGCACTACGGCGCCCATCATTCGGCATGATCGAATATTTATGGAAAAGCATTTTTTGAGCGTTGTTAGGAACTTTTGCCGTATTAGCGTTTGTAGCGGTTACGTTTTCAGAAATAGGATCGGCGTTAGCGGTATAAATAAAAGCCGAGCAAGTCACTAAAATTGCGACTTTAATGCCACAGCTCAAGGGCTTTAATTGAAATGAGGGTCTAAATTTCATAAGTGAATCGCCAGGCTTAAAGGAAGTTCTTAAAATAAATTAACTTCTTATTAAATGTCCCTAATATCTAAGTGGACGGATTAAGTATATACGATTAAATACTTATTTTATACTTTAAAAAAAGTTTTTAGGTTTTGTTTTAAGATAGTATATACATATAGCGTTAATCTTATTGATAGGTTTAAGAATAAGGTTACATGGTTTTAATATTTTAATTTAATAAAAGTAGTGAGGTATCTAAATATGTTAAATCACGCACACGTTTTAAGCGCTACTTTCGACCAAGCGATTGACCGCGCTTCAATGGGATTAGACTTTTTAATCCAAAACAAAGTACACCTGAAGAATGAAAATGCCTTGTTAGCTCACATTGAAATGCTAGAAAACAAAATCAAAGGTATTACAAATCAGTATAACGAATTGGTTGCTGAAGCGAACGCACACATTGATGACGTTACAAGCAAGCACAATGAGCTGGCGAACAAGTACAACAATGTTTGCGCCCAAATGAAAGCAAAAGACATCGAGCTTAATAACAAGCAAATTGAGTTAGAAAAAGAGCGTATCAACAACTTTGACTTACTTGTGCAAAACCGTTCATATAACAATTTGAACCGTGCTTACAGTCATGCAGTTGGTCAGCTAGAGAAAGATCAACAGCAACTTGTTAATATCGGCGTTCGTAGATTTATTTTTAACTCTACAAGCAAAAACAACATTCAGAAAATTAACTTTTAATTATGAATATTTTGATAAAAAAAATGGTGCTTTTTGAGCACCATTTTTTATTGTCTAGATTTTAAGGTTTACCTTTAAACTTAGACAGAGTTGAGCTTAAACCTGAACGCACACGATTAGTCATAGAGCTACGGCCAGAAATATTAGATTTCTTGGTTGCACTAGAACTAGCACCAAAACGTGCATTAGGAGTCGAACCAGTACCATACGTATACCCAGTACTACTTGCAACATTCACACTACCGAAAGTAGAACCAGTCTTAGATGCTGATGCTTTAGCTACACCACGATTAAACGTAGAAGCTGTTTTTCCGTAAGCATTTGCACCATATAGACCACCACCAGTAGTAGGCGTATTATTTGTACCACTTACACTTGTAGCACCCATACCGAATGTAGATTGACCTTGGCTTGGGCTAGGTGATGTTGGTTTAGCACCAAGACCAGTTGTACCACCCGTACCACCACTGACACCACTTGGAGTAATACCACCTGTACCACCAGTTGCAGCGCCAAAAGAAGCGGATCTAGCTGGCATATTTACAGGGCTATATGCAGTCGTACTACCAGTACCGCCTAATGTATTACCACCTGTACCACCATTGCCACCACCACCACCTCCTTTCGGATTGTTTGGACCACCCTTACCACCATCAGGACGTCTACCAGGCGGTAAAGGACGGCGAGATGCTGGAGATGGACCAGACAACGTACTTGCAGCGCCACCAAACTTTTGTATAGCTTCTTTTGAGTTTGTTTCACCCCACTGACCGCCATTCAATCCAGAACCAATCCATTGTTGTACTTGGTCAGCAACACTAAATACCAACCCGTAAATCAGGTAGATCGCTGAAGTCATCAAGAATAGATATAAGAAGAACTTCCAGATAAACGTAATCAGCTCAGTAAAGATAACTGTAAACGTATTAGATGAATAAGCGATGCTCATTGCACCTTGGTAGCTAAAGAACATATCAGTAAGCGTAACGAGAGCTGGCCCGATAATAATTTCAGCCATCCAGAAACCAACAATGATAAATATTGGTCGCATGAACAACGTTAATACCGTGACATAACCTTGTGTTTGGCTACCGACAAAAGTACGCTCAGGGATCATGTGCATTAGCGCCCATAAAGGCAAACCACACACAGCGTATAGGATATGGATGATCCAACCCACACAAGCTAGACCAAAGAAGATCATTGGCATATATGGAATAACAACCGCCATCCACACACCAAGAATCGTCAAATACGTTACTAGCTGACCAAGGATAGGAGCAAAGATATTTTCAACGGCATATTCTAAAGCGTTGGTGCCTTCTTCAGTTACGCCCTTAAGCCCTGGTACCCATTGAACAAGTGCAGAACCAGAACGAGCAGTAAGCACGACTAATTTCATGCCGACAACAGTACCTTGAGCCACAGCTTTATAGACTAAGATTGCTTCACCAGTATCTTGAATATTACGGATAACATTCGTATTGCGGTGCAATGTAGTAGGGCTGATATTTGAGCTAGACGAATTATTATTTAATAATTCCGCATCGCCTTTTTCACCGACCAATATACCCATTACCAATGATTTAGTAATGTTTGTTGCCCAAGCAGAACCATACGCCGAAAACTTTTGATCGATGTTGGATACTTTGTTTGAGTCACCACCATCGGTAGACATTGATATTAAGTTGGTAGAGTCGGCAATATCGCCGTTTGCCACCCAATTATTGTTGGATGTAAGGCTACCAACAGCATTATCCATTGCAACATAAACGGTGTTATAAATTGCTTCACCTTTTGAGTTGCTCATGATTGCTGAATTCAGTGTAGGAGGGGTGAACGTCCACAAAGGTTCAGTAATATACTTCTCAACAATAGCGCGATATTGACCTACTTTAATACGAGCTTCAGGCGTCATCATCCAACCGCGCTGATTTAGCGTATTAACAACAGTTTGAACCGCAGTATAGCCATTTTCAGAAGTCAGAACATTATTCGTTACGGTATGACTCTTATTCACATAATCATCAACTAGCGCATTAAAGGCATCCATTCCAGCTTTACTAATAGGGAATGTGCCTTCTTGCTCAGTAGCATTAGCATTTACTTGATACGCGATATACCACTTTTCTAAATCGATAAAGAATTGACGATATAGATTGTTCTTTTCTTGTTGTAACTTAGCTTGAACATTTGCCAAAGCAACGTTGATCTTGTTTTGATCTGATTGGCGAAGTTTATAAACAGGAATGTCCATTAATTCAGCATTAACCGCAGCTGGATTAACAACGTTCATTGAAGCACCGCCACAGATCGGCTCTTTTTTGCCCCCAACTTCTAAACGGCTGTCAGCGTAAGCGAAGTTATAAGTAACAGATGTCCAGTTACTTGCAGTTTTAGCGGTTTTATCAATGTAGTTTTGCTTTTTCTCTACTGCAGTCATGCTAACACCAGGATTAGCATTCCCCCCATAAGCACCATCACTAAAATAGCGCCCGAATGCTGGTGGTAGAGTATAAAACTCTTGGTTTAAAACGTTAATACAATGCAGCTGGCGAAGCATAACAGGCGCATTTTTCCTAAATCCAAAGATGTCACGCTGATGATCGTGCGTATCTGACAAACTAGCCGAAGCCATTAAGGATTCGCCTAACGTTCTATTATTAATTGTATTGGATACATTATTTGACCATAGCACCATACCTAGCACGACTACTTGAATGAAACAGTAGCCGGACGCCGTAGGTAAAAGTAAAATAATCGAATATAATATTCGGGAAAACATCGTAGTGACTTTTGAATCTTTCCCGAAAGCTTCACCGTCCTGGGCGCTTTTCAAAAGTGCTGTTAAACCAATACCGATCGCAAAAACCAAAACCAACGACATTGCCACACTAGCTACACCGCCTAATAATATATTAGTGAGTAAACCTGATGATGGTACTGTCGAAGCTGGTCCAGACGCATTGATAAACGCATTGATGAAGTCGTGTCCAAAGATAGATGAGAGAAGAGTAACGGCTTGGTCGCCATCACAATTCGGATTTGTCGATTGACAAAATAAACTCATAGCTAACTCACCGTTTTTCTTAATGCTTCTTATACATCGCTTACTTAAGACGACTAAAAGCAAAGTGTTATAAATTACAAGTTAGACGTTTAACTAAAAGGCTTAATACCTTTTAACCAAAGAATCATTAAAACCATTTTATTACAAATAACAATGGTTTTTAAATTAGCAATAATGTACCACAAAACTATTATTGGTATATACAGAAAGTTTAAACATGACTTGCTAATTGTTTTAATGATTTAGTTTAAATACAAGAGACTATTATGGATAAAGCAAAGTTTACATCTCACTTAATTTTACTGTCGGAAATTAAGAAATCTGTATCTAAAGATATGGGGAAAGATATAACTGTTTTAGAGTTATCCTACATACTCAACCAAAGCATAAACCCTTTAATGGCAATAACTTATAAAGAAAAACTAGATAAAATAAATACTTTTGAATTAGATCCTATTGAAGTTCTCAAAAAACGCAAGAACCTAAAAATATTAAAAGTATTAAACCTCATGCTTACGTTAAATCTAGACAAAACCATTAAAAAAGACGATATAGAAAGTTACAACGAGTATAAAGACAAGTTTTTAGAGAACATCGCAACAATAGGTTTAGACAGATTAGAGCAAGAAGCGTTAAAGGTACAAATTGAAAATTTATTGAAGTATAATTGGGTATCTTAATACATATCTTAATTTTAAGATTCTGACTTTAATAAAGGGTTTAAGCCAAATGGAAAACATTCAGAACGAAGAAGATATACTTCAAGACGCGACCAGAGCCGTTTTTAATTGTGGTGCTAGTTTTAGTGAAGCTAAAGTAGTTTCCCTTACTGACGAGTTTAACCCACAACCCACACTACAAACACAACGAACCAACCTAAAATATATCTACGACAATAAACTACCGAATGAAATTGGTCGTCAATTAGCGCAAGAACCAGAATACCAAGAAGAAACACGTTCATTACTTGTTGGCCACTTTAAAGAAATGGCTCTAGAAGATTTAATTGAGCAGCAAGATTACCAAAACCGCTACAAACAAACAGATCCAGAATTGGACCAAGACAATGAATCTGAAAACAATACGGATAACGAATACACATCACGCCCACCAGAGCCTAGACCTTGGTAAGCCTAACCATTAAAAAGAAAATGCCCGAATGATGGGCATTTTTTATATCTACGTAATATCTAGCTTCAAAAGTTCAGATGGATCTATGCGCTGACGGAATGAACATGCGAGTTCTTTTACAATTTGATTTTGATATTGTTTGCGGTCGAATGTATCAAAAGCTGAAACCTCAATTTCAGGATCAGTGATTGCATTTAGAAGATCCTTGGTTGCATTGAGTGATGCGGTAGGGCAAACATAGATAAGGTTAAGCACTGAAGTACGAAGCAAAATATCTAATAAGTGATATTTGGGCGGTTCCAGTTCCTTATCTACATTAGAAAAGTAGTTCACAAGATAAATGTCATTTGATAAATGCAGATTGATATTGTCAATGAGATCTTTGGTAACACCGTCAAGAATGCCATTCACCTTCAACAAAAGTTCAGTGTTTTCGATGTCTTTAATTTTTTGCGTATCGACACGTTCATTAAATAAGTTTTTTAGATTTCTCAAAAACTTTGGTTGTGGCGCTGTAGTTTCAAAATACATCTGATTTTTGATACGGTCCTTCATGTAAGTTTGGATCATCTTAGCTTCAGAAGAAAGAAACTCAATCTTAAACGTGTCGTATGACACTAGATCAATAAATACTTGCTGGCCAGCACCCGACTTAATATCAAACCAGTTCATAAAAATACTGGCTTTGAGTGATTTCAATTGTTTAAGAATAGCCGTCTTCTCAAAATCATTCATATTGAAGTAGCTACTTGAAAAAGTATCGAGATAAAACTTCCATTTATCTTGCACTATATTCCACGCTTGATTAATAGAAATGATTGGAGCATCTATAATTTCATCTTTGATGGATTTTGACAGCTCATACAATTCATTTAAACGTGCTTGATAGTTGAAGTCTTGAGTAATCACATTCTTTTCTGGTGTTGTGGACTCAGAATCCTCAAGATCCGCACCAACCAATAAATAAGCATCGGTTACTTTTGGTGTTTCCTTATTTGACGGTGCTGGTACTGGAGCACTAGAAAGTTCAGTGGAAAAAGTTTCATCATCTTCCGCTGGCGTATACGGCGGTGTAGTCTCTTCATTAGGAGAACGTGCGTCTGTACGTTCAGCAAAAAAGTAAAACAATTCTTCTTGCGGTGCAACTTTAAACGGCGTCACATTATTATTGATGATTGCTTTTACAACATGCTTTGCCAGTTTTAGCGTGTAGGATAGGGCATGTATATAAAGCTCTAATGTTGCAAAGTCACTGGTATCAACTTCATTAGCACCAAACCAAGATAGGTTACGCAGCTCAAGCCAGCTCGTGAAAGAATCGTGAGAGCTATTAAAACTTAGATCTATGGTCTTGGACAAATAGATAAAAACGCAATACAAAAACCTATTTTTGTACTCATACGTAAATACATCAGAATCGGTCCAGATCTTATTCTCAATGAGAGCAAGAATGTAATTTAAAAGCTCATGGTGTTTAATCGAATCGATTAAGTTGTCTGGGAATACTTTTAGTTGATTAAGGTGTGGTTTTACAGGTGCATCATTGGATGGTTTAAGGAAGTGGTAGAACAAGTTAAATGTTTGCGTATCATCTATATCAATTACAAGTTCATAATCATCTTCATCTACGTTATTTAGATCCTGTTGAATATCGACTATTTGCCCGGTGTGACCTTTTGAACGGTCAATCTCGCAGATACTAAAAAGAATAGGCAAAACCCCGACAATATTACGGTTGTCAATTGTTTGATAGTGGGTATCAAAAAATATCGTATCAGCTAAAAACGTACCTTTATGATAGTTGAGAAAGAAGAATAGTACGTTAATTAAAGAACGGTGATTTTCACCAGAAGAGGTGTTAGAAGTAGCGTTAAAGTCATCGAAAAAAACTAAATTTGTATCCATCTAAAAATACTTTAAACCACACCCTTAAACTATTACTAATAAGCATATAAGTTTTAAGAGAGGGTTTAAAGTTAATTTTAAATATATTTAATGGAGTTTAAGACATCGGGCTTTGTAAGCGCTCTACATTTGATGAAAGGTCAGAAACATCTTGCTCTAAAGTCATTGCCTGGTCTATCGCACGTTTCATTAAATATTCTTGATTAATTTCTTTAGGCTCTTTACGAGTAGCATTCTTTTGTTCTTCTTCTAATTTGAAACGTTCAAAAGCGAAAATAGAACGAATAATACATAAGCTATCTTCAAGTAGGTCTGAATGCACTTTAGGAAAAATTAGATCAGGATCTAAATCAGATGCGACTTGGTTAAACAGCATAAATTGATCGCGATGTTCGATAAGAAATTCATCATATGTACCGAACTCAGATTCGATCATATCTGGAATATTTGCGAGAGTAGAGACTTTCGTATCTTGTGATAACAGAATTGAATCACCTGATGGCGCAACTAAAGCATGAATAGGTTGTTCTGCAATAGGAGCCAACAACACTACAGTAAATGGGCGTGTTTGGTTTTTCATGGTTAGTCCTAATTAATATAAAAAAAGCTTTGGCCAAAAAGTCTATTTTGAAATTTTGGTAGGTTAATGGAATCGAATAGAAGGTCCGTTTCATTAGTACACTTCTGATTAATTAGATAAATGAGATTTTGAAGAAGTGCAATCAATTTAAATGGACTGTTGTATTCATTGAATATGGGTGCAGCAATGCAAAGAGTCTTTTTTCTATCGGTTGATAATGCCCATGGGTTCACCAGGTTAAAGCTCACCTTGGCATTATTATGTTCAATTGGTCGTGCATAAATATCAAGAACATCGGATAAAGTAGATACCTTTAATTCTTTTGAAATGTCAGTAAGAATCTCACTGACTTGAAGCGCTGTTTTATCATGAATATCGCTTATAGTGATGCAAACACCACTATTACTATTCATTAAATTTGCATAAAGAACTTCAATAACCATGGACTCGTCTTTGGATAAATCCTTTAAATTGGCATTGACTAAATCTATGATCCGATCTGATTTTTGTTCAAGTTTAATTTGAAGCAAAAGCGGTTCATTCTTTTTTGAAACAGGGAGTACTTTATAATCGTTAAGATTGTAATTTAACCGCTTCATTTCAGTAATCAGCGTTTCTTTGGCATTATCAAAAAGCTTCTGATCTCTCTTGGTTAAACCAATAACAAAATTTGTGGACATGAGTATATTCATGATCCACAAAGCAGTAGATAAGGATAAAACACTATCCTTAACAACTTCTGAATCTGAATCAGAAAACCCAGATATTTGCTTGATTTTGTCGGTTATCGAAATCATGTGAACCCTTGTTTAATTCGGCATTTTCATCTGAAACTTTGTCAAAAAGATTAGTTTGATTAAGTACGTCTTGGATATTTTTTTGTGGATCATCACTGAGTAAACAGTGGAATAGGGCGCTAATTAAAGTAGCAAGTGATGTGCCATAGTCATTGGTACACTTGATTAATTGGCCAGCATCTAAGCAAATTGGTGTTTCATCATCATAAAGCAAGTGTAATTCTGGTGATTCAGCATAAACCAACTTTACATGAGTATCCGTGATGATTAACTCAACTTCTAAGTACTCATTATTTTCAACAAAATATTTAAAGCGCAACAACAATGCATCATCGCCACGTTCTATATATACAATTTGTCGATCGGTGGTATTGGTATGGGTGACGAATCTATTCTCTTTTGTGATCTGATCAATGTAGTTCAAAAAGATGGTTTTGAGTGACGCACTTAAAATACCTTTGGCAGCGAGTTCACTTTTCAAGTAAGGCAGAAAGTTTTCAAGATTTTCATGCAATGGTTTTTGCATTCGATCATCTCCAATGGGATTAATAAAAGGGCATACACATCAAATGTACAGCGACTCAATTATGACTATTTCATTACAACAGCTACCTAAAAGACTGCAGACTGTTTGACTTATAAAACTGATACTTTCGCCACACTTTTAATTTAAAAATATCTAACTTGTTTCTAAATCAATATGGCTTTATTTGATTATAAAGCCACATTGAAAGTTTAAATATTTAAAAATTATTTTTAGTATATACCTAAATCTAAGATTTAAAATGGATCTACCTTTTAACTGGCAAACTTTGTTGCTTTGGTTAAAAGGGTTAAGTCTTCATGGAATTGATTTTTTAAAAACCCATAGTTAAAAACGTAACTAATAAAGGTGAAAAACTCTAATTGGTTCGGTATTTTGTCTTCAAGAATACTGACCTCTAATTGCAATGTTCCTGTTGCACGTTTCTTAGAATGAAACTTAAGACCATCAAATGTTTGACCGTAATAAGTAGATATTTCCAAGAAAACTAAACGGAAAAAATAAGGGAAGATTTGAGAAACAACACGCTCAGGATCATCAATTTGAGTTAAACGTCTACCGTTGTGATATTTAAACTTAATACCATCAGCCATACTTTTTTCTACCAACAGGCGAATATAGGCATGACTACGAGTAATCATGCTTTTAAGTGGCGTTTTTGCTTCATGAATATTTTCGTATTGCATTTAGTTATCTCACATCTCAAGTCTTAATTGGTCAGCTTCATTTTCTTTTTCAATCGAAACTTCAGCAATAATTTTTTGGGTATTTTCGTTTTGCAGATCTTGATCAAATATTTCATTCACACAAGTTTCGACTAATTGTTCAGTCAAGTTTCTGCAGATCTCAAACTCTAAACCTTTAGGTTGTACGGTAGGGTAGCCGTCAATTAAAAATGAGTTTTTCATTTCATTTTCATTTGAAACTTTAGAGTACAAATAAGTCTCAAAATAACGGGCAAACATTTCGGTACTGGTCGCGTAATACGGCGTTGCACGATTTTCAGCACTGTCGATATTTAAACAATCCTTTTTATAACGCGATAGATTGTCACTAAAACGAATATCACCTACGTTTATTTCAACGTCTTGTGACTTATCAAAGAAGTTTTGCATTTGAGTATGAGGATTTTTAACACCCTCAGGCATGTACTTCTCTACCAGGTTATAGAACTTGTATTTAGATGACTCTATCAAGTATTCAGATAGGTTTTGCGATAGTGTTTTTAAATCCACATTCGCTGCAGTCGCAACACCTGTAATTTTTTCTTCCAAACCGGTTGTAGGTAAATGATGTTCTGGCTGGCGCATATCATTAAGTTTTTGCTGATAGCGCTCAAACGACTTAAAGCTTATAGCATTAATGTCAGTGTTAATTTTAGAGACAATGACATCCACCTTGTCTTGAACCGTACTGAAGAAAGATAGGTTTGTATCAACTTTATATTCACGCTCATACTTCTTCAAGTACTCTTCAATTTTCTCAAACTGACGGCGAATGAGATCTTCATAGTGCTTTTGGTGCCAGTCAAAGAAGCTGTTTAAAGTTTTGCGCGTAGAATTAGGATAATTCTCTTTATTCTTAATAACTTCATCATGCATTGAATCAGCAACAGTGTGGTACGCCTTGATTGCAGTCTCAGCATTCTCATGAAGTACTTGACCGTAATTTTTCATTGCCTGAACTGGCTCATTCATCATCGCACGATGTAACTTTTCAAAAGCACGACCGGACTCAGTAACAGGGGAGTATCCAGCATCCAACATATTTGATAAGAAGTGTCGTGCACCTGGTATCTCAAAATTAGGAATGTCTTCATAATAGTCCTGAAGTACAGAACGATTCATTTGAGCGTGATTTTTATATACTTCCGCTTTTTCCAACATCCCTAAGTGTGCATCTAGCGCATGGCCATACTCATGAGCCAAACTTCCAGATCCGCTATCACGAGTTAAGTTAACCACGTTCTTAGACAGCTCAAAATGCGCTGCAGATCCTTTAATTCCGCGTGAAGCCAAAGCAACACCCAAGTTCAATAAACCATTGTTTGATTTAAAGCCCATGAGTTGTTTTAAGTCAGCCAATGAGTCATACACGGCATTAACCAACTGTTGAGCCACAGGACTAACTTTATTGCCTACTTCAACACCATGGATAGAAAAGTCATCTTTAAGCTTGAATGAATCCACATCGGCACCTTGGCGGTGATCAGGACCAGTACGAGAGTAATTTAACAATCCGTAAATGCTTGATTGGACTTTTTCAGTCACAAAACCATTTTTAAGTTTTTTCACTTCACTGGTAAATGACGGCAAACGTGGTGCTTTAGGTGTATTCACAGCTTCAGTCGTTGCTTCTATAACTGGTGCAACAGGATCTTTAACATAAATAGGTGCAGATTCAGCTTTAACTAAACCACTTTCAATCGCACTTTTCAGAACGTATGGTTCAAGCACAGTTGAATATAAGCCAGTACGTTGCATGTTGCTGATCGCATCGCTCACATCTTTAGTGACTTTCGACTTACCGTAAAAATCAAAGATCTTACCTGTTGATAGAATCTCACTGAGTTCTTTATCAATCGTTTTTTCGATGATTTTCTCAAGCTGAACACTGATACCGCCTGTATGTTCTGGCATAATGTAGTACTCATTCAAATTGCTAAGCAATTGGAAGTAGTTTTTGTAGTTGTTCTTGGTACCTTTACTATAAAGCCCGATATAGTCTTTACGTTGGCGATCAGTCATACCAAGACTTTCAGCAGATAAGCTTTTATTGTTTCTTACCGCATGAATCAACTCTTCTTGAGTATCTACCATCAAATTTCTGATGTTAGAAACAACAGCCACATACGCACGTAATTCTGTCGCACGTTGGCTATCAAGCATCAACGCATTTTTAGAGAATAACGGTTTAGTTGGGCAGTAGTCATACATTGCCTTTACGAATATTTTGTCATCAATACCGAGTGGCGTATTGGTGTACCAAGCTTGGAATTCTTTATTTGCAACGATTTTTGCTTTTCGATAGTCCGTAGCTGTTTGATCGGCTGATGTCGCTGAAATATATTCCAATGAAATATATTCACCGTAGCGATCTTTATGTGCACCGCCAAACTTGGCACCTACATCACCTAAGTACGTAGCCGGGGAGTCACTTGGCTCTACCTTTACATCAACAGGCACATATTTGTCTTTTGGTACCAATTGATCGATAAACGTGAAGTCAGTAAACACACGGTTTTGAAGTTGTAAGACATCTTCAACTGAGCGCATACTTTTAACAGGAAAAACGCACAGAGACTTGTAATCACCGTGAATATCGGCTTTATCACGAAAAAGTTTAACCGATGCATATTCATTGTCGGTCGATGGCTTGATGGCCAAAAACAATTTGTGATTTTCAGTTTTGATATACGGCTTTATGTGTGCGGTTTGATCGTATAGAGCACCAAGCGTATTCGTAATCAAAGTTTGGAAATGCAAACTTGCTAACCGCTTATTCTCAAAGTCAGTTTTGTGTTTAATCTGAATTTCAGGCAAGTCAGATAGTGCTAATTGCTCTAAAGTGGTACCGAAATTAACCTTAGATTCGATAGCATTTAAGATTTCGTGACTATACTGGTCTACATCATCAAAACCAGTAATCAATTGATACTGAAAGTCATGAGACGGTATACGAAGAAGCACGGCAGTCAATTGAGGCTCATAGTCCGTATCAACTATAAACAATTGCGGTGTTTCATCTTGTTGAGATGATTTGTTTAGCAACTTGTATTGGTGAACTTTAGGGTTGGAACCTACAAAATGCTCAGCATAAGCCTGTTTAACCGTATCTTGTAATGCTTTGACATGCTCAAGCATGACGGTATTGACTTCATTTAACGCGGTTAAGGATTTATATTTTTCTGCAAACGCCTCATTCACGGCGATCTGCTCTAACATAAATCTAGGCTGAATATCCTCAAGTTCTGGATTGCCTACACGCTTTAATACAACACTAAATTTAAGGTTATTAATGAATGGATCAGGTTCACCATTGATACCATTGCTAAAAAGTTCTTTAAGATCGCTTTTCTGCAGTTTAGAGCTCACCAAATCAAACGGATGAACTTCTTCAAATGCCTGAACATCAAAAACTTTGGTTAAGTTTTTAGGCATGATTGCTGTCTGGCCATCTACATGAGCGATAACATAGGTGTACGCTGGAGAGATGTTGCTCAGAAGCTCAGTGACTTCATTCGGTTTTTTCTCGTAGCTAAGATCCTCAAACTTTTCGTATGTTGCAGAATTAAGATTGCTGATGAAATCTAATTTAGAGTTGAAATTAGATGGATGATCAGAAATGTACTGGAATATCTTGTTTGGTAAAGACGTAAACACTTTATTGATTAAAGTTTGCTGACTGTCTTTAGCTTTGAAGAAGTTGAGATCTGACTCGTAATATTTTTCAAAAGTGAACTTAGCTGGAGGCATAAACGTCATGCTGTTGCGTGAAGTCGATAACTTAAACAAAGCATTCGCAGACGTTTTAACCGCATCTCTATCATTAAAGCCAGTAGCCTTATGCATATTGGCATCTAGGGAAACTGAATGCCCAATAAACGGCGCATTTTTGTCTTTATGATTGTAGAGGCGTATATACTGAAGATCATTCTTTTGAAACACGGTGATAAACAAATCATGATCAGGGATCTTGATTGCGCCGTGGTGATCTTCATAGTGCTTTACAGCATTTTCTAGCTGAGTGTTAAAGTATTCAGATTCACTATTGAACTGTACGTTCTCTTCTTCAGCTGATAGCGAAAAATATTTAACGTTATTCTGAAAAGCTACATTAGGTTTGAGAAGTTCCTTAATCACCTCAAATTCTTTTTGTACTTCAACATCAAATTTGCCAAAAACTGTACGCTGATTAATATCAATCAGGTTCAGATAGTTGAATAGCTGAATGTTGTTGTAGTTGTGGTTCGGTAGGGCAGTTTTGTTTAACTGGAGCTTACCATCTTCTAACTGCATGCTTTGGACTTGCTTCAAGTCATCTGCAGTCAGCTCTACACCAAAGACTTTCTTAGTTTCTTGTTTGAGCTCTTTATCTTCACCAGCAATCACTAAGGCAGCTATTTTTTTTGCCTTGTCATAATCGCCGTCTTCTAGATATAGGGTTTTCTCAACAAAATACTTGGCAATGTTCGCATACGCTTGATTTGTTGCTTTGTAGCCATCGGTAGACAATGAAAAATGTTTGTTTTCATCAAATTCATTTGATTTAACGGTTTTAACTTTTAAATCGTCAATGTCACCCGTTGGTTTAATCTGAACATAGATTTCATCTGCAGCGAGATCCATGTTCGAGACAAATAAGGTCGAATTTTTAGAATAAAACTGACGTTCGATACTCGACAACAGATCCTTTGCATCTTTGCGGTCTTCTTCCATGTCAGACTGCATATCTTCAGCAATCGACTTGATGTTTTCGCCACGGTCATCCTTTGTGATAAATGACCAGTCTTGTTGCGGATATTTGGCTGTTAATGCCTTTTGGAAGCTTTGAACCTCAACAAAGCGATTGAACTGACGGTCCAGACTAAACCCATCTGTATGTGATGAAGTTTTAGCAAAAATATCCTCAGGAACAGAATCAGATTTAGTCTTACGATTGAAGTTTTCACTTGCATTTGGCACCAATAAATTACGGAATAAAATCTCATTTACACCGTTCTTTAAGAATGACGCACTTTTAGTTTGTGATAGAGATTGTTTTAAAAATGCTTCATCAAAGTTTGATTCATCAAGAAGCCGAGTAAACTCTTCAAAATACGCTGAAGCTAATTTATCGTTATTAGCAAGATCAGCCGTGCACAGATCGCTTAACTCTAAACGCTGTGCATCTTGCTCTAGCTCTAACGGCGCAGAAAAATCACCAGCAACAAAATCATTGATATTTTGCTCAACATAATTGTTCGTGCGTGACATCAACATATCAACTGCAGTTTCATTATTCACAAATTCCTGAAGCTCAGGCGTTTTAATTGAAACCAATTGATTGTCGAATTGCTTAGACAGTAATTTGAACAGATCCGCTTTGTGTTGATTGCTTTCTACTTCAGATTCAAAACCTACAAATTTGCCGTTTTCATCTTTAGCGTAGTAGAAGCTGTTTTTATTAAACAAAAAGGTATTTGTTGCAGACGTAATGCCAGATACCAAAGTTTCACTTTGCCATAAGACTTTTTTAACTTCATTGTACTGTTTTGAGATCTCAACATTGTGTGTGTCGATTTCGTCAGAGATCGCTTGAATATCATCTACGCTAAAGCTTTTTGTTTGTGTAGCTGAGCGCACGACATCTTGAATTTCAGCATATTTCTGATTTAGATAATCACTATATTGCTTCTCAATTTGTTGAGCTTGTTCAGTAGCCTTAGGAATGACATAGACATCCAAGATCTGTCTAATTTCAAGCATAGACGGCGCGAAATCACGCACCTTGTCATTGCCTCTTGCATCCAATAATTCTTCAGGAAACTTTAAGAGCTCTTTAAGTACGGCAACATCATCAATTTCTGGAGTAGGGAGGTCATTTGCAATGTTGAGTAGATCAGACTCAGTAATAGATGCCTTCTCAGTTGCCTCAAAATTAACATCAAGATCATTCAAGATCTCGTTAACATTTGATTCATTGAGTTGTTCTTCTAGTTTACGCTGTTTGATTTCAGCAGATTGGTGATCATAGAGCGCATTAAACTTAGGAACGATGTTTACAGAGAATTCAGAGAACTCTTGGCTCAGATCGGCAAAGAAAACTTTACCTGTTGGCATCTGGCGTACCATTTGTTGTAAGACATCATGGCGAAGCATGGCAGCGTCATACACCATCTTATCTACAAGGCGTGTTTCAATACCTTGTTTAGACGCCATCCATGTGCCGTGTTCATCTTTATAAAAAGCTGGAATACCTTGTTTAGCTGATTCTAATAGCTTTGGATACGGCAATTGCTGTTGATTAAACACACGGTCTATCACAACAAGATCAGAAGCTAATTTTTGTACATAAGCATCAACATCTTTAAAGCTCATGTTAAACATTCTGTTGCCACGGCCATGCTCAATCAGCTGATTAAAAGTGGACTCGTATTCATGAGCAAAATGCACCAGGTTAATATTGTCATTTAACCCCAATGCTTCATACGGATCATGAGCAAAGATTTCAGGAATATGGCGCAAGTCATCAATAATCAGTAACGAACCATCTTTTTCGTAATTGACGGGTACTGCAAATGGAGACAACTTAATTTTGGCTAGATTATCTAGACTTTCGCCACTGGCCATCGCCGATTCTTCATCTAGATAGACTTTAGAGAAGATATTTTCATAGCCATAATCTTGAAGACGATTAAAAGGAATTTTTGAAGACTGAAATTGAGCCAAGTAGGATTTGTTCGATTCCTGAAGACTGGTTTTCAGCGTATCAAGGATATTAGATCCATTGTTTAGCTTACTGACATACACTTCAGGGAAAGCGGAAAGGCGTTCGGTCGCTGATGCGAAGTAACTTTTCCAGTTCGGAATGTTCTTCTTAAACGGTAGATTGGTGAGATAAATATCTTCTTGCTTAGTCGGTACTTTCATATCGTTGGTAAACGCTGGAAAGACCTTCTGAAGATCGTTTAGATCGATACCAGACTTTGCCGGGTTCTTATAGTAGTACGCATGAATACCATCATCATTTTGCACTTCATAAAAATGGGCATCCATTAACACTTGTTCAAATTGCTTAGAACTGTTTTGTTCAATAGATTTTTTGAATTGCTCAAATTCATTAACAACAAGCATCGCCGTTTTTGGGCGAAAATTGTTGGCTGGCGATACTACAAGACGCGCACCAAGACCAGTTAAATTAGGCCATTTAACTTCATTCACTTTATAGTCTCCTACTTGGTCACATAGCATGATCCAAGACTTTAAAACGACTCTTACGAGTACTTATATGTGCTTATATTAAACTAAAAAATTAACTTTGAGGGAGGGTTTAGGCGTTATTCTTTAAAATAGTATATACCGAGTAAATAGCACTGTTTAAATACCTATCATTTTTAATAAAACCATCTAAAACCGTGCACTATTCTTTCTTTTTTTATAAATAAAAATGCCACCGTATAGGTGACATCTTGCTTAAAGCTGATGGTTACATTTTAACAAATTCGTTTTTAGCGAGTTCGTCTGGTTGGGTGCCATCTTCTACACCTACAATAATTCCAGTACCACGAATAAAGTAGCCACTATTATTCGGATATTGGACCAAGGTAACATTATGCTCAAGGTTACTTTCTAAAAAGGTAGTGCCGTATCCCCAAAACTTATTTAAGCCTTGCCATGGAGCATCCTTAATATAATTGTTTTGGGCATATTGAATGGTGTATTGACCAATTGGAAGAGATATATTGACAGTTTGCTTTTTGGGTACCTGAACAACGGCTCGTAACCTTTTAGTGGCCTTATCTCGAATGATAAACACAGTATCAACATTTTGAGATTCCATTGAAACAGGACCAAAATGTTGTGTGTTTTCCATACTGGAAACATTAATCACTTCTTTTTTAAATGGCATGGCTGCACTATTGGCTACCATTTTTTGATGTTCAGCATAGTCTTTTGCCATTTGTAGACCGTTTTCAGGTTCATTCGGTTGGCCTGGATTGGCTGACTCTACTGATTGAGCTTGTTTCGATATTGCCCGTGTAGCACTTTGAGCAAAGAGATCGACCAATCCGAAATGATTAGCCACAGATATAATTGCAACTGCTAGACCAAAACCAGCAAATTGCTTTGGAATTGCTATTGCCATAGCGCCCCCTGATTCCATTTATAAGATTTAAATAAAAAAAAGATGCCACCCACAGGGGATAGCATCCAAGATCTCAAAATTGCTTATAGTGCCAATTCAGGATCGCTATTCTTTTGTTTGCTTAATTCTGGATCTGCTTGTACTTCAATGTTGGTCATGAGCTTAGTCCAATATTCATCGTATTCAGCTTGTGACATCTCATTAATGACTTCATTCCATTTAACTAGGTTCTCATGTTGATCTGTACCCGGTTGGATGAAGTGCATTGCATTTCTGACATACTGCTGATGATCAGCAAAACGCAGTTCAGCAATATTTTCCTGAATATAGTCCAGGCCTTTCACCGTAAATTCGCGAATCTCCTTCATGATTGCATCTTTTTCTATACCATGCGGTTGAGTTACAGAAGATGAACCACCTTCAGGACATGGGTAAACAAGCCAATCATTACGCAAGTTCATTTCTGCTAAGGTCACTTGTAAGTACTGCTCACCACTACGGGCAAACATTTCATGTGCGGTCGTCCAATACGGCTTCTTAGCACTTGTTAAGCCCTCTAATACCATCGCATTTTTGTAGAAATCAGTTTTTAGCTGAGATTGATTAGTTGATGTTAAGCGATCGTTCGTCTGTAAGCTTAAAGAAATTAACTTTAAGTGTTCATCTGACAATGGTTTAGGGCTGTTTTCTTTGATGAAGTCGAGTGCACATATCGCAAACTGACTACGCAACATTTGTCGATAATCACGGAATACAACTGATCTAAAGACTGTACTGTTCGCTGCACCAAGTACTTGCGCTGCAAAGACACGATCATGATCAATTTCAGAACGAGATTGCGAGATATATTTGTTGAGCTCAGTCCGTGGGATTGGATACTCATTTTCAGACAAGAACTTATGCAAGCCTTGGGCAACGTGCATATAACGTCTATGTTGTATGGCGTCCTTTTGGAAAAGTTCAGGATCTTCATGACGATTAGCGAAGTTAATCAATGAAGATAGTTCAGTATGCAACTTGCCACGTTCCGCAATAAACGTATTAATTTTCTCTTTTATGCTGTCTCTATCTGGCGTAAACAAATCAACAATGTCAGGTTGATCTACCAATGTTTTATCCAAAATCGTTTTGATGCTGGTTTCATAAAACTTGACTTGATTCTCAAGATTCGTGCGAAGTACTTCTATCGAGTCATCCTTTTTCATTGGCAAGTAATACATCGCTTGATTTACTTTGGCTGCAGCTTGCAACAAATCTTGGTTAATGTTGGCATACTTCTCAGACTTAATGTTATTCAATTCTGCAAAACGAGTTAGATAAGGCTGTACGTTTTCCATCATCATTTTTGGTTGATTGCGTGTCATCGCACTAAAAATGAGATGGTCATAGGCATGGAAAAATTCATGACCAAACGAGCCAAAACCTGAATTCTTGGTTAAGTTAATCACACGGTTAGATGGCTCATAATGTGCCATCGCAGCGGAACGTCCACGCGAACCAAAAGCAACACCCAACATACCGTTAAAGCCAACAAATTTCGGATCTATATCAAGTGCCTTAGCAAGAGCGAAACAACCGTCATATGCGTTATTTAACGCGATTTGACGATCGCTCTGGTTCAAGTACTCGCCAAACTCTACGGCTTTAAATCCAAAGGTCGCTTGCAAGGTATGTGCTGTAACATCTTGGCCATTACGTGAAGCAATGTTTTCCGTCACAACCACATCACTGAGCTTGAATGCCTTACGCATAGTACGAGGCTTAGCATACTCTTTGAATAGGGCATCTAAGGTACTCGCCGTGTCATCTACAATGTGCGATACATTCTTTTCAGATAACGAGACTTCTTGAGTATCATCATTCTCTGCAGTTGCGTCTTTGGTTTTTTTAGCAGTTAACAGATCCATGACCTGTTCAGATAGACCAGCATCAGATCTGCTAAATAGCGTACTCGAATCTATAATGTTGCCACTTCTAAAAGTAACAGTCGCTTTTACTTTGTCTTGGAACGGTTTGGCATCAATCGCACTACGTATTTTTTTATAGATAGAGTAGGTGCCTTTAACTGGCGGTAACTCTTTCCTTAAATGATGAAGTGCTTCAGTGAGCGTTTTACGTGCTTCACTACTATCGGTTTTCGCCAATTCAGAACTAATAATCATGTCAGTGGCAGCATATTCAGCATAGCTTTCTACCAATGAAAATAATGACCGATCTAATGATTTAAACGCCGTGAACAGATCTTTGTCTTCATTCAAACGAACGTATAAATCACATGCATTAGGAATAAATTCACGAACTGTTTTTGCTTCCATTAATGCATCACGCATACTTAAAACAGCGTCATAGTATCCAGCACCTACTTTTTTAAACTGTTCTTCAGTGGCATTTTCAAGCGGATAACGTGGCTGATCATTCGTCATCTTACGTACAGCGTCAGTCAGCAAGTGAATGTAAATATCTCGACCAGCTTCTTTTGCTTGTAAAACCGATTCCTTTTTCCAAATTTTGTCACGCGTAATTAGGTTTTTGACTTGCAAAAGCGACATATCTTGAATCTGACTGAGCGATAAACGTGGACCATACAGATCCTTTTTCGCACCAGGCATTTTCATACCCGTATCTTCAATAAGTCCAACTTCAGAACGTGGCTCAGTGGCTTTCGGTTTGGTTGTTTTTGGCTCTTTTGGTGCTTCAGCTTCAGGCTTACCCTCAGACTCAAACAGTGATGTTTGTTCTGGAGCAACTGGCTCAGTCGGCTCTACAACTTCTACCGTTGTTTCCTGTACTTCTGGTTCAGTAGGCTTTTGAACTTCAGGCTCAGTTACGGTCGGTTCTTCAACCAATGGTTCTTGGGCAACTTCTACAACAGGTGCGCTTTGAACCATATGTTCAGGTTTATATACTTGATCGCGAGACTTAAATAATTCTGCTTTTTTGAATGATTTTGCAAAATCAGTAATTAAGAAGTTCTTAGAGTTCGGGTGCTTTGGCGTAGGAAGAATTTTATAGCCTTGATCAACAAATTGCTGATGTTCGGCATTATTCACAATGGCCAGTTTTAACGGAGCTTGATCATCGGCAACTTTAATCGCGAGATCGAACCGGTCTTTAGATTCAAGTAGCTTTTCACCAAAGGCAAAATCAATTTTATTGACCAATGTTGAAATATTAACAGCCACAATCTCATTAAGGCCTTTAACATCAATATTTTCAAAACTTGGTGATAATGGCACCTTGATTGTCTGCAGTATGTTTTCACGTAACCCAAGATCATTTAATACTTGGTCCACAAGATGCGCTTTTATCCCGTTTAACTGGAAGTCTTTAAACAATCCACCACGCTCGTTGAATTTAGCAAACTGCTCAACATTATCAAAAACCCGTAATTGATCATGCTGTAAAACTGGTGTGTCTTTATCAATGACAGAAATCACTAAATCAGCACCGTCATTGGCCACAATAATTTTGGAGCCGTTTTCAAACGCTTGATCCATTTCTTTTTGATTGATGTAGTCGGTAAAGACGTTCATCAAATCAACATTGGTCATCACATCATTGCTTTTCACAAAATCGATTAGATCTTGTTTCGCCGTTGGATCGATGTATTGATTATCGGCATCACGTAAAGTTAATGCCTTGTAATCGTCCAACTCAGGGTTAAACAATACCTTTTCTTTAAGGTGTAGGTTTTCGATCGACTGGAAGATCTGATAGCGTTTTTCTAATGAGTCGATCAAGTACTGCATTTGCTCTTGCGTACTTAAAACTGAATCATTGCTAAGCGTCAAAGCTTTAAACAGCGCCTTATCGTCTGCAGCTAAGTCATTCAGACTTGATTTAACGATTAAGCGATCGGTAGACGGAATCTGTTCACCGCTGAAATATAAGTTAATCGCACCGTGCTTTTGTTCATCAGCTGGTGAAACCGTGAGATAAATATTTATCTCAGGAAACTCAAACTCTTTAATGCGTTCAGGATTGGTGATAATGCTTAAAAGAGATCCCGTTTTTGTCTCGAGGGATTTATTTTTTAGTGCCGTCCATTCTTCAATAGAACGATTTTCAAATGACTGCAGTAGGGCAGAATTGATTAAATCACGGTTGAGGTTAAATCCATTCTTGAGTGAGTCTGGAGTCGATTGTAATGCTTCAAGCACAAGCCCATGTTTAAAGAGATTGCCAAAGTCATTTTCACTGTTAACATCGGTCTTTTCAAGTGGCAAGAAACTTGATGCATGCTCATAGACATTCTTAACTTCAATATCAAGCTTTAAGCCTTTTTCATATTTCGGTACCGCTTCCTTGGTCAAAATACGATTAAGAATTACATTCTTAAGGTCATCATAGGTCAGCTTGTTTTCGCTGATCGGATTAGAGCTCAGGATATGTTCAAACGAAGAAGCACCATTAATCATAATGGTTTTTTGCTTTTGTAATGAACTAACCTTTTGACCTAGATCCATCGGTAGTAAGCGAATGAAGTTCTGATCAGATGCTATCGTACTGCTATACACCGCCAAAGAACGTGCGCTAACTTCAGGCTCAACCATCAAAGCGTTACCTTCAGCTAGGTAGGTTTTTACCGCTTCTTCAGTCAACGTGACGACATTTTCAATTTTCGAGTCTTTTGGTGCCGTGACTTCATTGTAGGTCGGTGTTAGATAACCTAGTGCCGTCAAAATATGCTTGTGCTCATTATTAATAATGGCAATAACCGCCTCAGATTTAGACTCTTCACCCACGGCATTTTGATAAAAGTCTTGTAGATAGCGCTTATACGCCATACTTACCGCGACCTTTTTATTTAAGGCAAAAAGCTGTTCTTGTGTATTTGAGTTGAAGTGGTCTTTATGTATCACCTTAGGCAGATAGTTTTGAAAGCTGTCTACCACATAGATTTCATCTTTTTCGAGTGTTTCTTTTAAAGACAAAACTTCATTGGTCGCAGCAAAAACAATCGCGTTGGCCAGTGCATTACCAGGATTCGTGCGTACACGTAATTCTTCATTTATCGCATGATTGAGTTGCGACCTAATATCAGGTAATCGGTTAAGGATAGGGGAGTCAGGATTGTTGCCAATATTGCTACTCAGCTCAGAAAGCACATGAGCCACATCGATGCGCTTATTAAAACCCTTGTAGTTACCGTCCTGTTCTAACAGGTTATAGAATCGCTCTAAGCTTTCATCTGATAAATATTGTGATGCAATGCTATGGGCATCACCATCACCAAGCGCCGTAAATTGGCTATTAATACTATGCAGTTGTTGAAGAATACGAGGCATTTGCTGATGAAATGAAAAGTAGTTTTTACCTACATTTTCAGCACTGGTCGCAATCATGTCCTCAATACTGTTATCCAGCACTGATACAGCATTCGAGAACACCATATCGTTAAAATCTGGCATTGCAGATTCTTGAGATGGTGAATATCCCAAAATAGAATATTCAAACTTTTCGACTGCAGATAACTCTTGATCTTGTTCATCATAATAATGAACCACATCAAACTGGTTAACAGCTTCATTCCAAAGCCCGTTCGGTTCTTCACCTAGATCAACGTTGAAATGATAAATGTCAATGTCATTTGAGGTGTGAGTAGCTTCAAACTCGTTCGCTTCATCCAATAGACGTTGCATTTCATCTTGCAATTCATCATCGGTGACAACGCTTTGTAGGAAGTTATCAAGATCCGTGCCGTATTCTTCACGGTCTATCACTGAATCAAAAAAACTATCATAAAGATTGTTCAGACGCGTAGAAGCAATGTTTAACTGACTTAATGCCAATTCCATTTCATAAGCTTGATCGTCATAGGCTTGCTGATCCAAAACATACGCATTTTCAGTAGCAACAGCGACTTGAATCGCAACCGCTTTTTCAATACGCTCACTGATGGTATGTGTTGCTTTCGCTTCAACAATGGCTTGACGTTCTTCTTTGAGCTTTGCAATTTTTTGTAGGTATTCTTGCTTAATTTTTCGCATTAAAGCGAGTTTAGTCAAAGAGTCCTTAATGACTGGTTCTGGAATGTTCGGCTTAAACTTGGTGTGTCTAAAAAAGTGATCAATTCGATTGAACAAACGTTTTACTGGAACCTTAGGTTCAGGCGGTATGGTTTGCTTAATTTGATTGAGATCCAAGCTTTCTAAACTTGTACCGATGTCATCCAAACTTTCAGAAATTAATTCACGATCAAAACTGCTATCACCAATAGAGTAGGGATCAAATGTTCTTAAATTATTAATATTATTTTGAACGCTTTGAATCAGGTCCTTAATCTTATCGGCAAGGTCGAATTCTTCTACATCTAAAGTTTGGTTGTTGTATTCCCAAACTTTCCAATCATTGTCCACCAGCTGTAACGCAGTTGTTTCTATACCAAATGGTGCCAATGCTGACGGAATGCTGTTTTCTTCGTATGAATACAAACAGTCATTGATTTTCGTGACTAAGGTTTGAAGCTTGATCAATCCTTGGTGATTAACGGCATGATCATCCGATCTGAGCGCATTCACAATTGGATCAATGCTCGTATTCAGCCCCTTATTCAGCTCTCGAATATCAATAAATTGCTTCGGTAAGCTGTTATACGCTGGCCATGCTGGATGTGAAGATATTTTATAATTGGTCAGCTCAGGGATTTGCGTAATATCTTTTAGGGCAAGTACTTCACCGCCTGAATTAACCGAAATCACTAGCTGTTTGCTTAGTTCAATAGGCTCTATCGTATCTTCTATGAGTCCAGCATTTAGCGCTGCTTCTTTATCAACATAATAACGAGTCAGTGTTTTATCTGCTTGGTACCCGTAATTGTCTAAATCAGCCAACGGCAATGGATCTACTGACTGCAGTAATGTCGGTAGCTTATTCCAGCCTAAATCTGCTTTATTGAATTGTTTAACCGCACCCATAATGGTTGTATTTGGGGCAAACGGTTTTTGCTGTTTTGCTTGGTAAAGCACAACGGACTTTTGATTATTGAGTTCAAATAGGGATTGCCACTGGTTTTTTTCAGCACTACTCATTGGGTTTTGCAGATATATATCTGACATATCCATTTCAATGAGGTCATTTTTAGAGTCGTAAGGAAAAACAGATTTTATGTCAGCAAGAGAGAGACTATCTTGCGAACTCTTATACATAAAACTAAGGTCGTTATTTTGCTCATTGGTGATATAAACAAACTTTCCAGTCTGTTTTAAACCTGTTAAGAAGCTGTTTAAGGATGTGTTCAACTTTTTCTCTAAAAGCTCAACATCTTTAATCTTAATAATGGCTGCTTGGTTTCTTAAATCAGTTTTAGGGGTTACTACAAGTTGAGCGCCAAAGCTACTCAGATCCAACCATTTCTTTTTAGTTGACATATAAACTCCATGGCAATATGTATAAGCATCTTTTAATTAAAATATCAAAGCACCATCGGTTACTTTTGAACGGTATATACTAAAGATTATAAGAGAATTTATATAAAGAAACTATCTAAAAGGGTTTTAAACAAAAAAAAGGGATGGCTTAAAACCATCCCTTTTTTTAAGTTTTTTTCATTATCAGTCTGATAATGAAAAAATCAGGCTATTTACTTGCCATTGCTTGTGAAAGTGCAATCCTACGAATGTTACCCGTAGACTTAGAACGATCTGTCACTTCAATTGAGCCGTCAGATAATTTGCTTTCAGCAGAAACTAGCGCAGCCAATACCGCTTCTTTACGTTCATTTGACTTGTATTGTTGATATTGCAAGTTCAAGCGTTCAGTACCTTGAATTAAACCATCGACCATCAAACCACGTTCATCTTTAATCGCTTGTGATTTAGCAAAGTCTTTGTAATCTTGCCCTGAACCTAAATAACGAGCGACACTTTTTTCCAAGTGTTGCATCGGTGCAAGTTTGGTACTTGAATCATGACTATTGGTACCACCACCAGCAACAGGGGAGTATTGCGCTTGAATTGCTTTCAAAGAGGTAATTGCTGGAGAAGTTAAAGCATCTTTCGCCAGTTTAGCCATCACATAATCTTGACCAGCAGATGTTTTCGCAATTTTTCCGTCAATTGGGGCATCAGGTAGACCAACCATGTTGTTGATCAATGCATTTTGAGCACGAGCCATCGCCGTGTCTGGCGCTGCAGTCGTGAATAAAGTTGAAGCTTGTAAACTTAGACTAGCATTTTCACCAGCAGCACCACATAGTCCAGACGCAGCCTGAGAAGTGGTACAAAACTCATTATGAGCTTGTAACATAGCTTCTTGTGCTTTGTGAGGGTTCATGTAGACACCAGGCGCAGCAATCACTTCAGAGCCAACTTTATTTAAAATTGAACTATCAGCAGATTTATTGTCTTGTTGAGCTTGTTCACGATCGCTTAAAACTTCACACGCTTTAAATGCTTGGCCATGTGCACCAAACTCAAATTGAGCTTTTTTCATTTGCTCACTTTGTTTAACAGCTTGGTACGCCGTTACAAGACTTTGTGCGTTTTTATGTGCGTTATCTGAAATACCTTGAGCAGATACAGCCTCTTGTTTCGTCAGGATCTTAATCGCTGTCGTCACATCATCTTGTTGCTTTTTAATGCCCAAAGATAAGTTTGAGTCCAACGCACGTAACGCAGCGCTTTCCACCGCATCAGCCTGTTGAAGAAGCATATTCAAGGTATTTACTGCCATTGGGTTGCCCACGGAAGCACAGTAATAAGCAGATGCAGAACCACTAATGAGGGCGAGGGTTAAACCGAGTGCACTAATTTTTGAACGAGAGCCGTGCGCTTGTGGCGCTTTCATAACTTTACGTGATGTTCTTTTCGGAGTACGCATTATTTAGTCTCCTTAAAATTGAGGCATAGTTTGTGAAAGCTTAACTTTCACTGACTGGCCGTATTTCGTTTTCACATCATCTTTTATCGGCTGAGATTTCGCTAAAAGTAATGCAGACAATAAACCTTCTTCACGCAAACTTTGCTTGTAAGTTTGAAGATCTAAATAAACAGAAACGCCGTTAATGATATTGGCTTCTTTAAGTAGACCGCGTGGATCTTGCATCGCCATCGCCATTTGCCATTTTTTAGCTTCAGGACCGCCGTAGTAACGTGCGATTGTTTGGTCGATCAAATCGTTGGCAGACACCATTTTGCCGTCAATATCTTTGAATGATTTTGTATTTTGCGCGTCAATAACCGCCAAGCTATACGCTGGCATAGCAAGTAAAGCTGTTTTTTGGTTGGTCGCTTGCAAATAATCTCGACCAGCTGGAGTACGTGCCGTTGCAGTAGACAATGATTTATCTGGTGTACCTAAAATGTTTTCACGCACGTAATGTCTTGCTAGAGCTTCTTTTGAGCCAGGTGCAACAGACTTAAACAGTAGGGAAGCATTGGTATCGCCACCCGGTAATTTAGACAACGTACATTGACCAGCTTGTGCTTCAGCAACCGTACAGAATTCAGCTTTATGCACGTTTAGGCGTTGATTAATCACTTCCTGTTGAGAGCCAACTAATTTACCGCCGACTTGAGAAGTTTGAGTCGCCATATCAGCTGCTTGATCAATCACTTGACCAGATGCACTCGACATATTTGTATTTTCAGCCAAAACCTCACAAGACTTAAAGCCTTGACCAGTATTGGCACCATAAGCAAATTGTGCTTTTTTCATGGTATCTGACTGTAAAAGCGCTTGAATACCAGAGGCAATAGTTTGGGTGTTTTTAGTTGTCGCATCGGTAATTTGGTTAGCAGCTTGCGCCTTTTGCTTCACCGCAACTTTAAGCGCTGCAACGATGTTTTCAGTCGAATCATCTAACTTTCTACGGGTACTTTGAGATACTTTTTGAATATCATTTGCTTGGTTGCTTGCATGCTTAGGAATCTGAGAAGACATTTCGCTCATAATCGTACCCAAACCAACCGTAGCCCATTCAGCAAAAACAGGACTACTAATCACCAAAGTTGCACCTAAAATGACAGGTACAAACTTTGATTTTCCTTTAGGCTGTCTTAAAGTATTTTTACGCTTTCTCATAGTCATTACTCAAAGAATTTGGCTGAAGCATTGGAGTTTGGTGTAGTGCGTTGCATCACATTATTAGCCACCGAATAGTTAGCCAGTGATGAAAGAGTACTTCCAGCCATGTATTTATTTTGAAAATCAACGCAAGTTGATGAAGAGCATTCCATCAATCCGACTGGAACAACGTTGTTAGATGCAATTGACGAGTAGTTCAATGCAACAGTCGCTTGCTGTTCAGAAAGTCGAGAACGAGAAAAAACAAAAGCAGTATCAATGTCGCCATACTGCAGACCATTTGGAATCAAATTACAGACACCCATTTTTGCTTCTTCTACGCCACACGAGGTCGCCAAGTGAAACGCATATGGTGAGGTTGCTTCATCTGTTGAATTTGAGAAAAGTTTCCCTGAAACGTCTTGCATGTATTTAAAAACGTTAAAGTCTTTTAAGTTTCTATTGAGATCGGTTTGTTCACGTTCTTCAAGAGCCGTACAAAAAGCTGAATCAGGGAGGGCAGCATTCGTACCAGAATTTAAAATCGCTTTTTTGATCTCAATATTTTTATCGACACTTTGAATACCAGCAACGATCATTTCTGAATCACGCGTTTGGTTATCAACAATTTGATTTGCACTGACCGCTGTTTGTTGAGTAGATACACGCACAGCAGAACGTACCATCAATTGCTGAGCTTGTATTGCAAGCTCAGAAAGGATAGTGCCAAGACTAAAAGCATTGGTAAAAAGTGGTACGGATAATAGACCAACCGTTAAAGTACCCACCGCAATTGCTTTAACAGGTGAAAACTGATTAACAGTAATTCTTCTTTTACGCAGATTATTTCTATTTTTCATACCACCCCCAACTTAAGAGAAAAAGTCTTTAATTGATTGGGTGACAGAAGTAGATTCTGAACTTGAAGTTTTTGCGTTAGACGGTGTGCTAGTACTGGCTTTTTGATCAGTTGAATAAGAAACTGTACCAGTCGAGCTACTACCATTGATTGTATAAGTATCTCCACCCTCAAAAGCACCGCTAGGCATAACTAGACCAGGATCAAGTTTACCAAGTTGACCATTCACAGCAGTACCAAGCGCACCCGATACATCAGTGTATTGACCCGCTTTGTTGATTTCACCTATAACATCATTCAATGGGCCAACAAGTTCAGTACTTGCAGTTTTCATTGCGTCACACGCTTTTTTAGTCGCGTAATCGACAACCATTTGTTGCGCTGCATTGATGATTGTATCAAGTGATGGAATAGTCACAGAAAGGTCAATGATTTTACCGATGTCAGCAAAACAGCCACCTTGACTAGCTGGACTGAACATTTTGTTAATATCGATTGGACGACCCCAAACCGTCATTTGTAGATCTAAGTTGTCTTTAACGACTTTACCGATCCCATCAGTTGCACATGATTCAATATTGGTTTGAATGTTTTGAGCAGCTGCTTGTTCACCTTTTTTAACCGCCATGAAGTTGTTTTCAGCAGCAGTAGAGTTGAATGACGAATTAGAACTGGTAGACGAATAATATCCGCTATTTGAATTCGACAAAGGCGTATCACCACCAGAGCTACTTGCAATGGTCGATGATGTTGCGATGTTTAAGTTACCCATGTTTTGAGTATTACTGGTAACAGAAGCAACGGAACTTTGTTGAACTGCAATAGCACTTGAACACCCAATAACGGTAGCAACAAAAATGCTTAAAGCACTTTTAGTTTTAAAAGCTGGCTTAACATTTTGTAGATTAGGGTTAGTCCTTAAAACATTGCCCCGAATTTGTTGTAGCCTTTTAGCTTTCTTGTGATTGTTACGCATATCTAGCCCTTTAAAAGAGTTATGATTAATGTTTTTTAGAAGCAAGTTCGCAAAGCACTACAACATCTTTTACTACAGCTTCACTACTTAAATATAAGGTAGCTATAAGGTGTTTTAACTCATATATCCTTTTAGCGAACTTATATATAGAATCATAATACCATTCTTCACCATATTGTAGTATATACTTCTCATTGGTTAAACATAGTTTTATGAATTCTTTTAAAATAGGACGCTTAAAAATAATAGCTGTCGTAATATATATAAACTGAGTACTAACCAAACACATTAAAGTATTAATTAGCTCTATTTCCTCTTTTAAGCATTCCTGTAAAACCAATGGCTTTAGGGTTTTAGAAAAACCTTCCTCAGTCACAATATCTTTTAAAAAACCTGAATCCGAGTACTTATTTTTCAGAAAATTACTTAATTCATGCACGTTCTTTAAGTAAATATTGATCTGATCTTTAGACGCAGTTTTGAAATGTTCCTCTACACGTTTTGGATCGTTTAACGTGATGTCGAGCATTTCAGATTCATTATTTTTTTGATTTAAAAGCACAAAAGCGGTGAAGCTGGTAACTTTGCGTGTTTCGCCAAGATAGCCACTACTGCAAGCATTCAAAAAAACAAGGCAATGCTGTTCAGTAAGATACAAGCCGTATTCTTTTGGTGTACCTGATTCAAAGAAATTGAGTGAACGCTTATCAAAATGAAAAGTGTTCTCTAAGGTCTGACAAAAGTAGTTAATAGAGTGTACAAAAGCTTCTGGTACAAAGGTTGTAGGCTCTTGAGACAATGCTATGTTTTGGCTTTCTATGCTCATTCCCACGATTTAGTCCTCTTTGAGAGGTAGGGCGTAATAGCCCATTTGACTTAAAACACGTAAAGGAATATCAAAGTTAAGACTTTGCGTTAGACCAGATTTAGGGTTAAAGGTTTTAGCTGAAGCTATAAACAAAGTTTGCTCATTAATAAACACTTGAATGCTATTCGTGACCTTTTGTTCATCAAGTATGACGCCACATACAATATCTAATTTCACATCAAACGTATAAGCATCCATTTGAACGTCTATTGATTCCCAATCGATCGTCATGAACAAATTTTGGTTTTCAAATTCCAAATTACCTTCTTCAAGAACTTTATTGATTAATCCCTTTTCTAATAATTCCAAGTAAAACGCATGTAAAGGCGTTGCATCTGCAAAACCATGAGGATTAAACGGCGTTCTTGTCGGTTCAGTGATTTTAGTTTGAATCATGTTTAACTCCATTAAAGGGTATTTAGATTCTATCTTAAAACACCCTAAATGTTTTTATTTAAAATTAATTAAAACCCATTGCTATAAGTTGAAGCGCTTTCTTTAGTTTTAACGTTTTCAAGATTGCTTTGCGTAATAGTATCTTTGTAATGCTGACTAAACGCATTTTTACCCGTTTCGTTTATGTTCTTAAGCTCATTTTTAATGACCTTAAGATAGTCTTGATATTTCGGTGACTGTTCTACATAAACTTCGGTCGCTGCAATTGAGAACATGTTCTTATCATTGGTTGCGATCGGAAATAGGGCAGTATAGGAAGCATCTTGCTTGAGCTGGTCCACAGTTGTTTGTTGCTCAATGATCTTCGCCTGATAGTCCAACAATGTTTTATTGATGTTTTCATGACTATGGATAACGAAATTCAACTGTCTGTCATTCGGACGTTCAAGGGTAAACGGCTGATCGATACCAGAAAGCTTATTACAGATCTCCATATTGTATCGGTAGGCTTCAAACGAGTCTGAAAAGTGATTAAAGTCTTTTCGGAGAGCATTATTGTTTTCTAAGTCTTGCTGAAAGTCTTGAAAGCATTGCAATACATATTCATCTTCATTTTTTTCAACGAATAATTGAGCGATGTTGGAGCACTGGTGCCGTTCGCAGAGATCCGCAAGCTTTTGAATGCTTTTAACCTCATTTTTCTTTTCTAAGATATTGCGTAAATGTAGCTGAGTTGCCCGATACTCTTGCATCAACATATTGTGATGCTCGACAAATAGCTCATAATCGCTTTTAAGGTACGGACTGGCACCTTCAATCTCACGCTCTACCTTTTCATGCTTAGAGTTGATTTGAACACGCTCACGCGTGGTATTCACTGTATTTTGACCAAAACCACCTAAGATTTTATCAAAAGTAATCATCGCATCGATGTCGCCAGATACGTTTTTATAGAGATCCATGATTAACGCCCCAATGTTTGATCATTGTCATGATCGTTTCTACGTGCGACTTCTAAATCTATATGCTTATCAAGGTCACTCAAAAATTGAGATGTCGTATTTTTCTCAAGCTTTACTTGGTCTAAGTAGTTTTTAGTATTGAGATTCAAACCATCTTGGAGCGCTTCTAAGCGTAGGCCAGTTTTATCAAAATCAGCCTCAAGGATCTGATTCACTTCTTTGATTTTGTCCATGTCTTGCTGTTCTAGACGGTGTAACTTCACATCTTCATGAATCGCAGCGATATAGTGATCGGTTAAGATCTCTTGCTTTAAGTGCTGAAGCGCAATTTCCACGTTTCCTGTTTCAGCAATCACGGCGTTGAAGCTGTCAAAGATTTGACCTGTTTCAGCCGAGTTTCTAAATTCAACAATACGAGGCTCAACACTATTAAGGTTTACAAACTTGGCATCACCATACGCAGTAGGTAGTACTAGATGATCATCCATACATTCAAAAAGTTGCTTATATTCAGCATTCATAAGATTTGATGCTGCTTGAAGCTTTAAATCTTGTTGTAACGTGTCTAGGCGTTGGTTGAGATGTAGAAAGCTTTGAACATACATCTCGTTTTGAGAGTTTTCAGGCGCAACAACGGTTGAGGCCATACCTTTAACAACATTTTTCAGTTGCGTATTTTGAATCTGATCAGCAATTTGATTAAGCGCGTTAATGTGATCGGCTTTCACAAGGTTATTGTTTTTCAGTTGTTCAATAAATTGATTTTGTTCAATCACTTTTTCACTTTCCTTTTCGCTGAATAACGAATCTTTAATTTGTTGTTTCACCTGGTCCAAGTTAGAGAAGAGGTGAAGTACTTCTTGTTCATTGCTGTTATTGACTGCATTTAGCAATGTAACAAACACATCATGGCTGATTAGTTGTTGCTGATTATTTTCCGCATTCTGAAATTCAGCAATTTGGCTACGGCTAATGACTTCAACACCAACATCATTGATATAGCTTGCACCAATCGGGGAGAGTTGATTATCTGGAGCTTTTACGGCGTAGTACTCGCCTGATTTGCCATCATCTTTGGCGCATAGACCAATATATGTATTGCCATCTTGCGTAATGATTTTTGAACCGATGCTATTGAGTGCTGCAGAGGGTTGTAACGTACTCAAGGTTTGAATCAATTCTTTTTCGCGATTTTGATGAATTGCATTACTTACTGCTTGGTAAACTTCAGGATCTAAATAAGTCACCTGATTGGCAGATTCTTCATTGAGCGCCGTGACAGTATTCCACTCTAAAATATCTTTACGCGGTATCGTTGTAATACCGGCATTAATAATATCTTCCGTGGTAATTTGACGATCAAGGTTGGTAATGGCCACGGCGTTGTATTCGGGTGCAATTGATTTATGACCTTCCGAATCTGAAGTCAGTACCACGAATTGACCGTAATCCGTTTTCACCATAGCACCTACAACACTGAGCTTGCCTTCCAAAATCATTTTTGAAAGTTCAAGTTCACGTTCGGCAGATCTGGCGTAAGTATTAGTCTGTTCTGCAGTATTGTTGATGGTATCGGCTTTGAGCTTGTCTAAGTATTCGCTTGAAAATTTACCAAGCGCATTTAACTCGTCTATCGGCTCGACAGACTCCAGCTCATACAGTGGAACGGTAGAGGATTCATTCACGATGTCTTTAAGATAAAGCACATCTTTTTCAGTGATATTTTCGAGATCTTCAATCACCGAAAGAGGCACAACGATCGCACGTTTATCCAGATTATCGGAAGCTATATCCAAAACAACCATATTGGTTTGGGTTGTTTCATCTTCATAAACCATACCGACAAACTGTTCAATTTCAGCATTAGAAACATTGTTGTGACGGTCTTTAAAGAATGCTTCTAAGTCAGAATCATGATCAACATAAATACTGTCATAAGGGTTCATTGGTTTACCGTCATTGTTTTGGTCTTGGCTTTGCGGTGCTGATTGAGTTGCCGACTGTTCTGCAGTATTGCCTTTAAACTTACCCAAAAGGTTTGAAAGTTTAGATTTGGCTTTCTTTACTTGATCCGAAATCATTTGACCTGATTGATAGGCACGTTGAATAAACTGATCTTTGTATGAAGCTTTGGCTTCTTCAGTCATTTGTTCTGGATCTTGCCCTAATGGATATTCGGCACCAAGGAACATACGTGCTTGTTCTAAATACTGAGAACAAATGGGTTCAAAAAAGCGACCTTCAAACTCATGGATCTTTTCAGACTTAATGCCTTCGTGCAGTTCTTCAATTGAGAGAAACGTTACTTTGTCTTCAATCGTTTCTAAATAGAACGGCGTAATCGGGGTAGGTGCATCGCTACCTTCCACTTGAGGCGGTAAATCTGCTTCTTTAACCAGTTTGATAAATGGGGTAGAGGATTCAACACCTTCGACAGAATTCTTACCGACTACATCAATCACGATGTATTGTTCACCGTCAATGGCATAGACTTTAGCGACATTTAGATCGAATTCTTCTAAGGTAACGCCGTCACGGTCTTTATTCAGTTGAGTGGTATATGGATCGTTTAAAAGAGGCAACATTTGCTCTTTTGAGATCGGTTTTAAAATATCGGCATTCTTACCAGGTTCAGTCAATTTTGATTTATCGGCTGTATTGGCAAGCTGTTCGGGTTGTTGTGCGTCTGGATGGTTACTTTTAACGGTAACATCAGGATTGATTGGTTTATCCCAAATATTTTTCAGGTTATCAAGGCTTTTGTTCTTGTTGAACATGGCCATAATCGCTGCAATGATCAACTTGATTGTTTTCTTAACCAGTTCAATCATGACTGCAATCATTTTTGCACTGAGCGCAGCGAGTTCATCAGCGACCGTGCGTGGATGGCCGTGGCTATTTTCACGCGCTAAAGGAGGACGTTCGTTACCTTCCTCATTTCGCATATCCTTAAAGCTTTTAGAGGCAACGCTACTTGCAGCCAAACTTGCTTTGTCTTGTGGACCACCAGCAATGTTTAATGTGCTCTTTGGTGTACCTTTTGGTGCATTCGGATCAGCTGATTCAACATCTTCCTTTACTGTCTCTTTAGTCTTCTGATTTTCTTTATGTTCTTTCAAAAGTAGAGCAGCTTGCAACTGGTCGCTATGTTCACGGGTTTCTAATAACTGAATTACTTCCTTGGTTAACGTGTCCGTATTGAATTCAAGATAGTGAATCTCAAGTTGTTCAAGTCGAGCAGCTGTATGGTCGCTATTCACACGCCATTGATCCATGACGATAGTTTTTGGCACTAAGCCAAGTTCTTCAGCTTCAATCCCACGAATTAAGCAAAAGTCACGCACTTGGCGCATCAATGCGTTAATTTGGTTTTTATCGGTTAATTCACCTGAAAAATAGGTATTCGGTGCACCCGTAACTTCGTTGTAGATCTGCTGCTTTGCTTCACGCACGACTTGGTTTTGGTTAATCAAGCCTTCAATCGCGAATTGACGATTACTCAGGAAGTTGAGGGCATTTTCTTTAGTTGCACCCTTCAGGCTTAAACCATAGTAGGGCTGAGTGACAAAAGATTTTGTCTCAAAGTTAAAGAGGGTTTTTTCAGCCACTTGAACGGCTTCAAATGGATTCTCTTCTTTGGAAAGGAGGAAATCAGGATCATTGTCTGATAGGAATAATTTAGAGTCTGCAGTTGTATATACACGGTCTTCAACTGGCAATGAACTGTTATTTTCAGCAATATTGCCTAATCCTTGGTCCAGTGCGTTTTTAGTCTGGATTTTATTCAGATCCGCAATAAACTTAAGATCATCATCATTCTGCAGATCAAGCCCGATGTCTGCAAAGAATTCTAATTGACTGGCTGGATCTCTTTGCTCAAGTGCATCAAATACTTTACCAATCAGAACAGGATCAAGTTCAGCTAAATCATTGACAGTGACAGCGGAAAGATCAAACGTGTTTTCAGGAATGATGGACTGTTCATTCTCGTAGATCGGGTAGCTACTACGCTCATAATCACCTTCGTCAAAAAACATCGGTTCATCATCGTTCAACCGAGTATCTTCAAGAGGGGGAGCGTAATCATAATCTGGGTGCCCAGGAGGTACAGAGTTACCGCCCATAGGCTGATCATATTGATACCCATCATCTTGCATGACTGGCGGTTCTTCCATTAATGGAGGTTCAGATAGGGGATCTTTGGGATGTGGTTCAGACTGGTATTGTTGCGATTGATCTTGTGCAACATTGTTTTGTTGTGGCGTAGGCTGGATGGATTGAAATTCCACGCCGTCCAAACTTAAATCATCCCACTGTTCCAGGCCCTCATTGAAAGTTAATGATTGGCCGTCTTGCAGTTGATCAAGTGTTTGCTCGTCAAAATTATCTTGTTTAGGGCTTTGGTCCATATTTGATCCTTATGACAGGTGGCCTTTCTGATTTTAAGAGTCCTTTTTAGAATCTGTATCAACATTCCAAATAAAGTCTTCTTTAAAGTCAGAATTAAAACCAGTTGTGATGTCTAATTCACTGTCAAAATCCACTAAATCTGAGTTATTAGAAGATTCCTCTAAGGGATTAGAGTTGCACATAAAATACCTGTATTTGTTTTTTAAAACGTCAATGTGATCGTCACAGATATGATACATGGTATATACGAACTAGACCACACGTAATTGTTATTCACGTATGGTCTGGTATATACCTTTTAAGGGAGGGTTTTAGAAAGATAATTGCTGGATTTCTTGATCGTTATCTAGGGTTTTACCCTCATGTAACTCAGCCTTATAAGCTGGCTCTTCTGGAGGATTAAGCATACGGTTAATTTCATTTAAAAAGTAACCATTACCATCAGGAAGTTTAGATTTTAAATCCAAAAAGGCAGCTTCAATTTTGGTTGTACTGTCCAGCTCGTCAACAAAGCGTTCAACATCCTTGAGATCAAGCGCAAATCTAAACTCATTACGGCCTGGCTCAGTAAAGTGGATGTTCAACGATTCATCTGTTTTACCGCCTTTAGGATCATGGAATACGTTGGTATTCGACATAAAACGATTGAACTGTTTTGCAACAGATTTCACCGTCACATTAAAGCAGTCTGAACCGTTGTAGTAGAACTCAATACTTGCTTTCTTGTACGGGAAATTAACCTTAGTACCCACATAGTTATTGCGGTTGAAATCAATGTTTACAGGCAATTGATTAAAGAAGTTCGCAATCTCTTTAACTTGCTTAAACGTCACTTGGTTTTCAAGAGAGCTTTCAAACAAGTCAGTTGGTGTATTTGATGGCAATAATAACGCACGGTTACGCATACCATCAGCATCGGTAAATATAACGGTTGAATGTCGTAGATCTAGTGAGCTGACAATCTTATGTGCCTTGAACATATTGCCCGTTAAGGTAATCGCTTGTCGTGTGACATCACCAGACGGCGCTTTCTCAAAATAGGTACGCGTATAACGGGAATAATTGTTTTGTTCAGTAAATAAGTTCACCAAGGGTTGACGATCCTCAACATGACGTCTATTCACATCAGCATAAGAATAAAATTCAGGATTGAAGCGTTTTAGGATAATACGTCCTTTTTCACTCACTGGAGCTACCCAATCCAAGTCTTGCTTGGCATTTTGCATGGTGTAATTGATCAGTGGAACTTTAAACGACTTCTTATCACCAGGGTAAACCAAATCAAGCTTAACCGCATTCGGTGTGATTGCACCTCCACGTAACGGCGGTAGGTCTAGACGTAGCAAAGCACCTGTTTTGTGATCTGGCGTCACTTCATCATCAAAAAGACTAGGTTTTGAGATAAGGAACAATAACCCATGCGCTGAATGACCTTCTTTTTCGTTCCTTTCCATAGAACGAGCCAAGAATTTTAGATCCTGAACAATTCGATACATGCGATCAAAGTTAGAGGTCAAAATAGGATCATTGGCTAGATAAACCGCTTCAGCTACTTTCTCAAAGGCATCTGCAGAGTGATCATCAGGTTTACGAAATTGAATATCATCAATGTGTTTTACATTGGCTTCAACAACACCGAAATGATCAAATACTTCGTGTCGATAATCACGAATTACTTCACCACGCATTTGCCCACTTTTGAAAAATAACTTTTGCTTAGCAAAGCCTTCATATTTTTGGTACATCAATGCCTCAAAGTTATAGGCATAGTGTAGTAGTCCGTGTACCGTTTCATTGATGTTTTCATTGATACGTTTAAATTGACGCACCAGATAATCATCACTTTCTTTGAACATGAGTTTTAGATTGTCAGCACGTAATGGCTCAACATGTTCAATGTATTGCAGACCTTCAAAACGCACAGGTAGATCAAAGGTATTGATCTTGGCTGCTTCTGTTTCTGAAGTCACGGTAAAGAAGTTGTCCTTCACTTCAAACTCACGGACTTTTTTAGCTTTCCAGTCTAAAAAGTTGGTCTTGAGTGGGTTACGACCCAACAAGTCTAATTCACGGATCTTATCGTTATAGTCAACAACCAAGTCTTGATAAACCTGTTCTTGCTGACTAATCGGCATCAAAATCAGTTTAGATAGCAACTGGTTCACATGATAGTTTTGCGCCGTGCGATACGATGGTCCTTTTTCATCATCCGAAATATCAATATCAAGTGTGTTCGCCAAGTTCACGTTATTTTTCAAATAGTCCAACGATACCCGGTTGCCAATGTAGTTGAGCATGTCAGGATAATCGTTTTCGTTAAACTTGGTTTCTGAGTTGGCAGAGACGTTCGCTGATAGGGTAGACAGTTTACGCATCATCATTAAGTGCATACGTGTTTCTGCTGGAATACCCGAATCTACTGTCGTCATAATCGGATGTGATTCTTCACCACGGCGACCCACACGACCGATCATCTGAATCGTATCGGTAGAGTTCTCAGGTTTTTGCAAGAAAAACAACTCACGTTGGCGCAAGTGATCCGATGGAATTGTAGGATCAGGGTTTTTGGCTGCATGTAGAGAAATACCCGTACAACCAGAGCGAGTCACAATAACAACATCGATTTCACCAGATTGGAATTTTGATTGAACCAAAATCTTACCTTGTGTCGTATTGTTCTCTTGTTTATTAACCTTCCATTTGCCGTCTCTTGTTTCCGTTAAGTGGATCTGACGGCCAGAGATTTCATCAATCTTGAAGCCAGCTTTTGTCACCTTGTTACGTAGTACGTCCAAAGGCATCAAAGGTAGATCAGGGAACTTTTGAATCTTTTCTTTGATACGATCCAAAATGATTTTATACGGACTTACCACTGGATCGCCGTTTTCATTAAATGTCACTTCCGTACTGAGCTTCTTAACGAACGAGTTACCGTAGTTATCTTCAGCTTTCACCACATCGATGCGATCTAACATCACTTCAAGCAAGTCACGGAATTGTGGGAGTTCATCTAAAACAGAAATTTGACTTTGCAGATAGCTACCGCGCTTATCTTCAAGCTTAGTCAATTCCTTTTGAATATTTTTCGCTGCTTTTTCATCGCCAGCGTCACGGTTTTCTTTGATCATGAGTTTTTGAAGCTCATTTTCAAGAAATTCAATTTCTGACGATACCGACTTGAAGTTATTAAACGCTTTTTCTTTTTCAGGCGAATCAGCGGTAACGTCTTGCGCCGTATCTGCTTTTAAAATCGCTTCCATGCGACTTTGCATCAAAATGTTGATAGACTCTCACCCGTATTTTCCAAACCAATCACGGGCTTTCTACCCTCATGTAATGCCTGAATCACAGCATCACTTGTAGAGTCAGTTTTCAATGCCAATAGGAATTGCTTTTGGATCTGGTACATTCGAGATCCAAAGTTCATCACACTCAAACTTAAACGGTTTTTCGGATCGTCTGAATCCTGATGAAAGTCTAAATTGGCAACAGCATCATCATCATTGGCAATGTTTTCTAGCGCATCGAGGCGAATATCTTTAGAAAATTTCACCATGTCCGTCAAGATGTCAGAAAGAACATCTGAGTAATTGTGAAATTTCTTAATTTCCTCTTCAGTTGGCACAAAGGTTTGAATGGTAATGTGCGAGAGATCTTGCTCTCTACGAATCATGGCAGAGCTGTCTACCAAACCTTCAGAAATAAACTCCAAAATTGGACCATCTGCATTTTCGATAACCTTTTGTAAGTCATTACGAGATACGGATCGAGGGAACAATTTATGGAAGAATTCAAGATTTTCAGGTTTCTTAATTGCCGATGCAGACTGGAAATTAATTAGATTGGTCTGATCAATAACATCTAAGAAAAATTGACTTGTAGCTGATTTCAAGGATGCTGCACGGTGCGTTTCATCCATCACCAAAACAGTGTCTTGATTAATAAAACGAGTCAATAACGCACGTTTCCGGTTTGGTCGGTTAAATTGGCTATACGTTGCCAATACCAAGTCATGTTGCGCTGGAATATCTTCAATTTCCTTAGGCAGATCTTGGCCAGTGAATAAAACCTCTTCAGTACCAAAGCGGTTAATCACAGCATCCGAGTTAAAGATAAACGGATCTTTAAAGAACTTGTCACTGTCTGTAGCAACAATATCACGCCAAATGTCGTTCAAGAGTTGCGTTGTATCTGTAAGGAAAACAGGGGGCTTTCCTCTTAACGCACTATATCGTAAACACGCAGCTGCAATACGACCTTTACCTAAACCCGTCTGGTCGCCAATAAGCACAGGTAAGTTTTGGTCAAAACGTAAAATGATATGGGCAACCGCATCGACCTGTTCACATGCAAAAGCGGACTTTAGTGCATCAAAATTGTCATATTGCAATTTCTTAGCGACATAGGCATCAACAAGAGTAGGGTAGTTACCATTATCGACTTCAGCTTGGAAATTGATACCCCCAAAACCTAATACATTTTGGATGTGTGTAGTCAATTGAGCATTTGCCTGATTAATCGCTTTAATCTGGTTTTTAGCCACTAAAGCAATTGGCTCAGATGCCATAGACATCGGTATATACTTAACTTGGTATATATTTTCCGGAGTTGGTTCTGTTGTGTTTTCAGCATTAGGAACAGGAACAATCGGCTGTAAATTTGATTGGTCAGATTCAACAGTCGGTTCTTCTTTTTGCTCAGTACCGATCGCTAATTCAGAATTTAACTTAGCAATCTCTTCAGCAGTTAAACCCGGTTCCTGTTTTACTTGCTCTACCGCTGGTTCTTCAGCTGGTGTTTGTTCAGGTGTTTCACCCTCATTGGTCGCCGTGGTATCACCTACTTGAAGATTAACGTCATCGTCAAGGTCTTCATCCTGATTTTGGTTCTCGTGCGGATTCTTTACCTCAGGCACGAAATCATTGTCATTTTCATTTTCAAACGTTGGTGTAGCTTCAGTTGGTGTAGGTACATCATCATCTGAACTGGTTGTTTGCGTACTAACTTCAACGGTTCCAAAGTCAAAAGAAACTTTATTCGGTTTTGATTTAGGTTTACGACCAAACATCGGTTTTGGTTTGACAGCTTCCTCTTGCTTAATCTCTTCTTCTTTAGCGACCACGACTTCATCAAACATAGTGACTGCAGACGTAGGCGTTACACTTGATGCAATATCTTCAAGTGGCGAAACAGGCTGTTCATCACCTAGACTGGCAAACAAATCGTCATTTTCTTTTTCAACAGGCTTAATCTCAACAACAGGTTCAACCACTGGTGCTTGTTGTGCTTGTTGCTCAACTGGAGTCGGAGTAGTTGGCTTGAAGTATAGATCCTTATTCGGATTCAAACGATTATAGATTACGTTATTAGCCCATCCCCAAAGTTCGTCATAGTCCGTAATGACTTTCAACTTATCTGGTACCACAGAAGATTGGTAAGTTTGTAGTAACGCTTGTTCGTTTTTACGATTGCCTACCACTAACATACGAACATTTTGATTAGCGCCGTTTCGTGCATATGCATTGCCGTGGATTTCTACAACCGCCTCAACTTCATAATGCTTATAGAGATAATTAAGTAAATTCTTTGATTTACGCTCAACCGTACCATCTGAAATCTGTTTATCTGAGCCAATAATGAAAACTGAACGCCCTTGATCGTTTCGTGCGTTTAGTGATTTAACCAGAATGGCATGGTCCAATTTATCCGTACTGAACCAGACGTTTTCTGATGGATCTACCAATAATGGGTTTGGATCTACGCCGTTACGCTGTTGAACCAAAATTGGTGCAACACGTTCTAGTTTATCCATAGCACCAAAAGGAGGGTTGGCAATCACATAGTCAACTTTTTGCTTAAACGTTTGCTCAAAATCAATTTGTGTAGCATCTGCAGTAACAACCGTGCATTCATAATTTTGAGTCAGTGCTTTTGTACGTTCAGCACGTTTGGGATCTAACTCAACCGCATAGACAGAAGCATTACGCTCTTGGGTTAATAAACCGATTAAAGATCCATTACCCACAGTTGGCTCGAGCACGGAAAAGTTTTGTTTTGTTCGGTTATCACCCTCAATCAATAAGCGCTGAGCCACAAGTGACATCGGGATTGGAGTCGAATATTGCTGTAACATACGAATCGTATTGTTTCGCATGGTCTTAGTCGGCATGCGATTGTATAACGCTAAACTCGTTTTAAATGAGCTCTCAGTAAAATCAAGCTCACCTAACTTTTCGACCATCACTGTTTCAAGCGCTTCTTCTGCAGTATGGATCTGTTTATCTGTTACCTTGGATACATCAACGTCAGCATTTTTGGCTTGCGTGATTAGAGCTAAAAACTTTAAAAAGTCCTGGTGATTATGGCTCTTTGTTTCATGTTCTAATTGATAGATATAGCCTCTTAAGCATTCTTTTAAATCTTTTTGCTTGGTCGCACGTAAGTACAGACTAGACGGCTGATCATTAGGACCTTCAGGTATTTGCGTACCTTGGGCATTCACGTAAAAACGGTTATGAGCTGAAGCATAGATTTTGTTGCCATCAGAGTTATAACCGAGTGGAGTTGCACTATTCAACGCAACGTTCAATCGTTGTGGCACCAATGTTTTTGCTTGGGCATTGAATAAATCATGCAATTCTTGGCGAGTCGCAAGCACACTACGGATAAATTCTTTTGGAATACCCAAAACTTCATGAAACAGTCTTGGTTTGATCGTTTCATTCAAATTGTATTGATACAAGTGACCGTCAAAGTGAGGATAAGCCTCAAACTTCATCGGTGTAAAACCAATGTTATTCAAATTTTCTTTAGATAGTTTTTTTTGAACGTCCAATAAAAGTAATTGGCTATCCGTCTGGCCAACACGCCGTACATCGAGATATACACCAGCTTGTGATAAGTCGATCCATTTAATTTTTTCGTTTAAATCATGAGTAGTCATAGCGAACCTGAAGAAGAATTATTTTATTTGATTAAAAAGTCATGTCGTTATAGACATCAGAAGTCGCAGCCTTTTCTTGGCTTTTCTTAACATCCATTTCTGGCTGTCTGACTTTCATCATTAACTCTTGCGGATCAGGTAAAAGATCGTGGTTGAAGTTCTTAGATAACGGACTATCGATTGAAGCTTTATGTTGCTGTACATGCTCTACCGTAATTTCTGAAAAGTTCAACGCATTCATACGGGTTTGAGTAAGTTCAACAGGCTCGATAAACGAGACAAAACAATTATTCGAGTTCCGTTGGTGTGGTTGAATAACAATAAACGCTTCAGCAAATTGCTGTTTTGCATGCGTCAATTTATTCATGGTCTGACGATCAACTTGACTTAAAAATTGAGGATTTAAGTCGTGCGGTTTTGGATTGCCGTAGTCATCGGTAAATTGATTCACTAGGGGAGGTGCACCAACACCACGAACACCCTCACCAGTACGTAAATCTATTTCTGGATCTACCTTGCGAAAACCAGCGTGAGGCGTTTTATTGTTGAAAAATTTCTTTAAGAACGTGTCTTTGTAAAGCGCACCTAGTTGTAGTTGTTGGCCATGATAAACCTCAGGCAGTAATTTTTGACTCACCAAGCCAGCGTAAAGACGTTTTAAATTTTGATTTTTTTCTTTGTCTACATCTTCATTGTAGAACACTTTAATTTGTCGATCGCCAAGTAATGCAAACAGGGCAATACGGGCCTGGTCCATAACATAAACGTTCTGAGCCTGTTTATCGAACTGGTCTTTTTCATACTGGTTGGATGGTACAAAATTTGGATCAAATGTTGCGGTGTGAAAGTCATTGCCGTTCAAAATATCTTTGATACTTTCAATCGGATCTTTAGCAACCCGATAAGACTTTTTAGTTTTATCAATACCGCCACGTTCCATCAACGGATCTGGCTTAGCGAATTGCTTAACACTTTCACGATCAGCACTGTCATAGGTTGGAATCAATGGGATTGTAGTTAATACAGAACCAGACTCATAGCGCACAACAATTTTTGAAAATGGAATGCGCTCAGGTTGGTTGTCAGTACTATTCGATAAAGATTTAACAAGAAGCTGTAAATTATTTTTAATAATAGCGTTATGAAGTGCTGGAGAATTAATTTTTACATTGGGCACTTGCATATGTGCTGCATCTTCAATGATTTGAGCTTTAACAAAGAAATCGCCGTTTTTTTGTTGATGCACATTGATAGAAGTGACTGCTTTAATTAATTGCGAATTCGGGTTGTTACTCATTACGTTGCACCACTGAGCAACATAAGTTTTATAACCGTCAAGAGATTCGTTGGGTGAGTCAACACATTTGTCAAAACAGATAATTCGACCACGGTTAGCACCGCGATTATGTGTGTCTAATGAAGTACGTTGGTTACGTCCAGAATCAAATTTTGCGTGGACTTCATCTACTGAAACATTCTCAGTATGATGCTTGTTGAGTTTATTAATGATCTTCGTGAATTCTTCAGATGAACTCATTCGTATGCGAACTGGTTCATTGGTAGACATATCAAAGCCGTATGCATACTGCTCGTCTTGTTCATCATGTTTGTAAAATTGATCTACAGTCATGACGATACGTTTAATCGTATTATCACTTTTACTCATTTCTTAAATTCCACGCTTTATATTTTTGATTGCTGGTCATTGACTCAAGCTATTTATAAAATACTACAAAACCTCATTGGTATATACTAAGGAGGCAAATAAAAAATTAAAAAATATATTAAAAAGTTTAAGAGTAAATTTTTAAAAAGAAATTTATGTTTATTATCTTTCTAATTAAGGGAAGTTAATTAGGGGCTTTTTTTATGCTTATTTTTCATGACATTACAGGATTAGGACGGAAAAACACAAATGGTACGAGCGAAAATCAAATTCATTTGAGCGCAAATTGAATTTGATTTTTTAGAAAAAAAGGCGTTTTTAGCTGATTTTTGACGTTTTTATCCACTTTGCAGTTAAATTCTATCCACAAATTAAGTTCTTGTATATTAAAATGTATTTAAAAATATGAGTAAAATATTGTTCATTTTTTAGCTTTTTGCAATATTGGAAATTTGCAAACTAGCAAGTATTGTAAGTCACTGTTTATAATAAAATTAAATAGAATAAAAAAATACTTCCAGCGCAAATTAAATTCATTTGAGCGCAAATTAAATTCAAAATCCTGCGGATAACTTTTCCAATTTCATGAGAGCCTTGATAATAAAGACTTTCAGATTTTATGAGGAATAGCCCTTATATACGACCCAACGATCGCTATTTAGCTCGTTTTACGACAAATCAATAACTTACGCCATTAGGACGGAAGAAAGTTTACAACTGGATGTAACAAAGTTTCGCTGAGTTCTTACTATAACAGAAAATCAATGAGTTACGCCATTAGGACGGAAGAAAGTTTACAACCCATTTATAAAAAACTTTCGCTCATATTTTGGCACCAATATAAATCAATAACTTACATCATTAGGACGGAAGAAAGTTTACATCCACTTATAAAAAATTTTCGCTCGAAATTTGCCAGCACTATAAATCAATAACTTACATCATTAGGACGGAAGAAAGTTTACACCCCATTTATAAAAAACTTTCGCTCGTATTTTGGCACCACTATAAATCAATAACTTACGTCATTAGGACGGAAGAAAGTTTACATCCAGTTGTAAAAAACTTTCGCTTGTATTTTGGCACCACTATAAATCAATAACTTACGTCATTAGGACGGAAGAAAGTTTACATCCAGTTGTAAAAAACTTTTGCTCGTATTTTGGCACCACTATAAATCAATAACTTACGTCATTAGGACGGAAGAAAGTTTACATCCAGTTATAAAAAACTTTCGCTCGTATTTTGGCACCACTATAAATCAATAACTTACGTCATTAGGGCGGAAGAAAGTTTACATCCAGTTGTAAAAAACTTTCGCTCGTATTTTGGCACCACTATAAATCAATAACTTACGTCATTAGGACGGAAGAAAGTTTACATCCACATATAAAAAAGTTTCGCTGGGTGCCTATATTACATTGGTTAACTTACATTGTAATTGTGAATATTTCTCATATAAGGCACTGTTTTTCATAGTCTTATTTATTAAGAAATTACTGTTAAAAATGCATTTAATCGTAGTCTAATTAACGAATTGATGCTATAATGTCTACTCAGAATGCCTATGGGAATTCGAGATATGCAATTTCAATCATTTAGTCTTAGACATCAAAAAATACTCATTAACTTCAATGTGTTTAGCTCTGGCTCGTCTGATATTTTGCTAAAAGGTGTTTTATCTGCCGAATTGCTTATTCTAGTTGATAATTTAAATGCATTTTATTCTGCAGAAGACGGTAGATACGTTGTATCAGCTGAAAAAGTTAACCACGTTACAGGTCTAGATTTTAATAAGAAAACTATCAACCAGATCATGCGAGAAGCTTGTGATTTATCATTTATGATTGATACAGATGTGAAGCAAGCTGCAGCACCTATGATTGACGAAATTCAAATCTTATCAAGTGGCGATATTACTTTTAAACTCACTAAAAGTTTTGATTTTTTTAGAAATTCTCTTAGTTTTAAAAGCATATATGAGAAGCTACCATACAGGTTCACTACTTCTAAACTAGAGTTACCGCAGATCGGTCAACAAATAATGTTAATTGCGTAATTAGGCCTCTGACGAGGCTTTTTTATTGTCTAAAATTTAGTTAGTATATACACAGCTTTAAAGCGAAAAGACTACAACGTTAGTTGGGTTGCAAATATATTTTTAGTTTTATTTTTTAATTCAATCTCAGGCAATGTACGTTGTACGTTGTTTAAAGTGGAGCAGTTATGCAAGATTCTTCACAAGTCTGCATAAGTAAAGGAATTTCAGAAGATGAAATTTTTGGATTATCGCAGTCAATCAAAGACTCAATTATTAATGCCGAAACAAAAACCATGGATCTCTTGGGTTACGGCAACAAAATCAGTAATTTCATAGTCGAATGTTATCTAGATATTCCAGTTGTTGATCAATTCGTTTTTTACTTAATGCTGGTGAATGCCAAAAATAAGTATGCACATCAGCTGCAGCGCGTTATCGCTGAAAAACCTGAATTATCCCAAATTGAAGCATTACAACTAGCGAACAACTTTGTTCTGAATTTTGAATACATCCGTCAAATTCTTTTATTCAAAAATAAAGCTAATTACCTCAGCAATGGCCGTATCAAATCTTTGGCATGGAATACGCTAAATAGTGTTGGTAAAGTGATGCTACCAATGAGCTCTTTACGCCAAATGGACAGCGAACCATTTTCAAGAAATGACGTAGACAGCGTAACTCATAAAAGAATGTTTGCCAGTACGGGCTATTTTGAATTAGATAACAATGCGTTTATTTGCTATCAGCTTGAAGAAACGTTGATTGCCAATCTGTCTGAATTAGATTTTGATAAAAAAGGGCGCTACACAGTTCTCGACACTTTAACGGTTCTTGGATTTAAGGACCGTTTTGATCTTTATATGTATAACTTGATGAAGATCAATGAGTTTCGTGGCGAAGTGGTTATTCCTTACATTGACTTCAAAGCATTAACCGAATTTTCAGTAGAATTTAAATACAAAGCAAGTGATTTTTACCGTAAACGACTTCTTGTTTCATTAGAAAGACTGAATAGCAATCCATCTATTGAATTATTTATTTCTGTTAAGTATGAACCATGCAATAAGCGTACACCAGATCGTGACGATTTTTGCAATTATCGTTTTCAGATTCAGTTGAAGTCCAACTATCGTAAAGCGCTTAATACATTAAATGAAATGTGTGCAAAGGTTCAGGATGAACAGGGCAATGAGCTTAAAATCAGTAATGCGCTCTTCACTTCAGCAATTCGATTAAATAATGGTGAACCTGAAAAAGTAATAGAACTTGTTAAGGATCGTTTAGCTGCTTATACAACTAAGAATGGACCATCATATTTAGCTAAAAATCTTAATTTGGTTGCGTCTTATGTTACGCGAGCTCTAGAAGATCTATATAAAAGTAATCACTTCTTTGAAAGATTCCTAAACGATATGAAGCAAGCAGATAATTTACTTTATCTGAGAAATCGTGATAAGAAAGTTGAGATCGAAAACAAAAGTGCATCTACTTTCTCAAGCGAATTCATTAATATTCGCGACAAAGTTGATGTTACCACTTGTGAAATTCTTACAAACGCTGAGTACATTTCAAAGAAAACGGAAGCTACTGTAATTATTGATTATGCTTTCATACGTAATTCTATTTTTATTACACATCCTCATTTGCGCCACCAGCGAAATGCAGACGAGAAAAAATACATAGATCTCGTGTGTGAAAGCACAAAGCTTTGCCAAATATTCTTTGGTACGGGTAATGAAAATAAAAAAACGTTAACTCAAAACTATTTAACAGAACTCCTGTTTGAACATTTTTTTGATGATAATTTCCACTTGAACTCAGATGTATTGAAGAATCTTCTAAAAAAAGATAAGGACTATTGGGTACAAGAAAAGCAAAAGACATTTATGCGGTTGTGGAAACTTGCAAATGAGTTCAGTTTAAAAGCTATTAGTCCAGCGAACTACAACGGTAAAGAGAGTTCAGACAATGAATAATAAACTTTATTTATGTGCAATTTTTACGGCTACTATATTGAGTAGTAGTGCAAATGCCGATTTTAGTGATTGGTATAAAAAAGCAACTTCAAATGAAGAATCAACTCAGCAAGTGCCAGCTCAACAACAGCAAGCACCTGGTCAAGTTCAACAGCAAGCACCAGTTCAGGTTCAGCAACAGCCGATACAGCAAAGACAATATAATTCTAATCGGAACACCACAGCTACGCGTTACCAAAACAATAATGCAAATATCACTGGTGATTCTGGCCTTGAAGCACGAATGAATAACTTGAATTCGACCATTGAGAATCTAAACAAGTCATCAAAAAGTGGTGACAACCTCACGAATAACTATCTAAATATTGTTCAATTCATAGTGATAAACGAAGAAACACGTAAATTGGATGGTAAAGACAATACATCACTGATCAATAACATGTTGGCTGGTATTGTGAGTTGTCAGAATAAATACAAAGTCGATGTTATACAAAAAGTGAATAATCAACTCCCAAGAGATGTTGCTAACACCGTACAACGGTATTTAAGCCAGAATGGACGCTCTATTGGTGCAAACGGCAACTGTTTATACTAATTAAACCCCCCTTTTAAACCGTCCTTAAAAGGCGGTTTTTTTTATTCTTAAAACATACCTATTTATTTTAAAACCACATTCTATATACTACTAACAGTTTAATGCATATTAATGTGGGTTTTATCATGATCAGTTCTAAAACAATATATGAACTATATCAATTGCTCAATCAATCCGAAGTACAAGAATTAAAATCATCTATAACTGAGACTTTTGGTGCAGATGTGGAAAGTGAAGTTGATAAAAGCCCGGTCTTACAGCAAAAGATCAATTATTTTATTTATCAATATATACATCTCAAGCATCCAGAAAGAACAGACAAGATCTTGTTCGATGCAAATGAGTCAGCTCACGAGGATGTAAAAACAGAACACCTTAAAAGTGAGCCAGTACCCTTATTAAAAGATTTTGTATCAAACAGCAGCAATAAAAGTTTAGCACCTGAAGAACAAAAAGATGTAGTTGCAGTCACTTTACCAGCCGAATTGTCTGACATTCCTGTTGAACCAACAAATCAAAACAATACAGGAAATAATGAAGTAAAACATGACTATAACATTATCCTTGATGGTCGAACTAAGCTAAATATATTGCTCGAAAGATATTTAAGTGGTGTTGATGATGTGGCTCGTGAAATCATTGTGAAGTGCTTTCTTGTTATCTCTGTATTTGTAGCACTGATCTCTCTTGCTATGGTTTTTCTGAATACGACCAATATTAACCAGATCCAAGAAATGTATGACATTGGCCATAAAACATTCCTATTCCAATATGCTGAAGTCTGCAATGTAAATGTTGAAGTTGCAAAAGCGAATCCATGTGTTATCTCAGAAATCAATAAACGTATTTCTGAACTATCAAATAGCAGATTTTGGAACACGTTCGGGTTGGTGCTTTTCTCACTTTTATCGTGCTTTTTCTTCTACCATATCTCTACTTACCGTGATTCTAAAGATAAGCACAACGGCTAGTCTTAAAAGGGGGTAGGGTGTTTTAAAATGGTCTTAAATGGCCATTTTTTTATTTTAATAACAAAGTTTTATAGTTGATAAAAGGTATTCTAAAAGTATAATAGATACACTCTTAAAACTGGAATGCATTGTGCTTTTTAAAATTCCAAAAACGGGTGAGATTGATTCAAGTGAACAATCGATGACAGGCCTGGTACTCAAATCGGCATACAACTTAGTTGCCATTTTCAATATTTGCTACATCTTTGTAGTTGTATTCTTTGTGTTTGAAATGTTTTTAAATACAACGATATACAAGATTAAATATCTACCAGAAACCCTCAATACTCCATCATATATATTGCAAATCATCATATTCATTTTATGTTTTTCTTCAGTTCTGTATGCGATAAACAAAATGTTTGATGAAAAGTACATCCCTACACGCAAAGAAATCTATCTATTCCTTATCTCTTTTACTATCAATAGTTTATTAATATTTTTTTTAGCTACCAAATAACACTGTAATACCAAGTTCCCACCGTAGCCTAAGCAAAAGTTACCTATTTTATTTGGTTTTAAAAGCAGTCTCAAGGGCAGAATTAAAACACAAAAAATAAAATTAATAGTTTTAAAAAATATTTTTTAAAACTAAATCAGTGATAATATGTAACCAATGTTAAGTTTAAGAAAGTATATTATGTCTGATATTCGCAGCATCTATTTTTACGGTAATAATAAAAGTATCAAATTGGGTAAAAACCCAATCTTAAATACTGTCTTTGAAATTTTTCCAGCCACTAAAACCCCTTTAAAGCGGATTCTTAATCATAAACACCAGTGGGTTAGTAATTGCGCTTTTTACGTGCCTAACGATGTGAAAAGTGAATGGGTTAAAACGGTAACACTTTCAATTTTGACAATCTCAATTATGGCTTCCTTCCGTAATGCAATTGCACAGCAAAAAGGGTTGTCACCAAACGATGAAGCGCTTGATGAAGAGGTAGAGAACCTTGTGCCAGATTCGTTATTCAATTCTGCTATTGAATTATCGGATCTTAAAAAAAGTTTATTAGAAGTTTTGCCAAATTTAATGAGCGAATACCTTGCACAAAACTTTGGTGAATACGAAAGCATTATTACAAACGGTGTAGCTAAGCTTTTTATTGATAACCATGAATTTTTGGATAAGCAACTTGATTCTGATGCTGGAACAGATAATCAGATTTCAATGTTGAATTTTACTGACAATGCAGATGAATTATTTCACACAACAAACTATATTTTAGTCCGTATTGCTGATTCAAATGAAAACTTGAAAATCAACTTTACTAACAGCAAACCACATGCAGAACACTTAGGCCGAATTCTGCATACATTGTTGGGGGATGAAAGTTTTGAGATCTCAAAAGGTTCAATTGAGATACCTAATGACGAAGATGGCCAAGAAATTTTCATCTTTGAAAAAGAAACGAACTTTATTGATTTTTACAATTCATTATTGCTGGAAGTTAGTTTTTTTCTAGATCATGCAACAGTCTTAGAGCATATAGAAAAGTATGCACCAATTAACCAAACACTAAGCAGTTTGAGTGAGAATTTAGAAAAGAATATTAACTTTGTCATTTCTTCATTCAAAGAAACTCGCGATCTATCTGCATATTTAGAAAGCCGTGCTCAAATCATAGGGTTGATTCATGAAGCTGCACAAATCGCCAGCATTGAAATACAGCCAGTTGCTCAGGCTAAGGACCTTAAATCGTTAATTGAATCGCATCACCTGGTTACTTTTAATGATAAAGACACCTTTAAACAATTTAATTTATTTTGAGGTGAATATGAAATTTGTTATTAAAAATGGCATTGGTACACGTAAAGTCGAAGTGGATCTCGCATTAGATATACCATTGGTGCTACAAAAATCCATTTCTGTAATTGAGTATGAAGATTTCTTTAAATATTTTAGTGAGCAACATTTTCACATTTGCAAATTTAGAACGTTGAACTTTAAAGGTAATAGAGTAGAGGGAAGTAGTAAGGAATTAAATCGCTTTATCTGGCTTGCTATGGCACATCAAGCTTATATGGAGCGTAAAGCTTTACTACCAAGTAAATATATTGCGGATCTAGAAGCTTCAATTTCAAGCATGTTTAATTTAGAGAGCGAATCGCGAGAATGGTACCGAGCTATTCACAAAGCCATAGATGCTTACCTTAAATCACAATTTCCTGAAGCAATAGAGTTTTTACCTTCCAATATTGCACCACTGGATGAAGTGACTAAAATTCTTATGCAAGAAGTACAGCCAGTGATACCAGTTGCAGACGAGCCAGCGAAGCTTTATAGCTGATTCTAGAAATAATTAAGACATAAAAAAACCATCTAAAAATCAGATGGTTTTTTTGTTTGTGTTTTTATAATTTTGCGAATACTTCAGGATTGTCATTCATAAACTGTTCAATGAAATCATTGTCTAATTCGACATGTTTTGGAAGCTTCTCATGTTCACGAACAATGGATTTTATAGATTCAATATTTTGCTGATTGAAAACAGGTGTTGTACGGCTCTTATAGCCAGTATCAGCCATCGCATAGCGATCATCAAACATACCTGAAGAAGTATTAGAATCGACTTCTGAGTCGCTTATAGATAGTGTTAAGTTGCGGTCTTCAGCTAACTTTAAAATGAATTCGTCAGAGATAAAGTTACGTAGCTCATGCAGCATAGATTCAACTTTATTGTGTTTAAAAAGCACCTTTGCAATTGAACGACAAGATAAGAAACCTTTTGTGATGTTTAGATCTAGTAATTTTTGAGGAATGATTGGATCGCTTTTCTTGTTGCTATTCGCGATCTGTTCAACTTCTTCATCAGTCATAGAAGCAATAATGTTTTTAAAGAAATTGCCATATTGAAACTTTTCAATTTTCTCCAGCATTGTCACTTGTTCTGTATCTAATAAGCAAAAAGAAATAGGTTTAAGCTTGCGTTGGTCCGTTTTGCTTAAACTGCCATTTTTGTTTAAGCGGTTCTCTTTGGTTTTAGCGATAGTTTTAGAGTTAGTCATTTTAAACACCTTTCAATATGTTTTAAACTTTGGTTAATACCAATAATCATATTATAAGCGGTTTTAGCTAAAATACAAAAAATGAACATTTTGTTTTTTTAAAAAAATCTTTTAAATGTTTTTCGTATATACTATAAGAATATCTATCTTAAAAGGTATAACGCGTGATTAAAACTGATACAGGCGATACGATTGGAGAGGGTTTAACGAATCCTCAGGATGAAGTTCTAGCATTGTTAGAAGAATGCTTAAACTCTGAACAATATACAGCTCGTATTACTTATATATGTGAAGATGGCGGTCAATTAGTAGGTAAAAAGGCAGCTTTAAAGATTTTAAAGGAACAAGAGGACAATGGTTTAATGCTGGTGCCAATACCAGTCTTAGGAAAACAACTAAGAGTCTGGAGTGGTTTAAGTAAAACCAAAATGTCTAGTCACATAGGCTTGTACAACAATATACAGTGGTCAAAGTTTGAAAGTGGCGAAAAGTTAATAACAAAGCAAGCGTGGACATTACTTCAACTTAGACTTGGGGTTCATCCAAAATACAAATTGGTTTTAAAAAATGAATTAGATGTCGAGTGAATTATATGTTAGTGAAATTAGCCCTTAGTGGTCATGCTTCTCCAGAAGCTTTAAGTAAATTTGAACGTATCAAAGCGTATGTGCCAGATAGCGCACCTGTTTTGGTCACATACTTTAATAAACAAGTTTTATTAAGTGATCTACTGGTTAATTTTTCTAATTTTTTACCATCGCTCGAAATCACAAAAGATAAAGACATGCTGGTTACGATTAGAGGAAATGAAACACCTTTAGTCGAATTTATTGTCAATTTAAAACTATACAGCATGAAATTAGGCAAACTTTTCTTTGAATTTGAGAATCAATTTAAAGAAAAAGAGCAAGACTTTAAGGACTTTATTAAACGTCACAAACTTAAAGGTTTTGATCATGCCAATTTTGTTAATTACGTGAAACTAGGTGCATATGATAGTGCTTTAGACATTATCAAACACCAGTACGAAAGCGTTAAAAAAACATTCTTTGTACTGTTTAAAGATCGTTTCACCCTATTAGAAAGCAAGGGTTTTATTTAAGGATATTCTATGGAAATGTTAGATCCATCAAACACAAACCCTGGACTCTTTTTAGTCATAATGGCTACGGCAATTGGTACCATACTTTTTGGTTTTTTAATGGTCGCTTTAATTGCACGATATAAGTTCAAGATTAAAGTTACGGTATCTAGTTTTATAGCTGCAGTTACTTTATCTGTATTTAGCTTTATATGCTTTGGTTCACTTGGTCCGATGGAACCTAAATACAGTACTTCAGTTGTTCAGCTTTATGCGTTGGGCTTACTGGCTGGTACTTTAATATTAAATATAGTTCTTCTGAAATTATTCAGCCCTAAAACTATTGAACAGTTAGCTTTGAAAGGTTTTAATAAGTCAGAAAATGAACAAAAAGAGCATTACAAAAACATCTTAAAAGAGTTTAAATGCATTACTGATTTGGAAGATAAAAACAAGCTTAATAAGCGCAGTTTTAACTTGTTAAATGTTTTTAAAAATAAAGGAAAACAAAATGTTTGATTTTAAGATGAAATCTTTGTGTGTTTTGGCTGTTGCCGGATCTCTTTTAACTGGTTGCGTATCTAGTACTATTGATGGAATGGGTTCTAAACGCAAACAAATCATGTTGTATTCTGAAAAAGAATATCTTCAGCAAAGTACTCAGTCTTACAACAACATCATCACGACTGCTAAACAGCGTGGATTGATTGTGAATAACGCTCAAGTAAATAGAGTAGCAAAACGTCTTATCGCACAAGTTCCACATTATCGAGCTGACGCAGCAAATTGGAATTGGGAAGTTAATACAATCCGAGATAATGAAATCAACGCGTTTTGTCTATCTGGAGGCAAGATCGGTGTGTTGACTGGTTCTATCACAAAAATTAATGCAACTGATGATGAATTGGCTGCACTGATCGGCCACGAAATTGCACATGCTTTACGTGATCATGGGCGTGAAAAGGTAAGTAAAAAGCTTTTAACTGGTTTAGGTGTGCTTGCAGCTAGTTCGGCTGGTCTAGGTGACATGGTTGTATCTGGCACAAGCTTACTAGGCGATTATGGGGTTAACTTACCTGGTTCGCGCAAACTTGAAAGTGAAGCGGATCTTCTAGGTGTTGATATTATGGTTCGTGCTGGTTACAACCCACAGGGCGCAATCAGCTTTTGGAATAAAGTAGTAGCCCAAGAAAAACAGGGCACTAAAATTGATTTCTTATCAACGCATCCTACTTCAGAAAAACGAATTGTAGAGATCCAAGACTACATCAACCAAAATTACAGGAAATAATAAAAGGAGCTGGTTATGGATATTTACACAGTTATCCGAGTGAGCAAAAAGTTGTTTGACCACGGTTATGTTGTAATACCAGAACACAAAGTAGATTTTAAATCGGCTTTACTGCTCTTAAATGAACAAACCGTTGATGATCGATTTCTAATATCTAAAGATATAGTAGGTGCTGAAATCAGAGGGAATTTTGCCTTAATTGAAAAGGAGGGGAAGTTTCAATTGTTCACCAAAGGAATAGATTACTTTTGTTTGAATGTTGAGCCTGAAAAATCCAGTACTGATCCTAAACCTGAAAAAGAGGTAAAAAAGAGTAATGTTGTTCTCAAAAACCGTTATTTATATAAAAGTGGCGTGAAGCAGATCGGGGAGCTGGACACGTACAAGAAAAGAAGCGTCAAGATTACGAATGTAGGAAAACCATTTGTACTAAAACAAAAATTGCATGACGTTCCAGATTGGCTTTTTGAAAAGCTAAAAGACCAAGAGGTATGTTGGATCTATTTTGAATATGCTGAAGAACAATTATCAGAAGCACCAATAGAAACTGCACCAATCAATTTAAAAAGTGACATTGAAAGTTGTGTTAAATACTTTAAGTTACATGGTGAAAAAACAAGAAAAAAACCAATTATCAATGCTGAAGCACCAGGTAACGTAAACCTATTCAGATATTGTGATTTACGGCGCATTGATCAGGAATTAAAAGTCTTATTTGTTTGTAGTGAAAACTATCTTTGGTTACTGGAACAAAATAGACAAGATCCACTACCTAACATCAAATTAAACAATATTAGTTTTGGCGGTTGGATCATTCCCAAGACGACAAACCAAGATATGTTAAATAAGCTAATAATGTTAGATAAAGAATTGAAAACGAATCCAGGTGCTTATCATCTAAGGGATTAAGAAAGGTTTCGGCAAGAAACGCCCCTCAACAAAAGTTCTGTTTCTTGCCTACACCTTAGAGGTCAATAATGAAAACAAAAAGCCATTCCCTTACGAAAGTTCATGACCTTAAATTATCAATAGTTTAATACACCTACAATAAAAAAGTTTTAGTGATCGTGGTGATCTGTTTCAATTACGTCATTATTGTTTGCATTAAACTTAGCTTGCTCTTTATAAAAATTATAGTCGGCATTGTCGTATACAAGCTCTTTTGGGTAAGGGATACCAATTTCATCAAGCTTTAAAGCGTAATAATGCGGTATTGGCTTGGTTGGATTGAAGTATGGTTCAGGGTAGTACTGAGTAACGACTTTAGCGGAGTAGGAGTTAACGAGTTGATCTACATCGCTTTCTATTGTTTTTTGTTGGTCATTGTAATAAGAGTCAACAAGCTCTTTGTCTGAGTGGCTTGCTGCACAACCTGAAAATATTAAAGGTATTAAAATAGCGATAATTCTATAATGTTTCATTTTAAATAGGCTCAGGTGTAGTGTATATTTAATGGAACGTTAAAATACTTTAGATTATACATGACTTTTAAAGATGCTGTAACACCACCTTTTAGCAGAGGAAAAAGAGAACATAAGTTCTTGGCTAAAATGTTAAAATCTGAAAAAGATAAGATTAAGCTTTATACCAAAAGCTTAAGAAAAATTACTTTTAATGAGCTTTTAATTAGAGCAACTTTAATCTTAGTTGTGGTTTTTGCGTTAAGTTTTTGTATCTTTGGCGTATACCTATCTTTGAACGGTTTATTTTCAAAAGATGTGCATTTAGGAATTATTGGCATTATAGGTGATAGTAGTAGAATAATATTATGTACCATCTCAGCTATATTGTGTGCGGTTACAGCCTTCAAATTGTTTAAGAAAGCAAAAATTGACTGGAAAGAACATCAGTCATCAAAACGATATGCCAAAGCAATAACGAAAGAGTACCAGTCATTAAATAATTTGATTTTGGAACAGATTAAACAAGATAAAACAGGCAGTTATTGGCTGAACAGCAAAGAGATCCTGAGCATAACAGAGCAATACGAAGATAACATAAATGAAAACACAAAAGATTATCTGGTAAGTTTTACGCAAGATACGACTAAAAAGTATGTTAGGTTTTACATATATAATAATTCGCATATCTCTAATGGGTATACCAATGTTTTACATATACACTCGACTACTTTAACAATTTATTCACATTGTCTAAGTTATTCGGATTCGTTAAGTGTTAAAGACCTTTTAGCTATTTCTGTTAAAAGTATTTGCATAAATTATTAGTTTTACTATAATACTTTTAAGAACAAAATTTAAATGTTTCTTACGACATTAAAAGAATGGGAGGCTTATAGCTTCCCATTTTTCTTTTTAAAATAACTATTATTTTTCTAAAACATCATTTGCCTTTTTCTCAAAACCCTTAACTTCTGCTAAAAGTTCTTTATTTTGGGCCATTGTGTCAGTAAAGGTCTGTTTCGAGAATTTAATGAATTCCAATGCATCATTGATTGATTGTTCTTTGCTGGGCTTCACGTACTTAGGCAGCTTATTGAATTCAGTATCCACATTTCTATTGATCGCAGAAAAGTCTTTATCAAGCGACTCGAATGCTGCACTGGTTGACTCAAGCTGTATACGTTCAGAAACTCTATGGTCGATGTTTTGGAACACCAGGAACACACATACAAAAACTAAACTAGCAATTAAACTATTTTTTAGAACAACTGTATCCATTTTTAAACCCTTTAACATTTCTTTGATATATTTAGTATAATCACTTCAATGTCTTTAAAACTTTTTTTAAAAAATATGTCTAAAGCCTCTAACGTTGAGCTATTAAACTTTTATAGTCTTGTGGAAGTACCTTTTAAATATGCTCACAAAGAGGTGTTGTTCTCCATTTCTATTTTATATTTTAACGGTAAAACTAAATCATACGTTCATTATCACAAATTTGAAGATGAAGAATTGCAGACTGTTCTAGGGTATGTGGTTTCGGAGAGTCTGGCGTGGACCTTTGGATCTTTGAAAACTGATAAATTCACTGTTAATCAGAATTTTATTTTCAATACAGTGCAAGAAGTTGAAAAATGCCTTAAAGAACAAATAAATGCTGTATATAAAAGCACGGGTATAAATGCTAAGTTTTCCATGCAATATGCCTTAAAGGATAAGCCATCTGCAGAAAACAACGACTTATTAGAGAAGATATTTGCGATTGATAAAATGCTACCATTTGCTTTTACATTTAATATTAACGGCGGTTATGAAGTTGCATTAAAAGAATGTTCGTTAAAACTAATTAATGATATTGGGTTTTTCGCTTAAAAGTCCTTAAACTATTAAATACCACTTCATTAATACTTATTTTTAATTATAATGTGGGGTATTAGTAGTTTTAAGTTAGGTCATTAAGTAGTGAATAAGAAAACCCTTACCATAGCGATATTGTCAGTTTTACTATTTGGTTGTGATAAGTTAGAGCCTTCAAATACTGATACTGCATCTCAAGAAGAACAAATAGATCCCATTGAAAAGAAAGTTGAGGAACAAGTTCGCAAATATGATGAACGTGTTACCACTTACAATCCATCTAACTACAAATTACCTCAATCAAGCCTTTCTACCACCAACCACAAAGTAGCGTGTAATTTTGGTGTAGGGGGAGATCTACCAGCTTTGGCATCAAATGGCATGTTCTCACAGCCGTTATATCGTATTGAAGCTGAGCAGATCATGGATAAAGTTCAGGGCGATGTGATGTATGCCCCTTATTCAATCGCAACATCTGTTGAGGGTGATGTTTTATATGAATCTGAAATTGATAGCTTTGATCGACAGCTAAATACATTACGAAGTTATCAAATTAAATCATCTGAACAAAATATCATTTCGTCATCTGGCTTTTACACCAATTCAAACAAAGCTGTTCGTATGGCACCTATCCGCAGTTACCCGGTTGCTTATGTGAAGCGCTTGGACGGCGATATTGTTTCTACATCTATGTTTAATGATGCATGCGACAAAGAAGTAGGTGTACGTAACTACAAATGGCGCGAAATTGATGTGTCGGGCAAACCATATGCAAGTTTGGCATCCACTGTATCTGAGCAGATTGTTCGGGTGAATCAGTTTGGCATGTTCACCAGTGCATCAAATTTTTACAGCTACTTCAGTAGTGAGTTTGGCAACTTCTTGGCTGCAAATAACAAGTTTAGATCCGCATTGGAGAAATCAGGACGTTTCCCTAAAGGTTCAAAAATCTACGTTCCATCTGAGATTAAAACGTCTGATGAAACACTGGTGATTACGAAGAACCCTGAGCTTGAAATTACAGACTTCCAAAAAGACAAGGTTTTAGAGGCATACAACAAAGAGGCCAAAATGCGGAATCTTGGCCAGATCGTATTCAAGGTCTACAACCTCAAAAACAATACTGTTTTCTATACACCATGGAATGAAACCAAGCACCGTGAAGCGGTCGAGTTTGAACCTATTGTTGTTATCGATGGCAAGGCTTATTCAGCAGTTTGGCATGTTCCTAATACTTTGACATTCAATGATTCGACCAGTGCTGGAAACTTAACGTATTACAACGCTACGGCGCATAACGCATTCGTCAATGCTGTTAAAGGTATATACCAAGGTCAGCAAAGCATGGTTGGTACAGAGCACGAAGATGATACCGAATATTCAATGAAGACTGCAGTTGAATACCAGAAAGCTCAGGCAGAGAAATAATATGGAATTAAGCACTATTGAAAAGAATACCGAAGCTCAAGACATTCAATCTGATGCGTATGACCAGCGTGTACATTCAGTATTGATAGTACCTGAACATGCCCTAAAAAAAATTGAGTCGATGATTTTGGCTACTGGTCATGTACAAAGTGACAGTACCAATCTTTTAGAAGTTTTAAGGCCAATGCCTGAAGAATTCAGAAAAGACGTTGATAACACCGAATTTACAGAAAAAGAAAACGGCGACATCGGTGATGCAGCCGTGGTCATTGTTGATGGTTTGATTCACGACACAAAACGCGGTGTTTGGATCTCTCAAAATTGGGGTTGTGGTAGTCCTAAATTCACCAAGCTTATTCAGGCTGGAGCTGAGCCACCAATTGAACTGATTGGCAAAAATAAGGGGGATAAGTTTAGTGCGACTTTAACGCACGAATTTCAAAAAGCGTATGAGCGAATGGGTTATACCCAAAAACAGGTCGGTTTTATACACATCCTATCAAATGGTGCACCAACGACTTTCTTTAACTACCTGAGTGACGAATTGCTGTGCAAACTGGAATTCATATCAGTAGACAACAACCGTTTAAACGCCTCACAAACTAACTTTTACAGTGCCGTAGAGCGAGGATCTGTTTCAGATTGGGGAGTGAGCTATCACAGAAAACCTTTTAACTTAGAAAATTACCCGATCAATTCTCTATTGGTGTCGGGATTAACAATAACTTTTATTTTGTACCTGATTTACAGCTATCTTTTTGGAGCTTAATAACAAATGAAATATTTAAACAGACCATCTCAAAACCGCGAAAACCATCATTACTTTAATCAACAACAGGGCGACAATAGAAAACAGCACAATCCGAACCATCATCACCACTCTATTAGCTTAAATGATGTATTTCGGTCGTTATTAGCCCTTACTCAACTAGACAAAGACATCCCGACATTGATCAAGCTTTTTGAAGAACAAGGGCTTGAAATATGCGAAACGCGTGTACGCACTTGGTCAACACCCGTGCATATCAACAATAGACCAATACCACACATTATTTTTGTTGGCTTTATGAAATTACTTGAGCGCATCAATGCTGAAGCGAAACTCAAAGATATTAATCTGTTTGATCTGTCAGAGATCTTGGACGATATACGCAACTAACAATTAAGTGGTTTAGCTATGACTGAAGAAATAAATAGTAATGAAAAAAAAGATGGTCCTATTACGGATGTAGGTAAAAAGTTTGCTGGTGCACGTAAAGACAACCCATCACCAGACTTTTCAGGCAACATGAATGGAATTAAGTCTGACAGCCTAGTGACTAAAAAGGAATATTGGCAAAAGCCTGATTTTAGAGCTGATGCCCAATCTGGCCACAAACCTGTAAAACATGCACTATTATTTTCTTTGGTCTATGCAAACTTAACCAACAAGCCTTTAGGGGGTGGTTGGTTTAGCATAGGTCAAAAGCAATGGGATGATGCCTACATTGCTACACTACACTTCTTAAAAAACAAATATGAAAGCTCACACTACGAACTTTTAGAACAACTGACAGACGACTTTAATGCGTACATGACCGTTAAGTTTGGTGCTGGACGAAGTGAAAAAGATATTTTAGAACGCTACTCAGCTGGACGACATACCAATCGCAGAGTTAAACACCCACTATCATTTAGTTCAGACACACAGTTACGCTTAAATAATCTAATCCCTTTAGGATGGCCAGACGATCGTGTACTTGATGCAGATAATTATGGTGCCAAAAAGTTATTAAACACTGAGACTGGTCAATATAAGTGGTATGCCGTTAAATCCATTTCAGCAAAGCGCTTTCAAACACTAGATAATTGGACAGAATACGACACATTCAATGCAGCACTAGAAAAAGTAAAAACATTTTTTCAGCCAATTTTAGATGAACGAGTCATAGAACCCAAAAAAGGACGCGCAAAACCCCCAAAAAGACCGCGCTACGACAGAGTTGAAGTACGCGAGGGTAAGGACCATCGAAAGGGTGAAAACATCGATAGCCAGTTGCTTATGGACTATTTCAAATTTTCTGGAGTCGAGTTCGGTAATTGGGTAAATCAAAAGGAACGTGCATGGTTTCTGAATTGCACGTATGACTCACTAATGGATCTTGTCGAACTTCTAGGTCTACCCGTTACGTTCGCATCTTTAGGCGGTAAGCTAGGAATAGCATTCGGTTCGCGTGGCACAGGCGTTGATAGCGCAGCAGCTCACTTTGAACCAGGTAATATGCTTATTCATTTGACCAAGACGCAAGGTGTTGGAGCACTAGCCCATGAGTTCGCGCACGGATTTGATTGTGTTTTGGCAAAACGAAACGGACTCAATAATAACTTTTTTAGCGAATACTTTCTTTACACCAGTAAAGGGCGTTACTCAGTACAGAATCATCAAGAGTCAGCATACAAACATCTTAAAGATGGCCAGACTGCAGATAAGTTTATCAAGCTGGTTAATTATCTTACTTTTAAGTCAACCAAATACCTTGATTACGAAGAAAGACAAGGCGGTACGGGCTTTATGAATAACGCCATGCACCTAGATCAATCACGGTCAATGTATTGGTCACAGCCAACAGAAATCTTTGCCAGACTGTTTGAATGTTGGGTGACGGATAAGCTGGCTGAAAATGATCAACAAAATGGGTTTTTGGTGCACGGCACAGAAGAGTCGGCAAATAGTTGGAATATGAAGTTAAGCGCATATCCAACAGGCAGAGAACGGGCAATTTTAGTTGATTTGATGGATGATTGGCTAAAAGCATTAGTGAGGTCGTGGACGAAATGAATGCAATCACTAAGACCTCAAAAAAAGAACGGATCTTATTCAATAATCCCAAAGCAACACGACTTTACAGGGAAGCAATAACAGAGCTTATTGCGTTTAAACCTTGGGAAGTTAACGCCACTGAGAATATGCTTACGATCTGCAACACCTACCGCTATGTCGTGAATAAACGTTGTTGTTTAGGGTACGAGTTTTGGTGTTACGACCGAAGCGAAAAAGAATGGGTACGTGTTAAGCCCTCAAGCGGTCGCCACAACTATGGGAAAAACTGGTGCAAAACAAATGACAAAAACAATGGTCTACAAGGCAGTAAAACGAGCAGATTTTGAGTATTCAAACGCAGCGCGTGGATACGTGTATCGGGGAGAGAAAATATCTGATGCTGAAGCGGAAAAACTAAAGCATAAATGGGCTAAAAAAGACCTGATGGACAATGCAAAAAAAGATGGATCGTTCACACCAGAATCATTAGAAATGTTCAAAACCTTGGTGAATCATGTATCACCACGGGAGTTGACCGCCAAACAGCAAGCTTTGACATACCATAGCCTTAAACGCTACACAGATTGCGTATTTAACCTTTATGAAGTCACCGCTAAACAAACACCTCCAGCAAAACTAAAACGACCGTACAGCATGCCTAGACTGGATGGTACGGATAACCCTTGGAACCAAGGCAAACGAGAAAACGATGTCTATATATACAAGGGGATTGAGTACAAAGGCATTGAAGCGGAAACAGCAATGCATAAAGTGGTGATTGCATCAGAATTAACGGCAATTGCCGGATTGGATAATCAGTTAGCGAATCTGGCCAACGAAACAGGTGTAGCGTTGTTTTCAGAATTTATTGAAGTTGCACACCAGAACAATGATTTAAAGGATTTAACATATGTAGTTTTTGATTATGTAAAACATCTAATTGTGACGATTGATCGCTATTTTGATTTAAAACTGAAATCTAACGTGTCGGTCAGTATTTCAGTGAACCGAGTAGCTGGCTATTCAAGGTATAGCATAGTTCAACGGAAATAGACGCACGAACGCAACCAGTGACATTACATGTGTCGTCAATGACAGCTTATGTGTCTCGAACGTGCACGTAATTTTGGATTGATTGGTTTGAATGCAGAAAATGTAAATTATGCAAAGTAACACCATGAATATAGCTGATGATTGTACGGTAGTACGTAGACCGTATCAAAGAATGACGACAGCTAACATGCTTAAGATTTGTTATAATAAACAAATTGTTAGTATCTAAACGACACATGAGCTGTCATTTTTTGGAAATTGCGACTACCCTATTCATTTTAATTCGAACTTTAACTTATGTTCACCTGAAGTCTAGTTAATAAAACTTTTAATAATTTTATTTATTATTTTCAATAACTTATATAAATAAAAAAATAATTATAAATTTTTGGTTCATGAACCTAATGAATTTATTGATACTTTTATAAAATAGAGTTAATTTGTCCGAGAGATATGGGTAGATATCTATTTTTGGTCTTTTTAGTGATTAGAGATATGACCATTGTCATCAAATTTTAAGGAATTCCTTAAGTTTTTTTCTTATAATTCAATAAAATAATTTTGAATACTCAAAAATTAAATGTAATATAAGTCACATTATGAACCGTTAAGTGAAATACGTTTTGCTTAAACGAATGATTGAGTTAGATCATCTAAATGATGATCGTGCTAGAAGACTCAGGTTTTACACCAAAATATTTGGCAGACTTTATTTTAAATACAATCCTAAACTGAATATAAAAAACCTTCGGAGGGCTTATTTGGCCAAACTAACCATCAACCTGAAAAAACTAAATTCTTACGCTAAGTATTTTTTCTAAAAGACACCGTACATATAGCATTACTTTATGTTAATAAAAATTTAGCATCATTTTTGACGCTTATTTGTTGTATGTGCAAAAGCAAGACATTTTAAATAAAGAATCTTTTAATATGAAAGTTACATATCCAGAGACAGGTATATACGAGCACGAACTCAAAGCAATTGATAAGATTAAAAAGGTCTTTGATCGTGGCGAAAAAACTAAAAACTGGCGAGCATATGCTGGTTTTGAATTTATGCATAAAAATGGAAAAAAAGCAGTAGCGAAAGGTAGTTCTGAGAAATTTGAATATGATCTCCTAATTATTACTCATGCAAACATTTTGGTCATTGAATTCAAGGACTGGAACGGTAAGGAAATTACAAAAGTTGCAGGAAAATGGTACGTAGGTAATAAAGAGCAAGATTCATGCCCTGTAGCTAAAAATGTAAAAAAAATGCAAATTATAGTTAATAAACTAAAGGATAAAGTTTCAGAAAAGAAAGCTAAGGGCATTACATTTCATTACCAAAGTGTTTCTCACTTTGTTGTCATGTGTGGTAAAGCAGATTATTCGCGCCTGCCTCCAGAAGATTTAGAGCACATTCTTTCGATAGATGAGTTTATACAATTAGCTCAACAGAAGAATTTTAATAATATGTTCCGCAAGCATCTGGAACGTGATGGTCGCATATATGATATTAAAAAAGAATATCACGCCATTATTGATGAAATTTTTGCGCCTGACCAAATTCAACCACGCTCTTTGATTATTAATAATCATGAACGAGGTGACTTGATCTTACCGCATCCTAAAAAGATTTATAGCGAGTATAAAGCGCATTCATTGACCATCGTTGGTGAAAAATCTTTAATGCGTTGTTGGGATTTTAATGAATTCAAGTTGAGTAACTCAAGAATGAGTCAGCCTCAACATCGATTCAACTTGATCTGCAATGAGCGCCGGGTTTTCCAAAAAATTAAAACAGAAAAGCCTGATCTTTATCAAAGTTGTTTGCACCCGATTACAAACCCAAGTCTTGATGACATGACATCAAAATATAATGAGTTGTATGAGTTGCCTGAGAACAGCTATCGAGTCAACGAATTCATCGGCGCTTATGCTGAGAAAATGTCTGAATCTGAGAAATTGGATTTATTCCAGATTTTGCTTGGTAAATTTAATCACCTACATCAAATGGGAATTACTCATGGTGATGTGGGTGATCATAGTGTGTGGATCTCTTATAAAAAGGAGATATTGCTATCCAATTTTTCGGCAGCAAATGATCAAACACAGCCCTCGAAAATTGACCCTGAACTGGCTAACGAACTCCCATTTTTGAATACAACAGCTCATCTTCCGAATCTTGCGCTGACAGCTGCACAAAAGGATGTGTATTGGTTAGGGCAGTTAATCCTTCATATTTGGAAGAATGCTCGACTGAGCCCACGTTCATTGAAAAAATTTAGTCTTGAGGAGCGAGATCAGAACCACTGGTTAGAGCGTATTTTAACACGAGCTTTGACAGGGAAATATGATAATGCATGTGCAGTATTCCAAGATTTCTTAGCTCAAAAACCTGCTGAACAAGTTAGTTATGAACTTGATGCAGATGTACTGAATCCATATTTAAATCAGACAAATACCTATATCAGTTACCCGATATTTGGCGCGCCTATTGATGCTAACCAAAATTTTACACTCTATGCATCAGGCAACATGTTAGTCAAAACATGGATGGGTAAAGTTGCATCTGCAATGACAACTTATCAAAAGAGTTGTTTTAAGCGATTCTTTGAAGAACTTAAAATGACGCAGGCTCTCAATTTGCCATACCTTCCTAAGATTATTGATTTTGGTTTATCAACTAGCACAGCATGTGTGTATCTAGTAACTGAAATGGTAAAGGGTGAAGCTTGGTCAACGGTTATTGAGGGCTTAACTGAGGATGAAAAAAATGAACTTTCACTTCAGTTATTGCATTCTCTGAAAAAATTTCATGAGCATGGCTTTCAACATGGAAACTTGGATGATGAAAAGATTCTAGTAGATAAAACAAACTTGAAAGTTAGTTTTAATGATTGCTTCCATCCTGAAGTACCACAACCTGATTCTTCTAATGCTTATTTCCCATCTGATATTGAAGATCCAACAGTCATTCAGTGTGACAACTTTACTGCATTGAAATTAATCGCAGATCTATACGATATAGACTTGGCTGTGGATGATGTGGCTTCAATGGATCCTACTTTATCCTGGCTAAATACAGCCTTGAGCATAGAAGGAATGGAAGATCCAAGTGTACGCTATATTGATAATTCTCGCTTTATAGAGGCATTTGAATGTAAGGGTGCTATTGTAAAAGAAGCTCCTCAGATTAGTATTTATACAAGTAAGGTTGAGACGCCCTTTACGATTTATCCCGAAAACGGCAAAGTTTATATCCAACTTGAGGCAGCAAGTGAGGGGGATTTTCGATTTACACTTAGCGGAATCAATGGCATGTTAAAAGGGTTTTATAAGCCCCATGAAAATCAATTAAGTTTCCTTGATTTTGTCAAAAAACAAGACCTGTGGTGGAAGGCTAGTAGGGATGCAGATCTGACTATTGATGTTAGCATTGAAGTCCACCCGATATCTGGGATGAGTAAGCGTGACAACATTGTAGAGTTAAATGACTTCTTAGCAAAAGATCAAAACTTTAAGGATGCTATTGAACAGTTTAAGCAAGCACAGCTCAAAAGGACTCAAGAGAAAGAGGAAACATTACGGGCTCTGCGTGAACAAAAAGCATTACAAGAAGAGATAGGCGATGTTATAGCTACTGATGAGCTTATGGCACAGCCAATGAGTCATCTGCCTACACATAGCCACTTAATTGATATTGAAACGAAAGAGTTGTGGAAAAAAGTCATGGCGACTGAGCGTCATGCACATCCTACAATCACTCTGTCTGAGCCGTTAAAGATAGTTTCGAGCAAACATTTTAAAGATTCAAAGAGTGCTATTGCATACTATGACTCTGCAGAAGATGTTTCAGCTAAATTTTCAAAGACCGATAAAGTCGATGTAATGTGCACTAAAGAAACTGGGGCGGGAGGTGATTACACTTTCTGCATAGGTACGGTGAATATTGCGCAATCAAAAGTCGGAGAATTGTGGATCGATTTTTGTAAAAAAACAAATGAAGTTCCTGAAGAAGCAACACTGTTTCTACAAAGCAAGGCAGATAAGTCATCTAATCGGAAACGTGCAGATGCTCTGACAAATATTCTGAGTAATAAGGCTGTCATTGAAAATCTCGTAGATTACTTTGAACCATCATTAGTGATTGAAGCAAAAGATTATGAGATTGAAGTGCCTGATGAAGATCTAGATCACTATAACAAATACAAAAATGGGGAATTGGTTAAAGCCCTCAATCCATTACAACGTAAAGCGTTCCGTAATGTGCTTAAGTATGGACCTGTATCACTATTAAAGGGACCACCAGGAACCGGCAAAACTGAATTTATCTCTATACTGGCTCACTATCTCTATGATAAACAAAATGTATCTAACATCTTAATTGTTAGTCAGTCGCACGAAGCTGTAAATACAAGTGTTGAGCGTATACGTCAGCTATGCACAGAGTATGACACACCATTAAGTATTGCTCGAATAAGCAATAAAGAGAGTGCTGTGTCTCCTGAATTAAAAGATGTCTATACAGGCTCAATTATTACGAGCCAGATAGAGCTGTTTAAGTCTAATATTAAAGAAAGAGTGCTTGAGCTTGCAAAAGATTTATCACTTGAAGCTGAATACTTGAGCGATCTTTATGAAATCAGAGTCACTATTTTAAATAGTCTTAAATCTGCGTATCAGTCAATCGACCAAGATGATCTTGATCAAAAGTTTAGTTTCTCATTAGAAGAGTATACCCAGGCTTTCAAATCAGCAATGCATAAGCTGAAGAGCATGTTTGACGGAAATCAAGACTTTTGGGATCAACTGGAAGACTGTATCAATGATAAAGAGATAACAGTATTAAACCAGTTAAATAAGATCGACATGATTACGTTCGCAGCACTTAATCAATACTACGGGGTATCTAATGAGGAAGGACTTAAAGCGAAAGCCTTGATCAATATTGCCCTAGATTATGAACCATTAATTGAAAGCCAAAATGCTAATTATGAAAGTTTTCTGGTCAAAACAAGGCAATTAGTCTGTGGCACATGCGTTGGTGTTGGCCAACAAAGTATTGGAATCGCCAATCACGTATTTGATTGGGTGATTATTGATGAAGCAGCACGTTCAATCGCTTCAGAATTGGCAATTGCAATGCAGTCAGGTGCACGTATTTTATTAGTTGGGGATCAAGACCAACTTCCTCCACTATATTCGAGCGATCATATAAAGGCTTTAGCTAAGCAACTTAAGATATCAGATGATGATTTGGAAGATAAATTACAAAGCGACTTTGGCCGTATCTTTAATTCACATTATGGACTAAAGGCTAGTTCAGAACTCTTGTCACAGTACCGAATGAGTCCGAGCATCGGCGAATTAGTTTCAGACTGTTTTTATGAAGGAAAACTTGAAACTGAAGTTGTCGATTCTCGTGGTTTAAGTGATGAAGAGCTGAAAGAAATTAAGTTAAAGCGGATTGTGCCTGATAACTATGCATCCGACATCGTAATAGAATTGAATTCAACAGTTACTTGGGTGGATACTGGGAATGCTGAGCATTTCAAAATGGAGAAAGGTAGTAGTATTTATAACCCACATGAAATTAATGAAATTATCGATTTTCTTCAGCGGATTGACCAAGACAAACTCTTGTTAAATAAATTAGTGCCAGAGCCTGATTCCCTTAAAGAGCCTGCTATTGGTGTAATTTGTACCTATGCTGAGCAAAAAAACCGGTTAAGAAAAGCCTTCTCTTTGTGTGAAGTGTCAGATGCATTGAGATCAATTGTGCGTATTGATACGGTGGATAGTTATCAAGGTAAACAGAATAAGATCATCATTCTCTCAGTTACGCGAAATGATCCAACTAAGTTTCCTGCATTTTTGAAGTCACCAAATCGTGTGAACGTGGCTTTATCTCGCGCAATGGATCGTCTTGTAATCTTTGGTGCGTCAGAAATGTGGCAAGGAGTCAACAGTAACTTACCTTTAGGACGCGTATTAAATTACATCAAGTGCCGTGAAAATCAGACTTTAGAATATCGATATATTTCAAAACGCGCCATTGTCAAAATAGTACAAAACAATCCGCACATTAATAAAAATAGATCAAAAAAATATAGAAAGGCAGGGGTATAACTCATGGAAAATTCACTAAGAAGCTATCATGACGTAGATGTTACATTGCCATCACAACTATTCAATGTGGCATTTAGCTATACCACAACAGATACCTTAGATTTTATTGATTCTATGGTATTGCGCCTATTGGTAATTGCACCACTTTCTGCTGAAAAAATAGCGCGGTTCTTAGGGTTATCTAATCATGAAACAGATGTGCTATTAACTAAATTATTAAAACAAATGCAGATAAAACATCTTGAAGATGATCGATTTGCTCTGACTCAGCGACTTGAGAAAGCATTCTCGGATGTTTGTGCAATTCCTTATGTAAATAAGATTGAGGACAATATTCAAAAGATGAGTTTTGAGATGATTGGCTTGAATCCTGAGCCAGTTAATCCCAACGCATCTGACAATGGGGCAAATTCAATTAAATTAGATGCTTCTAACCAATACCTTTCAAATGGTGAGTCTTTGGTTAGTAAGGAGTTTCAGAAAAATTTTCGATTTTATTTCAGCCAAGGATTAGTTAAGTTGAATCCATCAGTGGATGAAAAGAAGCTGCAACTGTATAAAATGAGCCAAGTGGAAAAATTGCGAGACCATTCTCGTCGTTTTACATTACCATTGACGCTTGATGAGAATTATACACCTACAGAGATTAGTGATTTTAATCACATGGAAAATCTTAACAAAATCGAAGATTCTCTTTACGCTGCTCTTAGATCAGCTAAGAAGCCACAAAATATTGAGGATATTCTAAAGGTACTCCATGAATTAGATATGGAGGATACTTTTTCAGTTGAATCTATTTTTAGCGAGAATAAGCTTAATTTAGATCGCTTATTTAAGCTAGAACACAAATCCAATGAATACTTTATCGGGCCAATATATTCTAAGGAAAATTCAGACCTGTTTTTCAAAACAATCAAACAATATCAAGACCAGAATAATGATGATAAACAGCTGTATTGGTTAGCTCCATCAGATGAATTTTGGGGTAAGTCAGATAGATTTAGTGATTTTATTGATCGTTTATCGACAACCACAATTACCAAAAACTTTAAATGCTTCTTACCAGTGGCATACAGAAATGATAAACAATCAATCGCAAGTTATAAAAAACTAATCACAGCTGAGGCAGGAGCCAAGCACTTTCTAACGTTTAAGGAAAGTAGTGTAGTTTTTGACGGTAATTTTGAGCTTTTGGTTATGAAAGACTCTTTTTGTGTTTTGATTATTCACGTTAGTGATTCATCCACAAATATTTTAACAACAGTGCCTGTGGGTATTATTGTCAAAAATAAGGCTATTGCCCAATCGTTTTATAAGTATTTTGAAGACTTAGAGAACGATGGAGAGAACTTCTTTGGTTTATTAAATTCTAAAAAATAGAATAATCATCTTAAAAAGCTAGCAGATTTGCTAGCTTTTTTAAACTCAAATTAGAGTGGCAACAATCCAGACCAGACATTTCTACTTTGAAGTGGCTTTGTTGCACAAAGATTTGAAATGCAAAGCGCCCCTAATTGAGCCAAATTTAAGGCGTAACTTGGGTAAGTGGTCGACCTAATTCCGTAAATCTGTTAAGGACTGCTACACGTGCATGGATCTCATTCACTTGGCTATCAAAACTCCTTGCACTGAGTTTATCTCCTAATAATTTGATGCAATGCATCTTAGTTTCAACCAAACTTCGCCGATGATAGCCTGACCATTTTTTCCATAGTGTCCTGCCTAAACGTTTAATTGTTCGAAGTAATTCATTTCGCTCTAGCGAGCTACTCTTTGTATCTTTCCATTTTTTCTAGGTGGAATCACCGCATGCGCTTGCCGATCTGCAATGACCTGACGGCATTGCTTGGTGTCATAAGCCCCATCGGTATAAACAGAGTCAATCCGCTCATCTTGTGGAATCTGATTAAGTAAATCACCAAGCACCTGTGAATCACTGACATTATTGGTTGTAAGCTGAACTGCTCGTATTTGTAGGGTTTTAGCATCTATACCAATATGAAGTTTACGCCATTGGCGACGATATTCAGGTCCATGTTTCTTGCGTTTCCATTCGCCCTCACCTAGAAACTTCATGCCTGTAGAGTCCATGAGTAGATGCAGCCCATCGCTACTTTTTTGGTAACTGATTACAATATCAATATGCTTTTGTCTTCTACAAAGCGTGGTGTAATCTGGAGCTATCCAATTTAATCCGCAAAGTTTAATCAGACTTTGCACAAAGCCAGTGACCATACGTAAAGACAGACGGAATAAGGATTTAATCATTAAGCAGCATTGGATGGCTGCGTCGGAGTAGATTTGATTTCGCCCTTGTTTGCCTTTTGATGGAGCATATCATTGCGTAGCAGGATCAAACCAAATGGCAATATTTCCTCGACTCATGAGTGCTCGGTTATATGCGGGCCAATTGGTTGTGCGGTAGATTTTGTGTGTAGGCTTCTTCATTTGAAAATTATATCGCTGAAAAACCCTTTACAGATAGGTTTGTGCAACAAAGCCATTCAGAATTGAAATAGAAAAATTTAAAAATAAATAACTTGGAAATAGATTTTATGATAAAATTCAATCAGCTATATTAATTTCTACACTTATGTCTGCACTACAAAAAATTAATGAAGATATGATAGTGAATCTTCCTAAGGGTGATTTACACGTTCATTTAAATGGAGCTATTCCAACAAATTTAGTTAAGGAATTATTAGCAAAAAATACAAATGGAATTCCCTCAAATTTTGATATTAATAAAGATTTAAATATTCTCGAACCACAAAAAAATCTGCAAGATTATTTAAAACCATGGAAAGTCTTAAATTTAATACCTAGATCGCAGAGTGATTTAAATAAAATAGTATTACAAACATTTTTTAGTTTAAAACGGCTTTGTTGTATAAACATTCTTCAAGATACTGATTTTTAAGGATTTGTTTAAATTTTAATCCAAAAATAAATTAAACAAAATCATAGTCTTAGATATTTATGCAACAAAGCCCCATTAGAGCTAAACTCCATTTACTAATGTCATATTTAAATCTAATGGTATGAAAGTACTATCAAATATACTGTTTAAATTACAGCGATTTCATTCTTGCTTCCATTATTTCGAATTTGAAGTCTTGGAACCATTGAATTATTTAAGTAATCATAAATAACCATTTCAGGATGATGCAGATCAAATGCTTGTCCAAACCATATACAAGCAGCATTGGATGCACATGGTAAGACATGAATTTTGGTAATTCCTTTATCTGTTAGACTATGAAATAACGCATGAATATCTTGCATGAAACTTAGTCCTCGTTCAGGATTTCTTATTGCTCCATTCCCCATATATTCTGGTTTAGCAGTAATATTAATTACCGGATGTCCTAATTCAACAGCCTTATTTTTAGAGGTTTCTGGATCAGCAGTGAGATTCAATCTAATAGTAATTTCAGTACAATCTTCTATTTCACTGAAATTATTAATTTCATACGCTTTGGTTGTACATATAAGATCAGGCCACATCCAACAACTTCCATCCCTATACATAAGCATAGGTATAAATTTCCCTTTATTTCCTAATTTACTTCCTAATGCTATTAGGCATGGCATAGGGCCGAAGCCAAAAATAGCTACTCTCTTATCATCAAATTTAGTTTCCCTAAGTAATTGTTCTGTTTGAACTTCAAATTCTTCTAAAAAATACTTTTTATAGAACTCATCAGCTGAAGCTCTTAAATGAGCTGGTAATGGTTCATGAATTAGTGTCTTATCTTTATGCAAAATAGATTTTAATGGGAGAAGGCAGCTTGCAATATCACGTCGTGAAGGAGACTGAGGAATATTGCGATTCACGGGCCAGAAAAATAAATACACTGGCATAGGAGTAAAGCTTAAAGAATCTAATAAATCTTCGCATTGTGCTGTGAAATTACTTCTCATTTGCGAGAGTCTTGAAGCTGTATATTCTGCGCCAGCAACTTTATCAATTAACCTATGATGTTTTTCACATAATAATAAAATATTCGTTGGATCATCTGATAGTTGATATGAGAAGAAGGGGATACCGCGAGTAGAATTTTCTGATGCTGCAACATTATGAGCTAAAACGCCATATGTACCTTCAAATCCAGTTATTTCATCTATGTTTAATTTTGCACCACATCCTTTAAACATACATCGGCCATGACTTGAGAGATAAATCTGGTTTTTATCTTTTTCAGATAAATCGTTACCCCTACCTGTAAGATGCTCAAAATCAAAAATTCTTTTTATGAAATATTCTAATTGGTTTACAGGGTTTGGTTTTTGTTTAGGAATCTTTCTAGGAACAAAATCTACATCTTTAACTTCGCTCTCTTGAGAGGAGGTTAAATTCCATGTTTCTTTTAACTTTTCAAAATCATGTAGAGTGTGGGCATCAATTATGTGACCTTGAAGAAAGCGTGCATAAATGGAAATTTTTTTGGCAAGCAATCTTCGGACAAAAGTTAAAGTATCATCATAATTGAGAATTATACGGAAAAAACTTTCAGGGCTTTTATTTTTCAATAAGACAAAAATTATATTTTTACGTTCTTCATCAACTAATACACCTAATGAATCTATACAAATATGCTTTAAAATTTCTTCTATATATTTATTTGCATTTGATAAATCATCTATTGCTGATAAAGAAGTCTGTAAACTTAGGGATGGGTCTAGTTGCATTTTCAATTTAACTCAATATAACCTAACAGTTTGATTTTAAAATTTTTTCTACCAATCCAGATTCCAGTTTTTACTCTTCCGATTATTAAATATAAAACTGGGTCATTAAGATTGGTAATGCCATTTAGAACAGTATCTATATCCCTTAAATCGGTTGGAGAGGGTGTTGGTACATCTTCAGGATGTGTATGCCATAGGCCTTGAAAATTATAGAATTTTTTAGATTCGTTCCAAGCTTGTATTAAAGCATATTGGTGGGACTTTGACCTAAAGAAAGACATACGTGTTTGACAGTCTCCTTCCATAGGAGAGGTAAAGCTTTCAATGATTTTAGCTTTAGTTTCTATGTCTGTTCTTCCAATTAGAATGCCACCCGATTCTGGAGAATCTGATTCTAATTGTATAAATTGCTTTAAACTCTTTAAAACATTTGCTTGAATAATAAAGACTTGGCCTGTAGGTGTGTCACATTTAATCCTCCCTTGAGTTATGTATTGCAACATGGGCATACTTCTTTATAAATTTCTTTTAAATTCAATATATTAATTCCATTTGAATTATTTACTGAATTATAAAAAGGGGTAGTAATTATTCCATTTTTATTTGCATTCTGATTGTCGCCAGAAATAGAAACAAATCCTAATTGTTGATTCAGGACATATTCAGAAATATAGCTTGCTAGCTTCATGCAATTTAAAGAAGAGAAGGGGGTAAATGCACCAGCACACCCTGTAATATTTTTAGCAATTAGCTGTCCAGATTGTACATATTTATACATAGGGGTAAGACTTTTATTTGATTTTTCATCAAAATATAAGCAGTTTAAACATCCTACATGTTTATTATTGAAAGAAATAAAATGTCCACCTAAATCATAAGGTTCTAACCAGCCTATTATTACTTGAATGTTTGCACTTATTTCATAAATAGTTTTTACGAGAGAAATCTCAGTAGGAGTATGGCCAATTGCTATGATGATAGTATCAATATCTTCAGTAATTTTTGATTTTATCCAGCTTTCACCATGGCTTACGAATGGAAAAATAGTTAATCCGGGCCTTTCTATTAAAAACTTATTAGCTAAAGAAGTAGATTTATAGGTATTAACATACTGCAAACCTAAAGAATGACGATAAATATTATCTGTTTTTAAAAGCTCTGGATCTATGAAAGAAAATTTATTTACGCCTGTTTGAGCTAATATCTCTGCAATCTTTGAGCCTAAAGCCCCACATCCGATAATCGCTATATGTCTTGTTTTTTTCTCTTGCCCCGTTCTATTTAATAAATAATCTATCCACGCTCTTTGTGTTAAAGAGACTTTAAAGCCTTTGAAGGATACTTTTTCTTTGAAAGAATACCAAATGGCATAATAAAAAATCACATAAGCAAATCCATGTTCATTTGGAATTCCCACTAGGGCATAATGATTGCCTTGTTTTAACAAAGATCGTTTGTTCTCATTAGAGAGGGTATTAACAATTTTTAGAAAATAGTCCTCATTAAAATAATCTCCTATATCTGGTATGGGGAAAACAGAAGCATCTTCTAATAATATCTTATGAATTTTTACTTTTGTGAGCTGGTTGTGGTTTATGTAAGAACTATCGCCATCATCAATATGCTCTAATATTTGATGATTCCCTTTTGATGATTTTCTTAACCAACCATATAAATTAAATGTAGAAGTAGGGTCGCAATGTAATATTACATCCTCATTTATATTTTGAGTGCTGCCTAAATATCCTTCTAGTTCGTTATACAAGCTTACTCGGTTGTTTAATTGAAAATTAATAAAAGATTGCTTGAGTATATCTATAGCCCTTTCAAAGAATTCAGTAATAAGTTCTTTATGTCTATAGCCTTCAAAGTTTTCACCTTGATGATCCGTAGTACAAATTTCCCCACTTTGACTCACATGATCTAAGGCAGACATTGGTCGTGTCAATATTCTAAAAATGGGAGGTATCGTCCAATTAGCTCTATTTTGAAAAATTAGACCAAGGCAAACCTGTTGTGTATTAATGAGAAAATCAAATTTTAGATTAACCCAATCCTTAGTAATAGAAGTGACATGGATATTTTGAGCTCCATGTTCACTTAATAGCTTTTCAATATTGTCTAACTTTGGGTTATCAAAAAACATTGAGTTTTCCTAAGCAGATTTTCCTTCTTGAGTGTAATAAGTTTGTACTACTGGTTCGGACACTTCTTGTATTTCAGGGATAGGGAATTGTCTTCCAAAAGTTTTATTTAAAATTTTGCAAGCTTCTACTGTATCAGTTTCCTCATTTACAGCTTCTAAAGATGATTTTAAATCTTCAAGTTTTGATTTTAAGTGCTCCATTTGTTTTCGGGTCAATTTTTCGAGTAAGTCTACACCTTGATGTGCAGGTAAATTAATTACGAGTCTGAAGTAATACTCGTTATTTTCTGGATCAATGCTAAAGGTAGTGAATTGATCTAATACATTATTTACTATAGAAAGTAATACCTTATTATCATTCTCATAATCTTCAGCTGTTATATGCTCATATACAGCTGTAGTGATAGCAATACTCTTAAAAAAATCTAGACCTTTCTCATTTCGCCATTGTTTCAAGTAGCGAGTACATCGTCTAAACTGATGACGTAAATCTGAATCATCTTCAAATTTTCCCAAAATTGTATCGGTAAGTTCAGTAGGATTTGAAATATCCCAAGTCTTAAGGTCTTCAGAGGAGAATTCCTTACCTCGAGCTAGATACATATTGCCTTTGTCGTCTTCAGCGTAGATGGGCAGATCTACATGATAATCGGGACTACCATTTTTGAGATAAGTGACAGTTACGCAAGGTCGTTTGATCGTTACAGTTCTATTTGAATGAGTTAAAGCATCTCTAACAATTTTTTTAATTTCTACTGAGCCATATTCCTCTTTGTCACAATCTAATAAAACTCCTACATCAATATCATAATCTCCATTCTTAGGCTTAATCCCTGTGCCCAAGGCATAACTACCTTGATTAAAGTATTCAACAAATTGAGGACCATTTGGATCCTTTTTGAGTTCATCTTTTAAGGTGCTAATCAAAAGGTCACGTTTTTCACGTAATGTACTTTCTTCGTCATAACGACCTAATCGAATATTTGTGTGGAACTTAGCATAGTGTTTTTGTGGATTCGCCATATTGGGCACTGTTGCAAATAGGCTGACATGATAAGCTAAATATCTTATTTATTTCGAGATACAGCAGATGAATCCCTTCCACGGTCGGCACTTTCAAGGTGAAATCATTCTTTGGGCTGTTCGTTGGTATTGTAAATATGGCATCAGCTATCGTGAACTTCAAGAAATGCTCGCTGAACGAGGCATAAATGTGGATCACAGTACAATTTATCGTTGGGTTCAGCGTTATGCTCCAGAAATGGAAAAACGGTTACGCTGGTATTGGCGTAATCCTACAGATTTACATTCATGGCATATGGATGAGACTTATATCAAAGTGAAGGGGCGATGGACTTACCTGTATCGTGCAGTTGATCAACGGGGTCATACGATTGACTTTTACCTTTCCGCTAGACGGAACAGTAAATCAGCCTATAGTTTTCTAGGAAAGATCTTCAATACGGTGAAAAAATGGCAAATTCCACGGGTCATCAATACAGATAAAGCAGCGACCTATGGCCATGCTTTATCACGATTAAAGCGAGAAGGAAAATGTCCAGTAGATATTGAGCACAGGCAGATTAAGTATAAAAATAATGTCATTGAATGTGATCATGGTAAGTTAAAGCGAATCATCAGGGCCACATTAGGATTCAAATCTATGAAGACTGCTTATGCCACAATTAAAGGTATTGAAGTCATGCGTGCACTACGTAAAGGACAAGCATCGTCATTTTATTATGGTCAGCCTCAGGGTGAAGTGTGTCTAATCAACAGGGTTTTCGGTCTCTAAGCACTTTTTAAAGGGAACATCATCGACTCAGATCCCTATTTGCAACAGTGCCCTCATAACCACCCGAGCGGAAATCCCGAGCCAAGCGCAGCCGATAAGTCGCTGACGAAGCGACTTCGGGAGGCGCTGGCAATGGTGGATGTCCGCGTGCTGGATCACATCATCGTCGGCGGTACAGAAACGACATCATTTGCCGAACAAGGTCTATTGTGAGTGTTGGGGCTTCGGCCCCTTTGCTCACGACGATGTCATTTTTGGAGATGATGTATGTTCGCGTCGCTGCCTAGTGCTGGCAAGAGCGGCTGCCAGTGTCAGTGCCGTGGCAGCATAGGCTGTAACAGCAAAACCATGCGTGGCATAGAGAGGCCCGAAACCGGCAGTACCTGCGAACACGGCCAAGTTCGTAACTGCGCTGTGCAACCCCATAATCGTTCCACGCCTGGCTGAGTCGATTGCCGTCAGGCGCACGATTAACAGGTTGATGCCAAAGTGGTTGGTTAATCCCAGCAATCCGAGCAGCATCAAGATAGCCACGAGGCTATGCCCGAGCCAGGCCAGCATCAGATAAGTGGAGGCCACGCAAAGCAGTGCGATGGTCAACTGCCTCGCGAGCGTTATGCGTCTGGCGAGGCCATCGAATAGCGCTGCACCGCCAAAGCCAAGCCCGTAGACGAGCGCAACCAGTCCATTGACGCTGATCGGCTGATTCAGTCCGTGTCGCAGATGATCCCCGAGATAGCCATAGACACCATAGAACGCCATCATGGAGCCGGCACAGGCAAGCAGCAGAGGCTTGATGCCCACCAGGCCAAGCGCAGCCAGCGGCAGCGGTGCTGAGGCGGCTGATGGCTTACTGCGTGAAGGGATGGTGCGCAGTGCAACCCACGCAAGCCCAGCCATCACTGCGATTGTTCCATACACGGCGCGCCAGTGAATGGCATCGGCCACGATGGCCGCTAGTGAGACTCCGGCCACCATGCTCAAAGTCCAGCCAGTCAGGACAATACCGATGGTCTTGCTCTCCCGTCCGGGTGGCGCGGTCGCGGCAGCGCTGGCGTAAATGGCGGGGACTGCCACGCCCGTTGCCATACCGGCCAGGAACTGAGCAGCAACCAGAATGGCGACAAAGGGTGCCAAGGCGCTGCCCATCAATGCCAGCGGCAACAGGGCCATCGTCAGTTTAAGTACCCGATGCGCACCAAATCGGTCAATGTGACGCGCGAGCAACAAGGCGCTGATGGCTGCGCCCAATCCGAATGCTGCTGTAGCAAGCATGACCGTCGGCACGCTAGTGCCAAGCGATAACGCTACTTCCGGTGCGATCGGCCCCAGCACAAGCGAATTCGAGCCGATCACTCCGATGCACCCTGTCAGTACATAGATGGAGCGCGGAAGGTGTGTGTCGTGCATTTCAATACCAATGAATAATATTCTGTATTGATTTATATTATTCGCATTAAAATCGAATGAAACGAGATAAATAAGAATGGCGTCAAATAAAGATGAGATTCTGCGGAATGGTGTTCCGAAGCCATATGTGGACGCGATTGACCGAAGACTATTAGGCGTGTTGGTGGAAGACGCCACGGTCAGCTATGCCGAACTGGGCCAGCGCGCCGCGTTGTCTGCGCCAGCCGCGCACGAACGTGTCAAGCGATTGCGCCGAACGGGTGTAATTCGGCGTACGGCAGCTTTACTGGAACCCAAGGAAGTGGGCAAGGCGCTGCTGGCCTTTGTCCACGTCGATACTCACGGCTGGGGAAAAACGCCGGAACTGCTGGCGATGTCCGCACATCCCGAGGTCGAAGAGATCCACTCCGTGGCCGGTGACACGGCCATGCTGTTGAAGGTTCGTACCGCAGATGCGCAGGGGTTGGAGGCCTTGCTGTCACATCTCTACAGCATCAAGGGCGTGGTGGGCACACGCGCCTATATCGTGCTCTCTACCTATCTGGAACGCCCCGTGCAGCCGGACTTGACTCGTGAATGGCCGCAACAGGATGACGGGCAAAGCACGTAAAGTGATCCAAACAAGATCAGTGCAACGGTTCCGGTGCGTCGTACGAGAACACCAGTACCGGCCGAAGCTGACTGTGCTGGCTCAACAATTCAGCTTCCAGGCACTTGCGGCAAGTGTCGGCCGCATGCGTATCCATGTGAGCATCGGATTGCAGTTGTGCGTGAATCATGACCTCCCAGGAACGTCCGATGCGCACGGTGCGAATGTCCAGCGCGGCGAGTGGCAACGCCTGCAAGGCTTGTCGGACTTTGCTCTCGATCGGATCGGTTTCGCTGGGCGGTGGTGCCATGTACAGCAGTTCGGCCAGTGCCCCTTTTCCTAGCGACCAGGGAATGCCGACTGTCATGGCAACCAGTGCCAGCGTCAGGATCGGGTCAACGTAACGCGCCGCTTGCGTATGGCCGTACGCTTGCAGCAGATAGGCGATCACGAAGGCCAATAAGGCGCCGAAGGCGGTCAATGCGTCGATGGCTCGCGCGGCCAGATCGCCTTGCACCAACGGGCTTTTCATATGCCGATAGCGCAGCCAGACATAGGCAGCCATGCCGATGGTGATGGCGGCCGACACGAAGGCATACAGTAGTGCGCCGCCGAATTTGATGTCGGTGCCTCCCTCAAACAGGCTGGATGTGGCGTACCAGACCGATAGCATTGAGACGCCCGCGATCAGCAGGCTCTTGATGAGATTGACCAGGGGCTCCAGCGGTGCGTAGCCGAACGGAAAGCGCCGGCTCGCCCCACGCCGCAACAGCGTACCGACACGGTAGGTGAAGATGCCTGTAATGAGATACACGAGGTTGAAGAAACCGTCCAGCAAAATGGCCTGCGAGCCAGTCAGCGGTGCGGCAATCAGGGCGAGCAAGGACACCACTACGCCTGTATAGATAGGCAAGCGGAGCACCTTCAGTTCAACATCTCCTTGCGTCATCGTTGCCCTCCTTTTCCGACTGGCCCGATGTGGTTTCTTTTGGGATCATGTCCAGCAGCATGCGACCGATGCGTCGGCGCATACGGGTTGCCATTGGCGTGCTGGCAAGGGTTCGTGTACCCATAGCCCGTCGGCTGCAAGCCGTACCACCCACATGGCTGCCAAGTTGGCATCGTCATCCTCTGTCACGGGAATCCAGCGTGACAGCACGCCGGCCCAGGGAGCCGCCAGTTCGGGCTGAGTCGCGCCTTCGAGCATTAGTTGCAGCTCGACGCGAGTGGAACGACCGTCAGTGCAGGCCTGCACATAGGCAGCGATCCGCTCTTGCGCGCTGGCTTCGTGCGCCGGTTTGCCGGCTACTTTTTCAAGCAAAGTCTCCCACTGGCAGGCCAGATGCTCATGGATGCCCAATAGCAAGGCATCGCGGGACGGAAAATGATAGAGCATTCCGCCACGTGTCAGTCCAGCCTCAAGTGCGACTGACTCGAAAGTGATTCCGGTCACACCCTCACGGTGGACGACGCGGATGGCGGCATCGAGAATTTTGTTGCGGTTGCTGGGTCGCATGCGGCTTACCTCGCTCAATGGGTTGCAGTAGCAGTGCCTGGGCCGTGATGGCGCAGCAGCCAGGCAGTTAGCAGCGCACCGATGGCCTGAACGCCAGCAATCACCCACAGCACGATTAGATAGCTGCGATCAAAGGCAGATGATGCTGCATCCACCAGTGCGGTATTCACCGGCTCACTCGCGCGTGCAATCTCCAGCGCCTGGGTAATGCCATCTCGCGCAGCGTCGTGTGTGCCGGGGGGCAGGCTGATTCCCATTGAATAGAGCGCCCCCAACAGACTGCCCAGCAGTGCAACTGCGATCAGGCTGCCGAACTCGTAGGACACTTCTTCTACCGATGAGGCCATGCCGGCCCTGGCGGGCGGCACATTGCCAATGATGGCGCTGGAGGCGACGGCCATCACGGCTCCAAGTCCCGCGCCATTGAGCACCATGCCGGCCAGCAGCCAGCCCAGGCCCAGGTGCAGGCCGGCGGTGGTAGCCAGTGCGCCAGTCGCGCCCGCAGCCAGCCCGCCCGCAATCAATACACGCAGGCCCAGCCTATGCAGGAAGGCACCACCCAGCAACGCGGTGGGCAAAGAGCCTAGCGCGACGGCAGATACCAGTAGACCCGCCTGCAGCGGGGTGAAACCTGCCACAAGTTGGAAGCGCTGGGTTGTGACCAGTTGCATGCCGCCGATGGCAAACATGGCGAAGGCTGCTGCCAGCACACCAGCCGTAAAGGCTGGGTTGCGGAAGATCGCGAAGTCCAGCAGGGGATACGGCAGGCGGGCCTGGCGCCGCGCGAACAACCAGCCACCGACGACGGCGACAGCCAGCGCCGCGAATGCCAGAGGCCAAGACGGCGCGGCATGCGCGACTTCCTTTATGGCCACGATGAGTCCAGACAGCGTGACCAGCGCAAGCACCGACGACAGCAGATCCCAGGGCTTGCCCTGTTCGACGGCACCTTTTGGCGCGAAGACCAACGTGCCAATAAAGGCCAGGACGACCACTGGCACATTGATGAGAAACACCGAGCCCCACCAGAAGTGCGACAGCAAAAGACCGCCAACGATAGGGCCAAGCGCGGCACCGACAACCGACAAGCTGCCCCAGACCGCAATGGCTAGATTCCGCTCACGCTCGTCGTCGAAGGTGACGCGAATTAGCGCCAGTGTGGCCGGCATCATGGCGGCCGCACCCACTGCAAGAAATGCGCGGGCGACGATCAGTGCCGACGCCGTGGGGGAAAAAGCAGCGGCCAGCGACGCCACGCCAAAGATCACCAGCCCGAACAAGAACATGCGCCGGTGGCCGATGCGATCACCTAGCGTGCCGGTACCCAACAGAAGGCCAGCCATCACCAGCGGATAGGCATTGATGATCCACAGCCCCTGAGTGGCCGTTGCGTGCAGTTCGTGGGTGAGCGTGGGCAGCGCGGTGTAGAGCACCGAATTGTCCAGCGTGACCAGCAGAAGACCGGCTGCCACCGTCACCAGCAGCAGCCAGCGATGTGGATGGGGCGTGCTCATGTGCGGTTCTCCGTGATGGCTGATGTGTGGGGCGAGAACCTGGACGGTGCCAGGTCGGAGACTGTGAGGAAACCGGGCGGCGCCTGAATGACGTCAGCGATACGGTTTACTACTGTGGCGCTGGTGGTGTCGATGTCATGCCGATCTTCGACACGTACATGCAGGTTGGGCGTACCCTCGATGCGCCATTCAACGAAATCGCTGTCACCCACTTCACGCAACTTGCTGATGAATCCTGCAGACAGCGTAACGCCCTGGGTGGTTATCAGCCGGGTGATGGCATTGAGTCCGACGACTTGGCCTGCATGTATCGTCCGTCCAGCCAATACAGGCTCGAAGTCCTGTCTCGCCACGACAGGCTCTACCGTTTGATGGATGTCTGTCACGGATAGGCCGAGTTGGCGGGCGATGTTGTGCAGCGGGCCAATCAGCGCGCTGGAAAAAGGATGTAGTGCACTCTTGGCGACAGCCGCCGGCGATGCCCCAATTTGCAAGGCTTTCAGCACCCAGTCCCCGTACTCGTCGGCCAGCGCGCAGGTACTGCCATGAATGCCGGTGATGGTTTGGGCAGCGCCTGACAGCAACACCGGCAAGTTGTCCCAAAAGACATCCTGGACGCCAGTTCCGAGGATTGTTTTTCCGCGAGCAAGCGCCAGCGCATGCAATTCCTGCACGGCTGCTTGATGACTGTCGATCGAAGGGAAATAAGCGTCGCCAGCGATGGTGATAACGTCTGCACCGTGCTCCAGACAACGCTTGACGATAGGAAGAATTTCCTCAATACCGTTTTGGGTGGCCACAATCGCGATGTCTGGACGTGTTTGCGACAGGGCAGCCTCGGCATCGGATGTCACCACGACCCCAATGGGAGATCGGCCGAGAGCGATCCCAACATCTTGTCCCAGGAAGTTGGTTGCGTTGACGGCAGCGACGATGCGAATGCCTCGATCTAGCAGGAAGGCTGCTGTCTTGCTTCCGGTTATGCCGAGGCCGAAGATAGCGGCCTGAATGGGTTGTTGCATGGCGGCCTCCTTGATTAGCTCATAACTGTACAGTCTGTATTGTATGGTATCTATGAGGAAACCAGTATAGTCAAAATACTTGGCACTGTTGCAAATAGAGATTTGAGTCGATGATGTTCCCTTTAAAAAGTACTTAGAGACCGAAAACCCTGTTGATTAGACACACTTCACCCTGAGGCTGACCATAATAAAATGACGATGCTTGTCCTTTACGTAGTGCACGCATGACTTCAATACCTTTAATTGTGGCATAAGCCGTCTTCATAGATTTGAATCCTAATGTGGCCCTGATGATCCGCTTTAGCTTGCCATGATCACATTCAATCACGTTATTTTTATACTTAATCTGCCTGTGCTCAAGGTCTGGTGGACATTTACCTTCCCGTTTTAACCGTGATAAAGCACGTCCATATGTGGGTGCTTTATCCGTGTTGATCACTTGTGGAATTTGCCACTTCTTCACATTATTTAAAATTTTTCCAAGAAAACAATATGCTGATTTGGTATTACGTCTAGAAGAAAGATAAAAATCAATGGTATCGCCACGTTGATCGACTGCACGATACAGATAAGACCATCGTCCATTCACTTTTACATAGGTTTCATCAATATGCCACGAGCTCAGATCTGTAGGATTACGCCAATACCAGCGTAAACGTTTTTCTATTTCAGGAGCATAACGTTGAACCCAACGGTAAATAGTCGTGTGATCAACATTCACACCCCGTTCGGCCAGCATTTCCTGCAGTTCACGATAGCTAATGCCATATTTACAATACCAGCGCACAGCCCAAAGAATGATTTCGCCCTGAAAATGCCGACCATGGAAAGGATTCATATGCTGCACCTTTAGCTAAAACAGTCTTCAGCTTACCATTCGTGGTTATTTGCAACAGTGCCGTAAATCCACATGCAAATCACTAAGAATTTCTTCTCAAAAACAGTCTTATCAATTGCATTAATAAGTATATCAAACTTAACTTTTGCTAATAGCAGCACTTCGGAACAAGACAGTAATATTACAAATGGTATGAGAGTCTTATTACAGGAGTCTGGTGGCTTAAGATATAGCCCCCAAGAATTGTATCCAGAATATTATTCAATGGAAAATGCAAATGGGGGAGATAATATTATTTTGACTGCAAGAAAGAGATCAGACGGATCTCACGATGATCATCTTAAAGAACATGGCGGACAAATTTATCAAGTAACAAGACTTGAAAATGCATGGATGGTTGATGAAGACGGTAAGGGCAACCTAGGAACAAAGCTTGAAACTTTGATTGGAACAGATGAAAATCGTCTATTTATTGAAGCCAATTCGGAAAAGTCAGAAAGTAATGATCCAAAATATGCTGTATCAGCACTTTATAGCCGTAACGTAGCCCCATTTTGGGATATACAAGCTGGTGTAAGATATAGCGAAGATAAAAATAGCAGCAACAGTGATCGAGTTGATGGTGTTATTGGTGTATTAGGATTAGCTCCTTATTTCTTTGAAACACAAGCTTATTTATACGGTGGCGAGAATAACTTTTGGGGAGCAAGTTTTGAAATCGAACGTGATTTCTTGTTAACCCAGAAATTGATTACTCAACCTTATCTAGAAATGGATGCTATATTCAACGATGACTCTGATTATGCTGCAAAATCAGGTTTATCAGAACTTAAAACTGGTATCAAAACCCGATATGAGATTACTAAGCGAATTAAACCTTTCATTGATGTTGCTTACCAATATGAAAAAGGACAGAAAGCCACTTCTATGCAAGAGGCAACAGAGTCTGAAAAGGGATGGAAATATGGTGCAGGTATCGAATTAGTTTTTTAAGGTGATATGACTTAGTATCATGAATGATAGCTTTGGCTATCATTCATAAAATTATTGCTATTTAATTTCGAATCTGTAAAACTAAAAAAGCTTAAATTTTGGTCTTATCTCTATGCAGTGGTTAAAAACATGCCTATCGCTGTTTTTATCGTTTGCTATCCTTTTAGTAGGATCGGCTGCTGCTGCTTCGTCTGTACATAAGCGGTGTTTAATGCCATCTGAACAGATGAAATCCATGCAAATGGAAGCATCTCAAAACCAGGATATGATGCATACCGACTGTATGAAAGTTGAAGCAAAGGTCAAAAAAACGCTACATGATCCTTCCTGTATGTCTGAGCAAGATTGCATTATGTCTTTTGCCAAAATTGCGTACGCCAGTGATCCTCAAAGCATTTTGCACTCAACGGTATTCTCACCCGTAGAGCGATCAGTCTTTTATTTTCCAGATCAAAATCTTCCTGCTCCATACCCTTCAGGTTTATGGAAGCCCCCACGCTCTAACTAATTTGATAATTCTTCGTCATTCATAGAGTTTTCTATGGATGTTCTACACGTGCGCGTGTATATCATTTTAGAGCTAAAAATATGAACTTTTATAAAGAAAAGCTATCCCCGGGGGGGAGATGGCAGATAGCTACGATCTGTTTCTCTTTGATCTATGGTCAAGCTTATGCCGAGCCACTGACATTGGATACAGCTTTGAAGCTTGCTGAGCAATATGCACCTACCCTAAGAGCAAATAGTGCTCAGATTGAGGGAGCTGAGAATATGGTTTCAGCTTCAGGTATTTTACCCAACCCTAAACTATTTGTGGGCTTAGATAATTACCCTATATCTGGTGATGCTGCATGGTCAATCACACAGGAAGGTATGACTATGCAGAAAATTGGTGTTATGCAAGATTTTCCAAACCGCGCCAAAAGACAAGCCGAGGTCGAGTTAGCAAAAGCTGAATTGGGTTCAGTCACTGCTCAAACTGAGATTCTACGTATTGAGTTACGTCAAAAAGTTGCATCTGCTTGGTTTAAACGTTTTTATCTTGAGCGTAAATTGGCGCTATACGATGAACTGTTTTCAGAGAATCGATTACTTTCTCAGATGACCCAAACACAGGTCACCTCTGGTCGAACTATGGTTGCTGATGCACTTGATCCAAGACTTGAAAGTAATGTTCTACTCGATCAAAAAGATGATTTACTTCGAGATTTAAAAAAGGCCAAGTTAGAACTACATCGACTGGTAAGTGCAGAACCAACTGAAAACATCTCTCAAATTGAAACCTTATCTACCCAAGCACCAATAATCTCTCTTGATACATCAAAGTTGTATCATCACTTGCACCAACATCCTGAGTTAAAAGCTTATCAGGCTGAAAAGAAAACGGCTGAAGCAAAACTTAGGCAAGCTCAAGCTTTGCAAAAACCAGATTGGGGCATTGAGTTTGCTTATCAGCATCGAGCACCTGAGTTTGGCGATATGATCGGTGTGCAACTGACAACTGAACTCCCTGTTTTTTCAAAAAAACGGAGTGGTCCACTCATTCAAGCAGCTTTAGCTGAACAAAACCGGATTACTGCCGATCAAGAGGTTAAGTATCGTGAATATCTCACCTTGTTAGATGAAGGGTTATCTGATCTTGACGCTCTTGACCAACAAATTAATCGCACGATGCAAAAGAGTATTCCTCTTGCCAAACAAAAAGTGAATTTACAGTTAGCAACTTATCAAGCGGGGAAAACTAATTTGACCAATATCATTGCTGCCCGACAAGCTCTTCTAGAACAACGATTGCGTCTCATTGATCTTCAACAACAACAGGCTGTGACTAAAGCCCAACTTTATTTTGCCTTTGAAGAACCAACCTTAAACTATGTTGAGGAGCAGCCATAATGTTAAAAAATAAATTGGCAGTGACTGTCATAGGAGTTGCCACAATTAGTTTGGTTGCAGGTGGTGGTGCTGGATATTGGATAGCACATCAGAAAGACAATCCTCAATCGACATCGGCAAGTCAACAACAGGATGCCAAAGTGTTGTATTGGTACGACCCAATGAAGCCTGAACAGCATTTTGATAAGCCAGGTAAGTCTCCATTTATGGACATGCAACTGGTACCTAAATATGCAGATGAAAATGCAGCGATGACCGATGAAAGTCGTCCTACAGTCAAAATAGATCCATCTATTCAACAAAATTTAGCCATCCGTTACGGCACTGTTGAACAGGCTGTAATTGGAAATGCCATGTTTACTAATGGCATATTACAAGCAAATGAACGGCAAACAGCTATTTTACAAACTAGAGCAAGTGGCTTTGTTCAGCGAGTGTATGGGCATGCTGTAGGAGATATGGTAAGGCAAGGGAGTCCTATTGCTGATATTTCAATACCCGAATGGACTGGAGAGCAAACTGAATTTTTAGCTGTGCTCCGTACTGGAGATCGTTCCCTTATTCAAGCAAGCCGTCAACGTTTGCAGCTTTTAGGAATACCACAAAATGTGATTCATCAAGTTGAGCGAACTCGTCGAGTGCAATCTAATATAACTTTGCAAGCTCCCATTAGTGGATTTATTGATTCACTAGAAGTCCGCAATGGAATGGCTTTAGCTATGGGGCAAACGCTGGCCATCATTAAAGGGATTAACCCAATCTGGTTAGAAGCAGCAATACCTGAAACACAAATTGCTGGAATCAAACGAGGAAGTAAAGTCGAAGTTACTTTTACAGCATACCCTCAAATAGTCTCGGGTAAAGTAATTGATATCTTACCTACCTTAGATACTACTAGCAGAACCATAAAAGTTCGTATTGAATTACCTAATAAAGAGGCACAGCTCAAACCGGGGATGTTTGCCTCTGTCAAACTATCTAGCAATCCTCAAAGCAGTTTAATAGTTCCAGAGCAGGCTGTTATCCGTACAGGCACCCGTAATATTGTCATTGTGGCTCATGAGCAAGGACGTTTTGAACCTGTTGTTGTTCAGTTAGGGCAAAGTGATGGAAATAAGATTGCAATTTTAGAAGGTTTGAAAGTAGGTCAAAAAGTTGTAATTTCAGGACAATTCTTGATTGACTCTGAAGCAAATTTACAGGGCGTACTTGATAAGCTGAATACTGGAAAATCTATTACCCCCTCTCAAGCAGTTAAGACATCAAAATATCAAGGCATTGGAAAAGTTGAAAAAGTCACAGCTCAGGAAGTTACTATTTCACATCAGGCTATTCCTGAGTTGGGTTGGGGTGCTATGACCATGAGCTTTAAACAGCCAGTACAGCCATTTACTCAGATTCAGCAAGGTGACCAGGTCAACTTTAGTTTTACAAAAGTTGGAGATGCTTATGTCATTTCTGACATTTCAAAGATGTCTATGACATCTATAAAGAACTAACGGGAGAACTATTATGATCGCCCGTATTATTCGTTTTTCAATTTTGAATCGAGTATTTGTATTACTAGCTGCTTTAGTTCTGGCTATCTGGGGGACTTGGGCTGTTAAAAATACTCCTGTTGATGCTTTACCAGATTTATCTGACGTACAAGTCATTGTACGAACTAATTTTCCCGGTCAGGCACCACAGATTGTTGAAAATCAGGTGACTTATCCTTTAACAACCACCATGTTATCAGTGCCTGGAGTTAAAGATGTTCGGGGGTATTCTTTTTTTGGTGATTCGTTTGTCTATGTCATTTTTGACGAACATACAGACCTCTACTGGGCACGGTCACGTGTTTTGGAATACTTGAATCAGATACAAGGAAATATGCCTGCGGATGCGAAATCATCATTAGGGCCAGATGCTACAGGGGTTGGCTGGATTTATGAATATGCATTAGTTGATCCAACAGGACAGCATGATCTTTCTCAGTTGAGAAGCGTACAAGACTGGTTTTTAAAGTATGAGTTGAAGACATTACCCAATGTGGCTGAAGTTGCCACGATTGGGGGAATGGTGAAGCAATATCAGGTTGTTTTAAACCCAAGCAAAATGGCGTCATTAGGTATTACTCAAGATAATGTCATTGAAGCGATTCAAAAAGCTAATCAAGAAACGGGTGGTTCAGTCTTGGAAATGGCTGAAACCGAATATATGGTACGAGCCACTGGTTATTTAAAAACATTAGATGATTTTCGCCAGATCCCACTACGGACAAATCGTTTTGGTGTTCCAGTTACTTTGGGTGATATTGCAACGATACAGCTTGGACCAGAAATGCGTCGTGGTATCAGTGAACTGAATGGACAAGGTGAAACTGTTGGTGGCGTTGTGATTTTACGAGCAGGTAAAAATGCACGTGAAACTATTGCTGCTGTTAAAGTAAAGCTCGCGGAATTACAACAGAGCCTACCAAAAGGTGTGCAGGTGGTTCCCGTATATGATCGTAGTCAATTGATCGATCGGGCTATAGAGAATCTCAGCCATAAATTGATTGAAGAGTTCATTGTCGTGGCATTAGTCTGTGGACTTTTCCTCTGGCATTTACGTTCAGCAATGGTGGCTATTGTTTCTCTACCACTTGGGATTTTATCGGCTTTCCTGGTCATGTATTATCAGGGGTTAAATGCCAATATTATGTCTCTGGGTGGTATTGCCATTGCGATTGGGGCCATGGTCGATGCTGCGGTGGTAATGGTAGAAAATGCACACAAACATATAGAAGCTTGGCAGCATGAGCATCCTGATCAAATCTTAGCACCACAAGAACGTTGGGATATTATTGCTCGGTCAGCCAGTGAGGTTGGTCCAGCTTTATTTTTCTGTCTACTCATCATTACCTTATCCTTCATTCCTATTTTCACCTTGCAGGCACAAGAGGGACGCTTGTTCTCACCATTGGCATTTACCAAAACTTATGCCATGGCAGCGGCAGCTGGTTTATCCATTACGTTAATTCCAGTATTGATGGGGTATTGGATCCGCGGGAAATTACCGTCTGAACAACGTAATCCACTAAATCGTTTTCTCATCAAAATATACGGTCCTATGTTGGATAAAGTTTTAGCTTATCCAAAGACGACATTACTGGTTGCATTGCTTATTTTTCTAGTGAGCCTTTACCCTCTGACCCGTTTAGGTGGAGAATTTTTACCTAAAATGGATGAAGGCGATTTACTATATATGCCGTCGGCTTTACCGGGATTGTCCGCAGCCAAAGCTTCTGAACTGCTACAGCAAACAGATAGGATGATTAAAACCATTCCGGAAGTTGCAACGGTATTTGGTAAGGCTGGACGAGCTGAGTCAGCTACAGACCCAGCGCCTTTGGAGATGTTTGAAACAACAATTCAATTTAAGCCTCGATCTGAGTGGCGTGCTGGGATGACACCTGAAAAATTGGTGAAAGAACTTGATAAGGCAGTTCAGGTGCCGGGTTTAACGAATATTTGGGTACCGCCTATTCGTAACAGGATTGATATGTTGGCGACTGGGGTTAAAAGTCCCATCGGAATTAAAATTTCAGCAAACAATTTACAAGATATTGATCGGGTCGCACAACAAGTTGAACAAGCAGCTAAAACGGTATCTGGTGTTAGCTCAGCTTTAGCTGAACGGCTCACGGGTGGCAGGTATATTGATGTTGATATCAATCGTATGCAAGCTGCACGATATGGTCTTAATATTGATGATGTACAGCAAATTGTGTCATCAGCGATAGGTGGAAAAAATATTGGTGAAACTGTTGAGGGATTAGCAAGATATCCTATTAATGTACGTTATCCACGAGAGATTCGAGACTCACTGGAAGCTTTGAGAAATTTACCTGTTGTTACCGAGTCAGGTCAGCAAATTATCTTAAGTAGCGTTGCCAATATCCAGATTACAGATGGCCCTCCAATGCTGAAGAGCGAAAATTCCCGCCCTAGTGGTTGGGTCTATATTGATGTGCAAGGACGTGACTTAGCTTCAGTTGTACAAGATTTGAAACAAACCATTGATTCGCAAGTCAAACTTTCTCCTGCTATGAGCATCAGCTATTCAGGCCAGTTTGAGTTTATGGAACGTGCAAATGCTCGACTAAAAGTAATAATTCCAATTACTTTGATGATCATTTTTCTATTGCTCTACCTGATCTTTAGACAAGTACAAGATGCTGCTCTGATTATGTTGACTCTACCTTTTGCCTTAATTGGTGGTATTTGGGCCATATACTTGAGTGGCTATAACTTTTCAGTGGCAATTGCTGTTGGTTTTATTGCACTTGCCGGTGTTGCCACAGAGTTTGGAGTGGTCATGCTATTTTATTTAAAACAAGCGATAGATCATACCCAACAACATTTACCTTCTTCAGCAGCGTCTTTAACGGTGCAACAACTCAATGATGCAATCCGAACAGGAGCTGTACTACGCGTTCGTCCTAAAGCCATGACGGTTGCCGTCATTTTGGCAGGCTTAATTCCTATACTTTTAGGGACTGGGACAGGTTCCGAATTGATGAGCCGTATTGCTTTACCTATGGTTGGGGGCATGATTTCAGCTCCTCTACTGTCAATGTTTGTTATCCCAGCTGCATATCAGCTTTTAATCAAAAGAAAACTATCAACACATTGATCGTTTTATTATTTCGTCTAAAGAGGTTTTATTATGTTGAAATTTATGAAAATTATTGCTCTTGTTACCACCATTGCTGCATTAAGCGCATGTAGTAAAAATGAAGCATCAGAGCAGAAGAAAGCAGACGCACCTATGGAGCAGATGAATAAGGAGTCTTCTACCGCTACAACGGCTCAAGCCGTTGGCGTGATTACTGCTATTGATACGAAAGAAAATATTTTAACACTCGACCATGAAGCAATTCCTGCACTTAAATGGCCTGCAATGATGATGGGCTTAAAAGTTGCTGACCCATCCTTATTAAATGGTTTAACTGTAGGGGATAAAGTTGAATTTGAATTAAAAGCAGAAGGAGAAAATTATATAATCATCGCTGTAAAGCCTAATAATTCATAATGTACTAGTATATGGTGCCAATAGTGTTATATCCTTTAGACGCTATTGGCATTTTTATAGAAGTTAAATAAGATCGCTTTAAAAATTCCAGTTTATATAGTTCAATTCTTGAATTTTATTTTATCAATTCCACTGTAAGGCAAGAAAGCATTTGAACCGTACCGGGTTTGTCGGAGACTTTTTTATTTAAGTTAGGCCACCTGACCTAACGGGTTAATCTTATCATAGTACATTGCTTCAAACTCAAAAGGCGATACATAACCCAGTGCACTGTGTACACGCTTTTTATTGAACCAATCTACCCAGTTTAGTGTCGCAAGTTGTACATCTGCTAAACCTTGCCAATCTGCTTTTAAATATTCAATCACCTCTGTTTTGTATAAGCCATTCACCGTTTCAGCCAGAGCATTATCGTATGAATCACCAGTTGTACCGACTGATGCTCGTAAATTTGCTGCTTCTAAACGATTGGTATAGCGAATAGAAAGATATTGAACACCTCTATCGGAATGATGAATCACATTCTTTGGCATGCCTCGATCGTGCAAGGCTTGCTCTAATGCATCGAGCACCATATCTGTATTCATCCGTGTCGATACTTTCCATCCAACAATTGCTCGTGAGAACACATCAATAATAAAGGCGGTATAGACCCAGCCTGAATGAGTTTGAATATACGTAAAGTCACTGACCCACAGTTGGTCAGGATGATCAGCAGTAAAATTACGTTTCACTAAATCATCTGCTCGTTTTTGGTCATCTCGGCTACGGGTGGTTTGTTTGTTCTTACCTCGCCAAACACCTTGTATACCTAGCTTTTTCATTAATCGAGCAACAGTACAGCGTGCAATAATATAGCCTTCACGTTTCAGTTTTTGCCAGACTTTACGTACACCATACGGCACTGTTGCAAATAACCACGAATGGTAAGCTGAAGACTGTTTTAGCTAAAGGTGCAGCATATGAATCCTTTCCATGGTCGGCATTTTCAGGGCGAAATCATTCTTTGGGCTGTGCGCTGGTATTGTAAATATGGCATTAGCTATCGTGAACTGCAGGAAATGCTGGCCGAACGGGGTGTGAATGTTGATCACACGACTATTTACCGTTGGGTTCAACGTTATGCTCCTGAAATAGAAAAACGTTTACGCTGGTATTGGCGTAATCCTACAGATCTGAGCTCGTGGCATATTGATGAAACCTATGTAAAAGTGAATGGACGATGGTCTTATCTGTATCGTGCAGTCGATCAACGTGGCGATACCATTGATTTTTATCTTTCTTCTAGACGTAATACCAAATCAGCATATTGTTTTCTTGGAAAAATTTTAAATAATGTGAAGAAGTGGCAAATTCCACAAGTGATCAACACGGATAAAGCACCCACATATGGACGTGCTTTATCACGGTTAAAACGGGAAGGTAAATGTCCACCAGACCTTGAGCACAGGCAGATTAAGTATAAAAATAACGTGATTGAATGTGATCATGGCAAGCTAAAGCGGATCATCAGGGCCACATTAGGATTCAAATCTATGAAGACGGCTTATGCCACAATTAAAGGTATTGAAGTCATGCGTGCACTACGTAAAGGACAAGCATCGTCATTTTATTATGGTCAGCCTCAGGGTGAAGTGTGTCTAATCAACAGGGTTTTCGGTCTCTAAGTACTTTTTAAAGGAAACATCATCGACTCAAATCTCTATTTGCAACAGTGCCAGATCAACTATAGTGTCTTCAATAAACTGGCTGGACTACAGCAGAATCAAGTGGTTGAGAATAAAAGATTAGGCTCGGTTCTGGCGCATATCCAACAACAGCATGAAGAACTGGAACAGCAAAACAAACGTAATCGTTCTCAAAAGATGCCAAGCAGACGTGCACAGAAAACAGCAATTCAAGAACGAAATCTAAATCCTGTGCTTGACTTGGAAATGTCCATATAGGACATTTCTATTTGGTTATTAGGTAGGACATTTCTACTTAGGAATAACACAAAAATGGGAGCTTAAGCTCCCATTTTTACTGATGATTTTTTAATTCTTTTAGCATGGCATCTCGTAAGATTTCATTCATGCGTGTCTGATAACCTTTACCTTGTGCTTTGAACCATGCAAGTACGTCAGCATCTAAACGAATAGATGTTTGTTGCTTCACTGGACGATAGAATTGATTGTGGCGTACAGCATTACTCCAGTCGGTAATTTCAGGCATATCTGATAGATCTAGATGATCGTCAGGAACCGTGCCTTTAGCAAGCAAGCGTTCAATTTCAGCATCTTGCTTGTCGCTGAATTTTTCATTCAGTTCTTTGCGTGAGTGTCTAACCATGCTCATATTTATCTCGCTCTGCTTTAGTTACCTGTCTTGCACTAATAATTCTTATGATTTCACAGTCATCTTCATCAAAGATGGTATGAGCTACTAAGAGCATTAGTACGCCTTTCACTTTTCCAATGGTCTGCCAACGTTCTTCACCATCGGTATGTCTGTCCTGAATTGAGATCCTCAGTGGATCTTCAAAAACAAGGCTTGCAGTTTCGAAAGAGACATCGTGCTTTTTCTGATTCTTTCGATTCTTTGCCTCATCCCATTCGAAATACTGTTTCATAAAAAACATTCAAATTTGTATATACAATACTGTATCACAAAATTGTATCACTCAAGTTGAGAAGCGTAATTTTTAGTCGAAATTATTGGCAAGAACTATTAAAACCGCTCATAAAAAAGCCGACTTGTTTCAAAATCGGCTTTTTGGGCATTTTTGGCTTTTTAAGGTTTTATTAAGTGTCTGATATTTATATTAATATACAAGTGTATTGCGTATAACCACCATTATGTTAAATTGATGATAATGTGTTCAATTAGGAGAGCTTTTTCAGATTTTCTACCTATAGTCGACTTAGACATTACCCATCCACGAATCATTCCAGCAACAATACAAATTGCTAAAAATAAAGGGAATGAGCCAAAACCTTGAGGTTTATGTTGAAGGAATCTAATGATATGAAAATAAGAGCAAAACTACTTCCCTATCCAAGACCACCATAGAAGAAGATCCATTTAAATTTTTTGTTTAACACTGATTCATGTGTCATTTTTGGATTTTCTTTTGATATAAAAATAAACACCTAGTTCTAAAAATATAAAATAGGAAAAGTTTCGTAAGAGAGTTGTTAGAAAGCTAGACTCTCCAAAAATAATATCTCACTTCTTTCGTTTATATACCCATACTCAATTTTAATATTTTATGTTGTATCAAACTGATAAAAATTCTCTACATGAGAAAGATTATTAGTTATTATTTAGTGAAGAAAATAGCACTGCGAGTTGAACATGAATGTCTATGCAGAACATTCAAACAATGTATTAACTATTAATAAATTAAGCAAAAAATTCGGCTCACATTTTGCTGTTAATCAAGCCACATGGTCTGCAACGAGTGGGCAAATCATTTGCTTACTCGGACATTCAGGTTGTGGTAAAACCACCATGCTACGTTTGATTGCAGGTTTAGAAGAACCGAGTAGTGGCTCAATTCAGCTTGAACAAAACATTCTTTGGAATGAAGAACAGCACATCCCTGCAGAAGCACGGAATATTGGTCTGGTTTTTCAAGACTATGCGTTGTTTCCGCACCTGAATGTGCTGGAAAATGTGATGTTTGGGTTAAAAAAGTTCTCAAAACAGCAGCGACAAGAAATTGCAGAACAAGCCTTAAAACATGTTTCCATGCATCATCACATGCATAGTTATCCATACACCTTATCGGGTGGAGAACAACAGCGCGTTGCTCTGGCGCGTGCTTTGGCTCCTAAACCCCATGTGTTACTCATGGATGAACCTTTTTCTAATCTGGACCATCGGCTACGTGATCAAATCCGCCAAAGTACGATTGACCTTTTAAAAAAGACAGCAACCACTACTGTTATCGTAACGCATGATCCGGAAGAGGCTTTGCAAATTTCTGATCAAATTATATTGATGCATCAAGGGAAAATTATTCAGATCGGCACACCTAAGCAACTTTATTTGCAGCCCTCAACCCTGTTCGCGGCACGCTATTTTTCTGCTTTGAATGAAATACCGGCCAAGCGGTTAGATCATCAAATCAAAACAATTTTTGGTCACATCGCACTACCTGAAAACTTAGCATATGCTGAAAAATCGATTTCCTGTTGTTTCCGTCCGCATCAGGTACAGGTTTGTAGAGAACCAGTCGAAGGCGCTGCCGCAGCAAAAGTCATTTCATCCAGTTTTATGGGTCACGCTTACCAGTTACATCTGCAACTTGCTGCTGAGTCGACCATTTTATTGGCTCAAGTTGACCATCTCCAGCATTTTTTTGAAACTGAACAAGTCTATGTATCCGTAGACTTAACAGCATGTTTCTTCTTTGCATCCGATGACGACTCTAACATAGCCATCACATCTCAGCTTGAACAAGCAGTTCAGGTTTAAACTCTGTTAAGGAAATAAGAAATGAAATCACTATCGAAAGTTCACCTTCTTTTAACTGGTCTAGTTGCCTTTAGCTGTAACTGGGTAAATGCAGCTGAAGTCAACCTTTATACCACACGAGAACCAGTTCTAATTCAACCTCTTTTAAAAGAGTTCAGCCAAAAAACTGGGGTGAAAGTCAATACTGTTTTTATTAAAGATGGGTTGCTTGAACGCGTTAAAGCTGAAGGCCGACGTTCGCCTGCAGATGTGATGCTCACTGTCGACTTTGGGAATTTGGTGGATTTAGTCGAAAGTGGTTTGACGCAACGTGTAGACTCAAAAGTATTGAACAGCTCAATTCCGGGTAATTTACGTGCTGCAAATGGGCACTGGTATGCATTGTCAATGCGTGCACGTGCAGTTTATGTTTCTAAAGAGCGCACTCCCATCACTGCTATTTCTTATGAAGATTTGGCTAGTCCAAAATGGAAAGATAAGATCTGTATCCGTTCCGGCAGCCATCCTTATAACACAGGTTTAATCGCAGCCTATATTGCCCATCATGGTGAGAAAGAAGCTGAAAAATGGTTACGTGGTGTAAAAGCGAATTTAGCACGTCCTGCGAGTGGTGGTGATCGTGATGTAGCACGGGATATTCTCGGCAAGATTTGCGACATTGGGGTAGCAAATACCTATTATGTTGGCACCATGCGCACAGGTGATGCAGAGCAACGACGTTGGGGCAATTCCATTAATGTGGTTTTACCGCGATTTGAAAATGGTGGTACACACGTCAATGTTTCAGGTGCCGTCGTATCTAAATATGCGCCCAATCGTAAAGAAGCAGTACAATTGCTCGAGTTTTTAGTCTCTGACCATGCTCAGGCGATCTATGCGAAAAGCGATTTTGAATATCCAGTGAAACCTGGGGTTAAAATTGACCCGATTATTGCAAGCTTTGGCAAACTCAAGGTGGATTCAATTCGCTTAAGTGAAATTGCCCGATACCGCAAAACAGCCAATCTTTTGGTTGATAAGGTACAGTTTAATCACTAAATCTCGCTCGACTTACAGGGAGGATTTACTCTCTCTGTAAGATCAGGTTTGTTTCCACCTCTCATCATACCTAGATCTTCAATGCCAAAAAAGAAATTTGAATTTAGTTCGTTATTTTCGCTAAGTGGACTATTGACGCTTCTCGCCTGTTTACCCGTCCTTGCTTTAGTTTGGACAGCACTGCAAGGCAATAGTGATATTTGGGAACATCTGATTCGCTATGTTATCCCACCTACATTGGTAGAAACATCTTTACTTCTACTTGGTGTTGGTCTACTGACCATTCTTATTGGCACAGGAAGTGCCTGGATCGTCACGGCTTATCAATTTCATGGTCGAGCTTTTCTCGACTGGGCACTACTGTTACCTCTTGCAGTACCCACCTATATCATTGCCTATAGCTATATCGATATTCTGCATCCCATTGGTCCCGCCCAAAGCCTGCTGCGAGACGGGTTGGGGTTAGACATGCAACAGCTATGGTTCCCTAATATCCGCTCGGTGTGGGGAGGAATCTTTTTATTAAGTTTCGTCCTTTATCCCTATGTCTATTTAAGCACCCGCGCAATGTTTTTAATGCAGTCAGCAAGTCTGATTGAAGTCGCACGCAGCTTGGGACTGAAACCCGATCAGGTCTTTTTGAGAGTCGCGATGCCACTCGCTCGACCGGCAATTGCAGTGGGCACCAGTCTGGTTTTAATGGAAACCATTAATGACATCGGTGCAACAGAGTTTCTTGGCATTAAAACACTAACGTTATCCATTTATTCAACATGGATCAACCAGTCTGATCTGGCAAGTGCCGCACAGATTGCCATTTTTATGCTCATGATCATTACCTTTTTAGTGATCATAGAAAGGTTGGGACGACACAAACAGCGTTACATGAACTCGGCTCAACGCAGCCGGCTGATGTCTCCTCAACCCATTAAAGGAACCAGAGCGCTAATATTATTCGGGCTTGGACTTATCCCTGTTTGTATTGGGTTCCTCATCCCGTTCAGCCATTTATTGGTGGAGTCTTATAAACGTATTCAATACGCTGGTTTTTCTGAATATTTATTACAAGCTTCGATGAATACCCTTACCTTAGCCAGTATCGCCACATTCATTACCATCCTTATAGGTTTCTTGATTGTCAGCGCTGCACGATTTAGCCGAAATACCTGGTTTAGTCGTATTGCAAGTTTAGGCTATGCCATTCCGGGTACTGTGCTCGCAATCGGCCTTATGCTGTCGTTGGGTGCTCTCGATCATGCGGTGGCAGATTTTCTTGAATTCAAGCTCGGCATTTCTACAGGGTTACTATTTTTGGGTACTAGTTTCACTTTGATCTATGCCTATGCTGTTCGTTTTCTGGCCATTTCGATTGGTGGAATAGAGTCTGGATATAACCGGATCCATGGGGTTATTGATGATGCTGCACGCAATTTAGGACAGAACAGACGGGGTATTTTATGGCGAGTTCATTTCCCACTTTTACGCCCTGCGATCATCTCGGCTGCATTATTGATCTTCGTAGACTGCATGAAAGAATTGCCTGCCACTCTGTTACTAAGACCACTAAATATGGAAACGCTTGCTACACAGCTATATGCGGAAGCCTCAAGAGGCACCTATGAAGATGGTGCAATAGCAGCTTTACTCATTGTATTGGTTGGCTTAATCCCAGTTATTTTACTTGCTCGAATGGGTAAAACTGGCCGATAAAATAGCTGTTATAGCGAAAGAAATACACAAAGCAATGTAAAAAAGCTGATTAAACAGCTATTTTTCATATGTCATAAATATATTCCATCGCTTATCCTTTTGACGGTTATTGAGAAGATATATTTTTTAAGGGGAGTTTAACGGGCACTGTTGCAAATAACCACGAATGGTAAGCTGAAGACTGTTTTAGCTAAAGGTGCAGCATATGAATCCTTTCCATGGTCGGCATTTTCAGGGCGAAATCATTCTTTGGGCTGTGCGCTGGTATTGTAAATATGGCATTAGCTATCGTGAACTGCAGGAAATGCTGGCCGAACGGGGTGTGAATGTTGATCACACGACTATTTACCGTTGGGTTCAACGTTATGCTCCTGAAATAGAAAAACGTTTACGCTGGTATTGGCGTAATCCTACAGATCTGAGCTCGTGGCATATTGATGAAACCTATGTAAAAGTGAATGGACGATGGTCTTATCTGTATCGTGCAGTCGATCAACGTGGCGATACCATTGATTTTTATCTTTCTTCTAGACGTAATACCAAATCAGCATATTGTTTTCTTGGAAAAATTTTAAATAATGTGAAGAAGTGGCAAATTCCACAAGTGATCAACACGGATAAAGCACCCACATATGGACGTGCTTTATCACGGTTAAAACGGGAAGGTAAATGTCCACCAGACCTTGAGCACAGGCAGATTAAGTATAAAAATAACGTGATTGAATGTGATCATGGCAAGCTAAAGCGGATCATCAGGGCCACATTAGGATTCAAATCTATGAAGACGGCTTATGCCACAATTAAAGGTATTGAAGTCATGCGTGCACTACGTAAAGGACAAGCATCGTCATTTTATTATGGTCAGCCTCAGGGTGAAGTGTGTCTAATCAACAGGGTTTTTGGTCTCTAAGTACTTTTTAAAGGGAACATCATCGACTCAAATCTCTATTTGCAACAGTGCCGTCCGGGAAGGGGATAGGGTGATTGTACATTCCATGGATCGTTTTGCACGAAGTCTAAAAGATTTGGTCACTGAAGTAGATAAACTGGTCAAAAGAGGGATCGCCATCCAGTTTGTAAAAGAGAATATTACTTTTACTGCCCAATCCACGCCGATGGATAATTTGATGCTGCAACTGATGGGTGCTTTTGCTCAATTCGAGCGGGAAATTATCTTAGAACGTCAGAAAGAAGGGATTAAGATCGCAGCAGCTCAGGGCAAATATAAAGGTCGTGTCCATAAATTGAATCCAGATCAAGCTAAAGCATTACTGCAAGCCTGGAAAGAAGGGAAGTATTCATCAAAAGTTGATCTGGCAAAAGCGTTTGGTATCAGTAGACAGGCTGTCTATCGGTATTTAAAACAAATTAATTAGTCACTAGATGGACTGAAAGGTGCCTACAAAATCAGTGGCTATTCAGATATTACAATTAGCTACCAAAAAAGTAGAGATGGTCTGCATCTACTCGTGGACTCTACTGGCTTGAAGTTTCTAGGTGAAGGTGAATGGAAATGCAAGAAACATGGATCTGAATATCGTCGCCAATGGCGTAAGCTCCATATTGCTATAGAAGCTGAAACCCTTCAAATACGTGCAGTACAACTCACGACAAATAATGTCAGCGATTCACAAGTGCTCGAAGATTTACTTTCTCAAGTTCCCTTGGATGAACGAATTGATTCAGTCTATACAGATGGTGCTTATGACACAAAGCACTGCCGACAAGTCATTTTAAATCGTGATGCACATGCGGTCATTCCACCCAGGAAGAATGCAAAGCCTTGGAAAGATCAGCAAGTCAGGTCTATAGAACGAAATGAGTTATTGAAAACAGTCAAACTGCTAGGAAGGTCACTTTGGAAAAAGTGGTCTGGTTATCATCGTCGAAGTTTGGTGGAAACCAAGATGCATTGCATCAAATTATTAGGCGATAAATTAACAGCAAGGAGTTTTCCTAGTCAGGTGAATGAGATTCATGCACGCGTAGCCGTCTTGAACAAATTCACAGAATTGGGGCGCCCTCACACCCAAGTTGTCACTTGAATTTGGCTCAATTAGGATCGCTCTATCTTTCAAACCTTTATGCAACAAAGCCAGTCCCTATGTTAATTTGAAGAATGCTTCAATCTGACGGCTGCGAACCGCCAGGGACAGGCGCAATGTCAGATTCTGTCGCGGCCTTGGCGCGTGCCTGGAAGCGTTCATAGCAATCCAGCCCGCAGAAATGTTCGACGTATTCCGCGCCTTCCGGGGTGAAGGCGGCATCGAGCGGAATTTCTTTGCAGCATACGCAGCAGGTGGTGCAACTGGCAGTGTTCGGGGCGTTTGCGTTCATGGTGGTACTCCTCCAGATTGGTAGCGAAGCTCAAAGCTGCCCACTCTCGGCTGGCTGGGAAGCGGTCATGATCTTCCCTTGAAGGCCCGCAGCAGCCGCGTCACAGACAGGACAAACAAGCCGGTCAGCGTGAGGGCTGCAATACCCCAGTGCTCCCCGATGAACGCGCCGGCCGTCGTGCCGGCTAGCACAATGGCGAGAATCGGCAAATGGCAGGGACAGGTGAGCACGGCCAGCGCGCCCCACAAGTAGCCGGTGATCGGTTTGTGCGTCTCAGACGGCAAGTGCTCTGGGCTGTTCATGGCAGACTCTCCGCGTGCTGTGCCGGTTCGGTTGGCATGGCGGCCAGTTGCATTTCGAGGCTGGCCAGGGCCTCGCGCCGACGCTCGACGAGTTGCCGCAACACGGCAAGCTGCGCAGACGCACCGTCACCGTCCGCAGCATCCAGCGCCCGGCACAGCCGCGCCAGTGCGTCCAGGCCGATACCCGCTTCGAAGGCAGCCCGTACAAAGCGCAGCCGTTGCAACGCGGTGTCATCGAACAAGCCGTAGCCGCCCGTGGTGCACGCGACCGGCCGTAGCAATCCGCGCAGCAGGTAGTCGCGCACGATATGCACGCTCACCCCGGCATCAAGGGCCAGCCGGGACACTGTGTAGGCGCTCATTGAACACCTCCTTTTCCTCATCCGGCGCAGCACGAAAGCTGCTTCACGTCCTTGCTGAAGGTCTGCGCCGCGAGCTTCAGCCCTTCGACCATGGTCAGGTAGGGGAACAATTGGTCGGCCAGTTCCTGCACGGTCATACGGTTGCGAATGGCGAGCACCGCCGTCTGGATCAGTTCACCCGCTTCCGGGGCCACCGCTTGCACGCCGATGAGCCGTCCGCTACCTTCCTCGATGACCAGCTTGATGAAGCCGCGTGTGTCGAAGTTGGCAAGCGCACGCGGCACGTTGTCCAAGGTCAAGGTGCGACTGTCGGTCTCGATCCCGTCGTGATGTGCTTCCGCCTCGCTGTAGCCCACGGTGGCGACCTGCGGGTCGGTGAACACCACGGCCGGCATTGCGGTCAGGTCCAGGGCCGCATCGCCGCCAGTCATGTTGATCGCAGCACGGGTGCCGGCCGCTGCCGCCACATAGACGAACTGAGGCTGGTCGGTGCAGTCGCCAGCCGCATAAATGTGTGGCGTACTGGTGCGCATGCCCTTGTCGATGACGATGGCCCCCTGCGCATTGACGGCTACCCCCGCCGCTTCCAATGCCAGGCTGCGCGTGTTCGGTGTCCGGCCGGTGGCGACCAGCAGCTTGTCGGCGCGCACTTCGCCCTGTCCAGTGGTCAGCACGAATTCGCCGTCCACATGGGCGACTTGGCTGGCTTGCGTATGTTCCAGTACCTTGATTCCTTCGGCACGGAAGGCGGCTGTGACGGCCTCGCCAATGGCAGGGTCCTCGCTCGCAAACAACGTGCGCCGCGCCAGGATCGTGACTTCGCTGCCCAGCCGTGCAAACGCCTGCGCCAGTTCCAGCGCTACTACTGAGGCACCGATTACTGCGAGCCGTTTCGGAATGGTCTCGCTAACCAGCGCTTCGGTGGAAGTCCAATAGGGGGTTTCTGCAAGACCAGGCAACGGCGGAATGGCTGCGCTCGCGCCGGTAGCAATGAGACAGCGGTCAAACGCCACTTCGTGCCAGTCCCCTTCTGCAGCTTCCACGATAAGCGTGTGGCCATCCTTGAAACGGGCGCTGCCTCGTACCAGATTGATTGACGGATTGCTTTCGAGGATGCTTTCATATTTGGCAATTCGCAGCTCGTCCACGCGCGCCTGTTGCTGGACAAGCAAACGGTCACGCGAGACAACAGGCGGCGTCGCAGTGAGCCCCACGTCAAAAGGACTTTCCCGGCGCAGATGAGCGATATGGGCTGCCCGAATCATGATCTTGGAGGGAACGCAACCCACGTTGACGCAGGTGCCGCCGATAGTCCCGCGCTCGATCAGCGTGACCCGGGCACCGTTTTCCGCCGCTTTGAGCGCAGCCGCCACAGCGGCTCCGCCGCTACCGATAACCGCCACATGTAACTGACCGGCCAGCTCCTCCACCGCGCGGTCACCGCTCAGCCACTGGGCGGCTCTGCCAAGAAGTCCTGGCCGTTCAGCACTGCGCCTTTTGCTTTCCACTTCGTCTGCAGGCTTAGCACGATAACCAAGTGCCCCCACTGCCGTCACGAGTGCCGATACGTCAAGCCTATTGCCCGTGACCTGCGCCCTGTTCGCCGGATAATCGACAGACGCTCGTATCACGCCGGGAACCGCCAGCAGCGCGTCCTCAACGTGCTTTGTGCAACTTGGGCAAGTCATGCCCGCCACGCTCAGACCAACTTCGTTTAATTCTTGCATTTTGCTCTCTCTTTCATCCGTTATGCCCAAGCCGAGTCGTACAACGCCTCGGTAACTGGATCAGTTTTTCGCATCAGCGAACAGGCTCCGTACGTCATTTACAGGTTGTGCACGGAATGACTGACAGTAGAATCGCCAGAACAACATCTCTATCTGGCTCTGGCGACGCCGCCGTCATTTGATGCCTTATTTCTTCAGTTCAGAAGGGTAGCCCACGTCCGTCGTCGCCTTGTTCAATGCCTGGACGCTGGTTTTCGCATCGTCGAACGTCACAACAGCCAGCTTGGTTGCGTAGTCGACCTCGATCTTGCTAACGCCCTCTACCTTGCTCAGCGCCTTCTTCACGGTGATAGGGCAAGTCGCGCAGGACATTCCGGGAACGGACAACGTGACCGTCTGCGTGGCGGCCCAGGCAGGGACAGCGAAGGTAGCGGCAAGGGCAAGAGCGGTAAGCAGTTTTTTCATGATTTTTCCTCAATTAGTAGAACAGGGGCATTACATACGGGAACGTTAGTGCAACGACAACTAGCGCAGCCACAATCCAAAAGATGACTTTGTACGACGTCTTGGCTTGTGGGGCAGCGCATACATCGCCAGGCTCGCATGCTTGCGTAGTCCGGAAGATGCGGCGGTAGGCAAAGAACATTGCTATCAATGCCGCACCGAGAAAGATGGGGCGGTAAGGATCCAATGCCGCCAAGTTACTCATCCAAGCGCCGCTGAATCCCAACATGACCAACACCAACGGCCCCAGGCAGCAGGCCGACGCAAGAATGGCGGCCAGCCCACCAGCAAACAGGGCGCCGAGGCCTTTTTGCGGCTCAGACATAAATTCTCCTTTGCAAGATCCATCGAAAACATGATCGTACGTCCGGAGCTAAGTACGGAGTCAAGGACTTTGGAAAAACAGCGGCGGGTTCCGCCTGGCCCGTGGCGTGCACCCCTGGCGGCTACGGCCTGTTCGACGATGCTGCCTTGCAACGGCTGTGCTTCGTACGGGCGGCCTTCGAGGCGGGTATCGGCCTGGATGCGTTGGCGCAGCTGTGCCGGGCGCTGGATGCTGCGGACTCCGAGGAAGCGGCCGCGCAGCTTGCCGTGCTGCGCCAGCTCGTCGAGCGCCGCCGCCAAGCGCTGGCGAACCTGGAAGCCCAGTTGACTGAATTGGCGCATGGCGCGTCGGCGCTTCCTGTATGAATAGTCAGGAGCGCATTCCCCCCGACACACCCAAGCCGCTCAGCGGCTACCTTTGGGGCGCGCTTGCGGTGCTCACATGTCCCTGCCACCTGCCGGTGCTCGCCGTTGTACTCCCCGGCACAGGGGGCAGCTGGCTCCTCGGAAAGCATCGGGTCATCGCGGCAGTCGCCCTGACGGGGCTGTTCATCCTGTCCTTGGCACGAGGGATCCGCGCTTTCAGGCGAAGTGCCTGATCATCGCCGGGCAGGACCGAAGTGACTGCCTTGCAACGGTTACAGAGCCAGGTTGAGCGCTCCAAGCCAGGTATTGCAGCAGTGCTGCCTTCGATGGACCAGTCGGTGGCGGCAACTTTGCACGCTTTAGAAAGTCCGAGTGGTCGTGTGCTTCGCATCCTGGCGTTCCGCGGAACACACCTATTTTATCGAATTAGGAGAGTGAATGATGAAACGATACAACCTTGTGATTATTGGCACCGGGACGGCAGCGATGGTCGCCGCGATGCGTGTGCGGGCTGCCGGATGGAGTGTTGCGGTGATTGATTTCCGCCCCTTTGGTGGCACGTGCGCACTGCGCGGGTGCGATCCCAAAAAAATGCTCGTAGGCGGCGCCACCGCGGCGGACCACGCCCGTCGCATGCATGGCAAAGGCATTGCCGGCGAGACCCGTATCGACTGGCCGGCCCTGATCGCCTTCAAGCGGACTTTTACCGATCCCATTCCAGAAAAGCACCGGCAGCGTTACGCCGACAAGGATATAGATACCTATCATGGGCTTGCCCGCTTCACCGGCCGCCAAACGCTTGATGTCGAAGGCGAGCCGCTGGAGGCCGAGTACATCCTGATCGCCTCGGGAGCGGAGCCGATGAAGCTCGGCATCGCGGGCGAGGAGCACCTGATCACCCACGAGGAATTTCTTGAATTGGAGACCCTGCCGCGCCGGATCATTCTCGTCGGCGGTGGCTTTATCGCCTTCGAGTTTGCGCATACCGCACGGCGCGCAGGCGCCGAAGTCACCGTACTCGAGCAGGCTTCGCGCGTGCTCGGGCCATTTGACCCAGACCTTGTCGGGTGGCTGGTGGAGAAGTCTCGCGATCTCGGCATTGACGTGCGCACCGGGACCGCCGTCGAGACCATAGACCGGGACGGTGGCAGCTTCACCGTCCGTGCCGCTGCACATGGGAACTTGGAGACGTTCCAGGCAGACCTCGTTGTGCATGGCGCCGGCCGCGTGCCCGCGCTCGACGCGCTCGACCTGGACGCCGCCGGGGTGGCGCACGAGCGGGGCCGGATCAAGCTCAACGAGTTCCTGCAGAGTGTCTCTAATCCGGCGGTGTATGCGGCCGGCGACGCCGCGCAAGTGGGCCCACCCCTGACGCCGGTGTCGAGCCACGATGGCAAGGTGGTTGCGTCGAATCTGCTGAACGGGAACCACCAAGAGCCGAACTACACCGGGGTGCCGAGCGTGGTCTTCACGATCCCGCCCCTTGCCGCCGTGGGACTAGGCGAAGCTGAGGCGCGCCGGCAAGGCTACAAGTTCCGCATGCAGAGCGAAAAGGCATCCGACTGGTTCACGGCGCGTCAGGCCGCAGAGCCTGCTTATGGATTCAAGGTGCTCATCGACGAGGAAACTGACCGGGTGCTCGGCGCACATCTACTGGGCCCGCATGTGGATGAGGTGATCAACATCTTTGCTCTCGCAATACGCCATGGCCTCACGGCGGAACAGCTCAAGACGACGATGTTCGCCTATCCCACCGGTGCGTCGGACATTGGATATATGTTGTAGTCCGGCCGTAAATCCGACACGGGCCAGGAGCGGCCGTGATATATCGGCCGATAGGCGTCAGATTGAGGCATACCCTAACCTGATGTCAGGATGCCCCGAATTGATCAGTCAGGATAGAGTCCGTTTCGTGATTTCTTGAAAGATGCCGCGAAGGGTCATAGAGTTTCCCTGACACTTTCGCCTCTTGGAGACTCATCTTGCACGGTCAACGCATGGGCTATATCAGGGTCAGCAGTTTCGACCAGAACCCAGAACGCCAACTCGACAACGTCCAGGTGGATAAGCAGTTCATCTACAAGGCTTCGGGGAAGGACACCCTGCGGCCGCAGCTCGATGCCATGCTGTCATTCGCGCGCGAGGGTGACACTGTGGTGGTGCACAGCATGGATCGCCTTGCCCGCAACCTAGACGACCTGCGCCGCCTGGTGCAGCAGCTCACCAAGCGCGGCATCCGCATTGAGTTCGTCAAGGAGTGCCTCAGCTTCACTGGCGAGGATTCGCCGATGGCGAACTTACTGCTGTCGGTAATGGGAGCGTTCGCTGAATTCGAGCGGGCGCTGATCCGCGAGCGGCAGAGAGAGGGGATCGCGCTGGCCAAGCAGCGCGGCACTTACCGTGGCCGTAAGATGGCGCTTGTGGACGACCAGGTTGTCGAGCTGCGCCGCCGCGCCGGTGCCGGCGAGCAGAAAGCCACGCTTGCGCGCGAGTTCGGCATCAGTCGCGAGACGCTGTATCAATACCTGAAAGTGGCGCCAACGGCTTAACCCGGTTTTCCGTTCCACTGCACCTCAGACCCCAGGAAGACCGCGCGGCCTTCATCGCCGCGGTGGACAAGGCAAGCCACCATGTCGAACGTCAACCGACTAAAAGCGCTTCACCCTCAAACCAATCTCCTTGATTCAAACCCGACCGCCTTGGACACTTTTACTTCACGACTGCAAGCTCTGGACACTTTTGCTTCTTTAAATCGGACACTTTCACTTCAACGAACGAAAATGGCCGGAATCCCGGCCGATGATCGTTCTGCTTAGCGTACGTTTTTTTCCGAATTCTGCGACGCCCCCTTATACAAGAAATTTAACGGATAAAGAGCAAAATAATATTCAGGCAGGGATTCAGTATAAAACCATTCATTTAACCGATGAATACTTTTCCCCGTTAATTATCCGCAAGGCATTAATGTCAGCAGAAAACAATTTCTTTCGATTTAATCATCTGAAAAATCACATTGTTGGGATAAAAAGTATTGATGAATTGATCGAAAAGTATCTACCTTTATATGAAATTAAATATTCGTATTCAGAAGGTAAGGACATTAACCAACTTGAAGCGCATGAAAAACTGCAATTATTGGTCGGTGTGATTTTACCCGAAGTGCGTAAAGCCATAGATCGGCACATGCCACAGATTACAGGAAGTCATATTTTTAGACCTAAATCACTATCCTCTATCTTTCAGCAAGAAAAGAACATCTACTTGGTTTCGTTCCCTATCCAAGATTCAGATGGTGAAACGAGTGATCATGCACCTGATGAACGTGCAAAACCACAGTCAAGCCATGACAACCCCGATCTACAGTTTGATGTTGAAACTGCCGATTGGTACGCCTACAGTGAAAACTATGGCACAAGTGAAGAAAAACGCTTTGTTAAGTTTGTTGCAACTCAAATTGACGAGCTTAAATCACGCTACAAGGGTGCAGAGATTTACCTGATACGGAATGAACTCGATTATTGGTTGTTTAGCCCTAAAGATGGTCGTAGATTCAGCCCTGACTACATGCTGATCATTAATGATGCTGAAAATAGTGAAATGTACTATCAATGCTTAATTGAGCCTAAAGGTGGTCATTTGCTTGAAAAGGATACTTGGAAAGAGGAAGTATTGATTAGTTTGGATGATGAAAGCCAAATTGTTTTTGATGCAGATCAAGATGATTCACAAAACTATGTTGAGTTCTTAAATGAAGTTAAAGAGCATGGTTATAAGGAAGTTAAATGTTTAGGCTTCAAATTCTACAATACCGAACCACGATCTGAATCAGATTTTGCTATTGATTTTCACAATAGGATGCCGAGTTAATCTAGGTTTCTCACTGTAACCTGCTGATTATTATCTTTTTGTGAAGTTGCTACATAATATTGTTTTTAAGATCATTGAATAAAAAAGCCAGCTCTATACTGGCTTTTTTATTGCTTAAAATTATATTCCGATGCTTGGTCAAAACTGCAAGTATGCAGTCTTGACCAGGCATCTAGGGGTCGTCTCAGAATTCGGAAAATAAAGCACGCTAAGGCGTAGTCACCCCGTGACTCCCCCGCGCCGATGCAGCGAGCTTCGTTCCGTCTTGCAGTGACGCAATCAGCGGGCAGGAAACGTTCCCTTTCCGCGCATGGCAGGCGCACATCAGTTCAGACAGCACGGCCTCCATGCGTGCCAAGTCGGCCATCTTCTCGCGCACATCCTTGAGCTTGTGCTCGGCCAGGCCGCTGGCTTCCTCGCAATGGGTGCCATCCTCCAGCCGCAGTAGCTCGGCGATTTCGTCCAGGCTAAAGCCCAGCCGCTGGGCCGATTTCACGAACCGCACTCGTGTTACATCCGCCTCGCCATAGCGGCGAATGCTGCCATAGGGCTTGTCTGGCTCCGGCAGCAGGCCCTTGCGCTGGTAGAACCGGATGGTCTCCACATTGACCCCGGCCGCCTTGGCAAAAACGCCAATGGTCAGATTCTCAAAATTAATTTGCATATCGCTTGACTCCGTACATAACTACGGAAGTAAGCTTAAGCTATCCAAACCAAATTTGAAAGGACAAGCGTATGTCTGAACCACAAAACGGGCGCGGCGCGCTCTTCGCCGGTGGGCTGGCCGCCATTCTTGCGTCGGCCTGCTGCCTGGGGCCGTTGGTGTTGGTCATGTTGGGATTCAGCGGCGCTTGGATGAGTAACTTGGCGGCATTGGATCCTTACCGCCCCATCTTTCTCGGTGCGGCATTGATAGCAATGTTCTTTGCCTACCGCCGCATCTTCCGGACTACGCAAGCATGCGAGCCTGGCGATGTATGCGCTGCCCCACAAGCCAAGACGTCGTACAAAGTCATCTTTTGGATTGTGGCTGCGCTAGTTGTCGTTGCACTAACGTTCCCGTATGTAATGCCCCTGTTCTACTAATTGAGGAAAAATCATGAAAAAACTGCTTACCGCTCTTGCCCTTGCCGCTACCTTCGCTGTCCCTGCCTGGGCCGCCACGCAGACGGTCACGTTGTCCGTTCCCGGAATGTCCTGCGCGACTTGCCCTATCACCGTGAAGAAGGCGCTGAGCAAGGTAGAGGGCGTTAGCAAGATCGAGGTCGACTACGCAACCAAGCTGGCTGTTGTGACGTTCGACGATGCGAAAACCAGCGTCCAGGCATTGAACAAGGCGACGACGGACGTGGGCTACCCTTCTGAACTGAAGAAATAAGGCATCAAATGACGGCGGCGTCGCCAGAGCCAGATAGAGATGTTGTTCTGGCGATTCTACTGTCAGTCATTCCGTGCACAACCTGTAAATGACGTACGGAGCCTGTTCGCTGATGCGAAAAACTGATCCAGTTACCGAGGCGTTGTACGACTCGGCTTGGGCATAACGGATGAAAGAGAGAGCAAAATGCAAGAATTAAACGAAGTTGGTCTGAGCGTGGCGGGCATGACTTGCCCAAGTTGCACAAAGCACGTTGAGGACGCGCTGCTGGCGGTTCCCGGCGTGATACGAGCGTCTGTCGATTATCCGGCGAACAGGGCGCAGGTCACGGGCAATAGGCTTGACGTATCGGCACTCGTGACGGCGGTGGGGGCACTTGGTTATCGTGCTAAGCCTGCAGACGAAGTGGAAAGCAAAAGGCGCAGTGCTGAACGGCCAGGACTTCTTGGCAGAGCCGCCCAGTGGCTGAGCGGTGACCGCGCGGTGGAGGAGCTGGCCGGTCAGTTACATGTGGCGGTTATCGGTAGCGGCGGAGCCGCTGTGGCGGCTGCGCTCAAAGCGGCGGAAAACGGTGCCCGGGTCACGCTGATCGAGCGCGGGACTATCGGCGGCACCTGCGTCAACGTGGGTTGCGTTCCCTCCAAGATCATGATTCGGGCAGCCCATATCGCTCATCTGCGCCGGGAAAGTCCTTTTGACGTGGGGCTCACTGCGACGCCGCCTGTTGTCTCGCGTGACCGTTTGCTTGTCCAGCAACAGGCGCGCGTGGACGAGCTGCGAATTGCCAAATATGAAAGCATCCTCGAAAGCAATCCGTCAATCAATCTGGTACGAGGCAGCGCCCGTTTCAAGGATGGCCACACGCTTATCGTGGAAGCTGCAGAAGGGGACTGGCACGAAGTGGCGTTTGACCGCTGTCTCATTGCTACCGGCGCGAGCGCAGCCATTCCGCCGTTGCCTGGTCTTGCAGAAACCCCCTATTGGACTTCCACCGAAGCGCTGGTTAGCGAGACCATTCCGAAACGGCTCGCAGTAATCGGTGCCTCAGTAGTAGCGCTGGAACTGGCGCAGGCGTTTGCACGGCTGGGCAGCGAAGTCACGATCCTGGCGCGGCGCACGTTGTTTGCGAGCGAGGACCCTGCCATTGGCGAGGCCGTGACCGCTGCCTTCCGAGCGGAAGGCATCACGGTGTTGACACAGACACAGGCAAGTGCCGTGACCTATTCCGATCGCCAATTCATCCTCACGACCCCGCAGGGAGAGTTGCGCGCGGATCAATTGTTCGTTGCTACCGGCCGCGCACCGAATACCACCAGCCTGGATCTTGAACGAGCAGGTGTGGCGCTCGACTCGCAACATCGCATCGTGATCGATAAAGGCATGCGAACGAGCGCACCGAACATTTATGCAGCCGGCGATTGCACCGACCAACCGCAGTACGTCTACGTTGCAGCCGCCGCTGGCACCCGTGCCGGTATCAACATGACAGGCGGCGACGCAACGCTCGATCTCGACGCTATGCCGGCAGTCGTGTTCACTGATCCGCAAGTTGCCACGGTTGGCTACAGTGAAGCAGAAGCCCAGCGCATCGGCCTGCAAACCGACAGTCGTACTCTCACGCTCGACAATGTGCCGCGTGCACTCGCCAACTTCGACACGCGCGGCTTTATCAAGCTTGTCGCTGAGGCTGAATCTGGACGCATTCTTGGGGTTCAGGCTGTAACACCGGAAGCAGGCGAGATCATCCAGACTGCCGCGATTGCCATCCGGGCTCGCATGACCGTCCAGGATCTTGCCAACCAACTTTTCCCCTACCTCACCATGGTGGAAGGTCTCAAACTGGTGGCACAGACTTTCTCGAAGGATGTGACACAGCTATCGTGCTGTGCGGGCTAAACCAAGGACACGAAAAGAGCGACAGAGGAGTTTTTATGTTTTGCGATATTAGACTAACAGCACGTTGCACCCGTGCATGCTTAACCATTCTGTTGGCGGGTACTGCAGCGTTTGGCTTGTCAAACAATGCGCTGGCGGCCTACGACTTTTCTAAGCTGGGAGCAGCGATCGAAACATTGGCGCCGGAGACCGTCGACGGCTGGGAAAAGAAAGCGAGGGCGGGCGATGCCATGGCGCAGAACATCATGGGTCTTGCCTACAAATGCGGTATGGGCGTAAAACAAGACCATGCTGCATCGATCCAGTGGTTTCGCAGGGCGGCCGAGCAGGGTGAAGCTGATGCGCAGTTCAACCTGGGGCGCCTCTACGCAAGCGAAGTCGACGGTATGTATAAGAAAGGGCGTGCGGCTCCTGCCGACGATGCACAGGCGTTCAAGTGGTACCGCCTCTCTGCCGAGCAGGGACACACGCAGGCTCAAGTCAGGCTGGCTCAACTGTTTGCAAAGGGTCTTACCGACATCGCGCCCGACCAGGTGCAGGCATACCAGTGGATGAGTCTGGCCGCAGCGTCAGGAGAACCAACGGCAGCAAAAGTCATTGCCGACTATGCGGCTCAAATGAAGCCCGAACAGGTGCAGCAAGCGCAATTGCTGGTCCAGGAATGGAAACGCCGGCAAAGCGCACGCTGACGTGATCTTTGAAAAGCGCGGCATGTAATCGCCAAGGGTGGGTTTATGCCGCGTAACCGCTGCTTGGATGTTGGAGGTGGAAATTGGACAAGACTATATATTCCAAAAAGATTGCCGAGAGCCTCTCATCTGGCAATCATCCAGAAGAGTTCGCAACCCTCTTCGTCACCCTGCTTCGTCAGCTTGTGATGGGAAGGCCTGTGTCACGCGAAGCGCTCGGCACCGCACTCGGATGGTCTGGGCAGAGGGTTGCAACTGTACTTGAGCCGGCGCCCGGTACCGAATATGACGAGCAGGGCAATATCATTGGACTGGCCCTGACGCTACGCGAAACCCCTCACGTTTTTGAAGTGGATGGCCGCCGTTTATACACCTGGTGTGCGCTCGACACCTTGATGTTTCCCGCTTTGATTGGCAAAACAGCCCGTGTCACGTCGCGCTGTGCTGCCACCGGCAGGCCGATTACGCTCACAGTTGCGCCAGAAGCAGTGCTTCAGGTTGAACCGGCGGAAACAATGGTGTCTCTGCTAACGCCGGATGCTTCACCCGACATTCGCTGTTCCTTTTGCTGTCATGTGCATTTTTTTGCATCGCCTTCTGTTGCAAATGCATGGGCTTCGACGCACCCGGGGATAGAGCTCGTGCCTGTCGAGAATGCATTCGGTCTCGGACATCTGATCGCGCATAAGCTGTTAGAAGACAGCGAGCGAAACACGGCATGAATGCCTACTCGATTTCGAAGCTTGCTGAAGATGCAGGCGTAAGCGTGCATGTTGTGCGCGACTACTTGATGCGCGGGTTGTTGCATCCCGCCTGGCGAACCGAAGGTGGCTACAACGTTTTCGATGCCAAAACACTGGAACGGTTGCGTTTCCTGCGCGTGGCCTTCGAGTCGGGACCCAGGCTCGACGAGTTAACGCGACTTTGCAGGGCGTTGGATGCAGGCGATAGCAAGTGCGTACACGGATGTGTCGAGTAACGGCACTGTTGCAAATAACCACGAATGGTAAGCTGAAGACTGTTTTAGCTAAAGGTGCAGCATATGAATCCTTTCCATGGTCGGCATTTTCAGGGCGAAATCATTCTTTGGGCTGTGCGCTGGTATTGTAAATATGGCATTAGCTATCGTGAACTGCAGGAAATGCTGGCCGAACGGGGTGTGAATGTTGATCACACGACTATTTACCGTTGGGTTCAACGTTATGCTCCTGAAATAGAAAAACGTTTACGCTGGTATTGGCGTAATCCTACAGATCTGAGCTCGTGGCATATTGATGAAACCTATGTAAAAGTGAATGGACGATGGTCTTATCTGTATCGTGCAGTCGATCAACGTGGCGATACCATTGATTTTTATCTTTCTTCTAGACGTAATACCAAATCAGCATATTGTTTTCTTGGAAAAATTTTAAATAATGTGAAGAAGTGGCAAATTCCACAAGTGATCAACACGGATAAAGCACCCACATATGGACGTGCTTTATCACGGTTAAAACGGGAAGGTAAATGTCCACCAGACCTTGAGCACAGGCAGATTAAGTATAAAAATAACGTGATTGAATGTGATCATGGCAAGCTAAAGCGGATCATCAGGGCCACATTAGGATTCAAATCTATGAAGACGGCTTATGCCACAATTAAAGGTATTGAAGTCATGCGTGCACTACGTAAAGGACAAGCATCGTCATTTTATTATGGTCAGCCTCAGGGTGAAGTGTGTCTAATCAACAGGGTTTTCAGTCTCTAAGTACTTTTTAAAGGGAACATCATCGACTCAAATCTCTATTTGCAACAGTGCCCTTCAAACTCAAAAGGCGATACATAACCCAGTGCACCGTGTACACGCTTTTTGTTGAACCAATCTACCCAATTTAATGTCGCAAGTTGTACATCTGCTAAACCTTGCCAATCTGCTTTTAAATATTCAATCACCTCTGTTTTGTATAAGCCATTCACCGTTTCAGCCAAAGCATTATCGTATGAATCACCCGTTGTACCGACTGATGCTCGTAAATTTGCTGCTTCTAAACGATTGGTATAGCGAATAGAAAGATATTGAACACCTCTATCTGAATGATGAATTACATTCTTTGGCATGCCTCGATCGTGCAATGCTTGCTCCAATGCATCGAGCACCATATCTGTATTCATCCGTGTAGATACTTTCCATCCAACAATTGCTCGTGAGAACACATCAATAATAAATGCGGTGTAGACCCAGCCAGAATTGGTTTGAATATACGTAAAGTCACTGACCCATAATTGGTCAGGTCGATCAGCACTAAAATTCCGTTTCACTAAATCACCTGCCCGTTTTTGATCATCTCGGCTGCGGGTAGTTTGTTTGTTCTTACCACGCCAAACACCTTGTATATCTAGCTTTTGCATCAATCGAGCAACTGTACAACGTGCAATAACATAGCCTTCACGTTTCAATTGTTGCCAAACTTTACGTACACCATATCGACCTGAACTTTCTTTCCAAATACGTTTGATTTGTTCAGCATGATGCAGGTCATGCAGATCCCGTTTCGCTCGATGTTCTGTATTTACTGTGAGATCTAAAGTCCGGTAATAGGTTGAAGGTGCGATAGGTAAAATTTTACAAATCACATCTACGCCATACAGCTCTTTATTATTGTGGATAAAATCCACCATTATTTGTGTGGGCGGTCGAGTTCCGCCTGGGCGAAAAAAGCGGCTGCTTTACGTAGAATTTCATTGGCACGTTTTAATTCTTTAATTTCACGTTCCATTTGCTTCATTTTTTCTTGGTCAGATACCTGTTGTACTTTGGCGGGATTTTGTTGATCTAAGTATTTTTGATACCAAACACGTAGTGTTTCAGGAGTACAACCGATTTTGGGAGCAATAGCTGTGATTGCAGCCCAATTCGATGGATAATCTTTTTCAGATTCAATTAGTAATTGAACCGCTCTTTCTCTAATTTCGGGGGTATAGTTTGGTTTTTTCATCGGAATAGTCTCTCAGAATATTGACTCTCCGACAAACCCGGTACGGTTCAACTATCATTTTCTTTCTTATACTTCTCAAAAGAAAAGCTTAACATCATATAAGCCCAAGAATGTCTACAAACGTGCGGAGTGAGACGTTCTATTGAATCATATGCTGAAGTATCAAAACACTCAGGTAATAATGCTTTTAATGACGAATCTACTTGATCAAATATCTTTTTAACACTGGCATAACTTAAAGCAGAATAGGGAGGCTTTAAGGATGTAAATAAGATATGTGAAGGAATTTCTTTTCGGATTTCATTTATATAGATTTGAAGAATTCTGTAGTCTCGTTCCTGCAGTTTAATTACTCGGTACGAATATTCATTTTTGATTTTTGGCTTTTTTGATCGATCATCGAACTCATCATCTGTATTTGTAATAATTAAACTAAAACTATGATTCTGAATTGATTTTTTAATAGAGTTGGTTGTTAGTAGCATAAGCTCACCAATTCTAAGACCATAGTTGAGCATGAGATGTATGATCAGAAAGTTTCTGAGTTGTACATTTTTAGATCTAAAAGGATTTAATTCATTGTATTTATTAGAGTTACTTGGTGAAATGACTGAATACAATCCTTTAATCATTTCCTGATTCATGCTCTTAAAATTATGATTTATCTCACTTTTAATTGTCTTATTGGCTTTTGAAAAATTATTTATAATTTTTTTCTTTATTGTCATATATTTATTCAAGTTTTCTTTAATTTTTTGAATTTCCTTCAACGTAAGTTGTGGCTGTGATTGCATGCTTAAGTATTCATTAATCAAGAAGTTGTAAAACTTTAAGAAGGATCTAACTCTATGACCAATTGTTGTGTAATTAATATGTTCTGAATTGCTTAGCCGTATAAGATTACTTTCAAGTTTTTTATTATTTTCTAAGTAAACAATGAAATTATCAATTTCACATTGAATGATCTCAAAATTATAGGATGTCGAATAGAACGACTCACAAAAGGACGTGGCAAACTTTTCAAACCAAAATTCATACCAAAATTTTATTGCGATTAAATCTGCATGCTGCGTAGAGATACTTTGAAATCTAAGAAATTTCATGGTGTACAGCATAGGGTACATACATGGACAGAATGAATCTAAATCAAATAAAAGAATAATTTGATTTTCGTTTGAGACTTTCTTTTCTAAATGAATTGTTTTTAAAGCAAACATAGTAAAGTTTATGAATTATTCTTAAGGTCAACATATCATATTTTATGATTGAAATAGAAATTAGTTAAGTTATTGAATCTTAGTTCAAGAAAGAAAAATATGAAGTTATTGTTAGGTGTATCGGAATTGTCATAATTAAAATTCTCAACGGAGTAGAAAAGGCACTACCCCACAATTTTTTTCTCTCAAAATGTCATTCACTGTCATTTTTTAGTGGCAAGTACCAGGTGCAATTCTTTTTACGGTGTATTACACCGTAGATGTTTTGAGTGAGCTTAGCTGGCACCGTAAAAGTTTTGATCGACAAAATATCCAAAGTCAACTGGACTGTTAATCCATTTGCTAAACAAAACGTGAAACAGCAAATTATTGTAGTCTATATATTTTTCATAATTGTTCACGATACCTAAGTTCAGCAAGTTTTTTTCAAACTCAATGCGTTCAATGGGTTCTGATTTCACAAATGCATGGATGGATGCTTTGATTACATGATAATTATAACTTTCTGATGGACATTGACGTTCACATGAAATAATTCCAGCTTCAATGAACAAATTAATATTACGCTGCCAAGAACGTCCGTGAATGTGGTAATTCAGGCAGTCACCAAGTTTTTGCAGATCTGACAATTTAAAGGATTTGTTTTGGCAAACTGCAAAATATGTAAAGGTAAAATAACGATATGAAATATCTTTTTTTAATGTCTTAAACTTAGGATTGTCATAAAAGTTAACATTAGCATTCGTTCTATATATTTTAAGGAACAGCTCACCATACTTACTTAATCTATAATATTTAGATGAGCGACAAGTAGAACGCCCTAGATCCTCTATCATCCCCAATTGGACCCAATTTTTAATAAGACGCTGAATAGAACGAACGAGCCATTTAGACTTATAACCCTCTAATTCATCTATATAGGTGCCTTTCAGGAAGTGAACACTCAATGGTCGTGGGTGATGTTCTACAAACTGAGTGAACAGTCGATGTATAAATTTTATATCCAAAATTGTATTTAGAGCTCTCATGATAAGTACTTTAAAACCATCTTAAAACCATTTTAACAAAACCTTTTAAACCTTTTAATTTTTTTTAAATTAAATATACTTAAAACCATAATAATAGCTTAAAGGGTTTTAATTATGCTAAAGCTAAAATGTATATCGATATTAGCAATGTCAATCATTACACAATCTATCTTTGCTGAAAATTCAGTAGTACTTGATGTTGGCCATTCACCAAAACAAGCTGGATCTACTGCAGCTAACGGCTATCCTGAATACACTTACAACCTTAGCATGGTCAATTCTATTGAATACTTTCTTAAATCGCGTCATGTCCAAGTGCTCAGATCTTCAGTGAATGAAGATAAAGTCTCACTGGTTCAACGTGCGACCAGATACCCTAATGCTAATCTTTTTATTTCGGTGCACCACGACTCAATACCTACTGAGCTGACCAAGTACAAGAATCAACTCAAAGGTTTTTCAATTTTTGTATCAAAGAAAAATCCAGAATACGGAAAAAGTTTGAAATGCGCCAATCTCATTGGCCAGAACCTAAAATCAATTGGTGAAAGCCCTTCTACTTACCATGGCATTAATATACCAGGTGAAAACAAAAAGCTTTTGACCTCAAATGGCGTATATCAATATGACAATCTAGTGGTCCTGAAGAAATCACAAAAGCCGGCGGTTTTAATTGAGATCGGCGTGATTGCCAATCCTGAAGAAGCAAATCGCTTATCTAATCAGAAAGTAATCTGGAAAATATCTGAAAATATTGCTCAGTCGATACAGCAATGTTTAAACCAATAAGGTGCATGCTGCAGTAATCAATATGCACCCAGAGATGGATCCGGAAATTTGAACAACTCCTATAAGTGATACTCTGCTCCTCAAATGATGTTATAAACATCAATATATGGAGTATTTTATGGCACGTAGACCAAGAAGAAATCATTCAAACGACTTTAAGGCTAAGGTAGCACTTGCTGCGATCAAAGCAGAAAAAACACTTGCTGAATTGAGTTCTGAGTTTGATGTTCATCAAAACCAAATTATTGACTGGAAAAATCAATTGATCTCAGCTTCCTCACAAGCTTTCGATCAATCAAAAGCTCCATCAGAACCTCCCATTGATCTTAAAAAGTTACATGCAAAAATCGGTGAGCAGGCATTAGAAATTGATTTTTTAGAAGGTGTGTTGAAGAAACTGGGCCGCTTCAACCACAAAAGTTAATCGATCACTCACTTCAGATTTCAGTATCTAAACAAGCTAAGTTACTGAAAGTCTCTCGTGGTTGTTATTATTATCGCCCAAAACCTGTTAGCTCATCAGATCTGAAGCTGATGCGATGTATTGATGAATTACATATGCAATATCCTTTTGCAGGCAGTCGTATGATGCGTGATTTGTTGAATCGTCAAGGGCATCATATAGGACGACGTCATACACGTACTTTAATGAAGAAAATGGGTATTCAGGCGTTATATTGCAAACCAAATTTAAGCCAGGCTAATCAAGCTCACCGTAAATATCCATATCTGCTCAAAGGATTGGCTATTCAGCGCAGTAATCAAGTGTGGTCTACTGATATAACGTATATCCCTATGGCAAAAGGCTTTGTTTATTTATGTGCTGTGATTGATTGGCATAGCCGCAAGGTACTTGCGCATAGGGTATCGATTAGTATGGAGGTGGATTTTTGTATTTCGGCTTTAAATGAAGCGATTGAAAAATATGGATCACCTGAAATATTGAATACAGACCAAGGCAGTCAGTTCACCAGTGATGCATTTATTGATGTATTGAAATCAAATGGCATTCAAATCAGTATGGATGGTAAAGGTCGATGGGTAGATAATGTGATGGTTGAACGATTATGGCGGAGCGTTAAATATGAAGAGGTGTATCTCAAAGCTTATAGCAGTGTCACAGATGCGAAAAAGCAATTGAGTGCATATTTTGAGTTTTATAATCTGAAACGACCTCATTCGAGTCTAGACAAAATGACACCAAATGAGTTTTACTATGATCAGCTACCCCAACAAAACAAGGTGGCTTAACTAGAGCGGAATATCACTTATAAATACGCTTTTAGTTGTTCAAACAAGTGGAACCACCTCTCCCCTCTAGAATTAGAATCTTATGCCGACCGTTTCACCATCATCATTGACCGCACCAGCATCATAAGTGTTATGCCATACGCCATTAATCATGACCAAGTGTGGCGCCCAAAATGACACTGTTTGAATATTATGCAAAACATCATCTGGCGTATCGAAACTAGAAGCACCTATATAGCGGAAGAACATCAAGTTTTCGCCTAGTTCTTCAATATACATTTCAGGATCAAAGTCATCCAAAAACTCTTTATCTTCACGTATCACTTCGTTTAACTCAGTTTCAACGAGTTTGAGTAAAGCGGTAGGCGTAGGTAAACCATCATAAGCCCATTCAGACTCTTTACCTTCAAGTTCCATCCCATCTTTAATATCAAATGCAGCGACATATCCAGTAAAGTAATTTTCAGCTTGCGAGAAGTTATTCGGCATGTCTTGATAGTATCTATCAAGTACGGTCTTAATCTTTGCCAAGGTTGCATCAATCGTACTTTGAATTGCACTTTCAGCACGTTCTTGAGCTGTACCTCTTTGCTTAGCTTGCCCCATGTGTACCCCCTGATTATTCACATTTTGACTAGTATTTTATTTCTAAAGCCTATTGTTTCAGCACTTTAAACCGATTCAGTATATACCAAAGGTTTGCTATTTATATTTCATATATACGATAAGTCTCAAATACTACAAATGGCTTGGTAGCTAAGTGATATAACATGTTTTTGTGCTTCAGGCTTTACAATGCTTTTCTCAGATTATCTAGACCAACATGCCGTTATTCTTGCGCTATGTTTGGCAATCTGCATATCTTCAGTTGTGGTTTATACAAAGTATAGAACTCTACGCGCCGTTTATCTTACTGGTGCATCCCTATTCACTTTAACCGCCACAATATTTCTATCGATCGGATTTTATTTAACTACATTGGATGTATCTGCTTCAGATAGAAAGGAGATCCAAAGCATTATTTCTCAAGTGAGCCAAGACAAAAATATCGCTTCAGCAATTGAACTCAATCAAAGAAATAACTATGAATTATTGGTTGCAGTATCTCAAAAGAAAAACCTTACCTACTCAGATCTAGGCAGTATTCAATATGGCCAAGTACGTGACACAGTAAATTTGACGAAATATTCTCAATACAAAACTTTGGTGAATGCTGAGTACTAATATTTATTGTTGTTTGCGTTGTTCAAGAACACTGATTTATGCACTACTCGTTGTTCTTCCTCATATCGTATCACTTCATGAGCCACGCAATATAGAGATATATTTCTTAGACATTGTTTCCATAAAAGTTCTGGATAGAGTTTTGTATAGGTCAGGAATGTTCTTTTCCCAAAACAACAATATTTCACCCTTCGTTTTGCATAATTTAAAATCATCGGTATTGGTGAGATCCTCTACCTGTTGAATCATCACTTCCCTTTCTTTTTCTTTGGCTTGTTTTTCTAAAACTTTTTGTTCCTTGATTTTGTCTTGTTCAGACAAAAAGTTCCTACTTTTCTCGCGTTTTTCACTGTCAGTAATGAACTTAACCAAGTGGAATAAATGTTCCATCCATTCATCCGTATGGGTTAAGCCAAGGATGCAACCATTTAGATTAAAGCCAACATTAACCAGGCCTATATCTGATGATGTTTTATTTCTGATATTCAAAATGACATCTTCATCCAGTTCATTTTCTGCAATGAATTCGTCTATATAGTGTTGGTACTCTGGAGATAGAAAACCGTCAAAGGTATATCGAACAACTTCTACCAGTAAAAAATTAACCCCGAAAAGTTCAATGTGTTTTTCAATCTCTTCAACAGGGATTTCCAACTGCATTGTAGATACGAGGCTTTCTACGTGGACCAGTGGCTTACCAATTTGCTGTAACTTTTCATAAAGCTCATTTGCATTCATGGGTTGGTTCAATCCGTTTTTTATATTTTATTCAGCACAGCCAATGTCGCATTGAGCATATCGACTGAAACCTCTAATTTTTTTGCTAAACGGGCCATGTGGCCGTCATCAAGTATTCTTAATGCCTTATGTAATGAAGTATAGTTTTTTAGCTCTGAAAACTCTTCAATTTTTTCATTGATATCCAAACTTAAATAATTAAATCTAAACTTAATTATTTGATACAAACTTAATTATACGAACACAACGGGCCATGTGGCCGTCATCAAGTATTCTTAATGCCTTATGTAATGAAGTATAGTTTTTTAGCTCTGAAAACTCTTCAATTTTTTCATTGATATCCAAACTTAAATAATTAAATCTAAACTTAATTATTTGATACAAACTTAATTATACGAACACACATATGTTGATTGTTTTTGGTCTATTAAACCAAGTTTCACAGCAATTTTGTGGCTTTCACCACGCTTAGGTAGTCGATTGTTTGTGATGACCCTTGTATTGAAAAATTCTTTTTTTACTTGTTCAAAAGTCTTAGCCATTACGGGCACCATCAAAAGTTAATTATTTCGATCGTTTACGATATATCTTTAGAAGTACAAGAAGCGAATAAATTATTAATCTTGGTTCGCTCTAGCGCGTGGATGTGCATCTTTATAAGAACTAATCAACGTTTCGTGATCTACAAGAATATATACTTGTGTCGAAGATAGTGATTTATGACCTAGCATTTCCTGAACGGCGCGAATATTTTTTGTTTTGTTATACAAGTGCGATGCAAAACTATGTCTCAAAGCATGAGTACTACCAATATTTCCAGAACCATGCGCCTTTAACAGAGCTGTAATGCATGCACCTAAATGGTTTTTCGCAATATGTTTGCCAGATGGTGCAATGAATAAATATCCGCAGTCTTCTACTCCAGCTTTTGAAATCCAACGATTACGAACTAAAAGCCAAGTAGAAATAGCCTCTAGTGATTTTTTTCCTAAAAAAACAATCCGTTCATTATTTCCTTTACCCAATACCTTTAGTTGCATAGCACTGAGGTTGATATCACTTAGTTTGATGGCATGTAATTCAGAGATACGTAAACCGCCAGAATAAGCAATTTCTGCAGCTGCTAGATCTCTTAACTTTTGATTATTGTATTTCGGATTTAATGGCGTCTTGTTATCAAGTATCTCATTCAACGTATTCACGGCGATCGGGCGCGGTAAGCTTTGGTTTTTGAACTTAACCCGAATGTCAGAAAAGAAGTTTTCAGGTATATATTCCTTACGCAGACAATAGTTCAGGAAGTTTTTTAAAGCTGATAAATTTTTGTTGAGTGTTCTTGCAGAAACAATATCAACATCGATTCGATGCAACCGAAATGATGTGATGTAATCGCGGTCTAGTTCCAATAGATGTTTACCTTTAAAAAAAGGCATTTCTAACATCAAAAGTAAGCTCTTTTTGTATTCATTAATCGTCATGTCGGACTTATTTTCAAGCTTCAGGCTATCAAGCCATTCTTGAATCAATTCCTCATTCGACATGCTATGCATGGATAGATTTTCCGACATATGAATACCTAAAGCTCTTGAATAGTTTTCTCTAGCTGAACCTGTTTGTCAGCTCCACTTAATTTTATGACAATCTGCACAATATCCATATATTCTTTTACTGAGATTTTGCCATCTGCTTTCGCAGCATCCACGGTCTTACGTAAAAATGGATTGTCTGCATATTTTTGGAATAAAGGGAACGCTTTAAGGTCATTCAGCGCATCAGCATTAATTGAGTCATTTGAATGTTTAATGATGCAATTTTTCACCTGGTTTTCAGGTGTTTTGATGTAGGTCACTTCGGGCATGAATGGCTTGATTTTTGTCACCAATTCCACCTCATTAGAAGTTAAGCAACTATATACAATTTGCGATACTGGCTCTTTTGGACCACTAACACTCCACCCTTTCGTCACTAGAAAAAACGGTATTTTTGAATAAGGATACTTAAACGTATCATCAACAAGCTTATTAAATTGATGTGCAGTTGATAGGTAGCGATCGGAAGAAAAAACATCGATATGCGACATATCATTCGGCACTTCTGAGCATCCCCCGACCATGATTACAGTGGCAATTGATAGGAGAGCTTTTTTCATAGTTTTAACCTTAATTTGATTAGTGGGAAAAGCAACTTATAACTTTTGCTTAGGCTACGGTTAATATTTATCCAGGAACAAAATAAAGCGGTCGATAGTGACCGCTATATACATTAGAAATTGAATTTTTCAGTGTTGTACGCATAGATTTTATTAATATCAATGCGTTTACCTTGCATGGTTGTTATTGCAGTTGGTTGGAATTTAATTGCAAGATCTTTAATTTCAACGTCTTTCCATTCTGGCATGGAAGACGGTATATCAATAGTACGGCGCTCTTTGGTACGGGTAGCTGGTATCCAGTGGTTTAACTTAACCATTGAGTCACCTAACAATGTACCTGTTTTGCGATCAACAATGCGTAAGTTTCCTTCCACCGAACGTATTTTTAAACCAGAATAGTTATCAATTCCATAAGTAAATGTGTTTTGGTTTTTACCGTAAAAACGTACTGTAAATTGATCGCGCATATAATAATCGTAATGTGCTTTTAATGCTTGGAGCATCGTTTCACGGTCTACAACTTTTTCAACCAGGCCATTATCAGTACGGAATGACTGGAGCTTTTTAAGTACCGGCTCTACATTTAATTGTTCGTCAGATACGTTCGGATTGGTCAGCGGATTACGTTGAGGATAGAAAATATCGTTTAAGTACGCTGTATGTTGAAGCAATATATACATCGCACGTTGCTGAGTATTCATTTGCTGGTAAAGGTGAGCTGTCGCTTTATAACGCTGATTTGAATTGTTTTCAAAATAGCTATCAGACAGTTTGTATTCGCTAATCTCAGGTCTAAGACCACCAGCAACAACATTAAAGCTTTTAGATGGCGTTAAAAGTCCTACATACGCTTCCTTAAAGTTCGGTGTTGGGATAGTTTCATCCTCAAATGCGAAAGCTGTATGCGCTAATACAGTACCAAGGATACCCACCATCGCAGTTTTTAATAGTTTCATTCAGTATTCTCTATATAACTTTAAAAAGGGTTTTAAGTTTGAAACTATAATACTTTATTTTTGTGCATTTAAAAAACCACTATTTAAACTTAAAGTAAAAATAATAATATTCCTTAAACCTATTTAACGCCATTCGTTAAACTATCGCTTAATCTCATTAGTCTTTTAAAGGTCAGGTAGTTTTTTGGTAGTAGTTTAGAATTAAGCGTTAAATTTGAGCATTGATCTAAGTCAATTTGGGCATTTTGATCGATAGGAAAGAGTTGTCCTTGATATGCAAAACCTGTCGAATTTTTAGTGATCGACTCAATCAAAAATACACCGTATTTATCTTGTTCCGTGGCCACTGAATTTAAACCACCTAAGGATGTAATCAGGTTTTTAAAATATCCTGGTATTGCGTTCTTCGTGCGTAAGAATTCTATTTGATTTTCAAGTGCTTCAGGTGTGAGACATAACATAAAAGCATTTTTCTTTTCTTCTGGCGTTTCAAATACCTTGCCATTGGTCCACGACAGGATATTCGGCTTGAATACATGCAGTACTTCAACCGATTTAAGAAGATCCGCTACATTTGTTTTATGTTGTTCATCTGCTTCAGGCACAAACTGATTTTTGGTATATACCGCAGTAGAAAACCACTCATAATCAATTAACTGATTATCGGCATCTAATGGTTCATACAGCAAATACACGGCGCTATCACGCTTAATGGCCAACAGTGGTGATACTGCATATTGTTCTGCAAACTGAGTGATTGCATCCAAGAGCTCACTTGATATGTTGAGTTTTTTAGCATTGAATTCATCGCAGATTAACAGTAATTCTTGAGTGAGTGTTGGTACCACGTTTAACGGCGAACCAGTCTTGTTCAGCATCTCGTTAATAGCATTCTCAATTGCCCCTTTTGTTAGGCTATTGATGAACTGCAGCTGCTCTAATGAGATCCCTTCATGATCCAAAGCCTGTATGACCAGATCAAAAGCATGACGAATTTTCTTCTCAAAATGGTTTGCGTACGATAATCCCCAAGCGTCAGAAAAAAATGAGACTGTTTGTTCTGTATAGCTGGTATTCATTAGGGTTTTGGCAAGTTGCGCGTTACCGATTAAGTCACTTTCATCTTCTAATTTTTTACGCAAGTACTTCTCAATACCTTGTTTGCGAACGTACTGGATCTTCTTCAGGTTTTGACTTGATAGCCAAGTCTTATATTGCGATACAGCATATTGAATGTTCATATCGGCATATGCAGTAATACGGCAAGGCATACCATCAAAGAACGTTGGTAGAAGCCCCTGTAAGAGCTCTAAATCACAAAGAGAAGCATAGATAACGCCGTCAGCCACTTCAAGGTCTGTAATCTTCACTGAGAATGAGTGAATACCGGCTCGAACCAGTATTAATTTATCGGCATTTAATAGCACCGCATCATAAGAACTTTCACTGGTGATATTGTTTGCTTTAACCCATTTTTCCCAATGGTTAACGATATGGCCAGAAAGCGCTTCACGAGTATCGAAAGGTTGATCTAGATCTGCAGTTGCACTTATGAACGTATCTAAGCTAAACGCATATCGTAAAGGCTTTAGCTCGATATATGTCTCAATCGCTGTTGTATGCTGCTGAATACCATTAGTAATGCTTTGGAGCTTCAGTGCATAGTTCAAAGCCTCAAGCTGGAGCACTTCATCATCACCGATCTGCTGAAACACCGATGTAGCATATGAAAAATTAGTTTGTTCGCCGTGAATATAACGTCTTTTTTGCCCAATCTGCAGATACAGATTTTTGGCATCAGATTGGACTAAATCTAGGTAATTTTGTGGCTGAAGATCCTGAGCAAGTTGCGTAAAAGGTATTTTAATTTTTGATACTTTAGGTGCTTTTTTGAAACCTTCAATTGATGTCGGGAATTCAATAACATCTAAAATAAAATCTAGGTTTAAAGTTTTAACAACTAGGATCAAATGATTTTTATAAAAACGTCCAATCAGGTTATTAAAAAAACAAACTTGGGTTTTATGGTTTAGCATAAATATACCTTTATGAATCTTAAAGATCATCTTATAATACTAGTATAAGTTTTAATACTATTTATCATGTGGTATTTTTAAACAAAGATAAAACTTTTAGTGAGTTGTTTCATGACAGAATCAGTTGTACCAAATAATAGCGCTTCAGAGAACGCACAAATACCAGGTACGATCGGAACATCAGCCGTTGCAGAACACAAGGGCGATAGTTTTAACGGCACAAGCATCATCACGATTGGTCGAGTTGACTTAAGTAGTGCTATTGAGCCTCTATTTGTACCAGTCTCAACATTGTGGTCCATCACACCGGGTAATTATCCTTTAAGCGCAGAAAATATTAAAAACTGCACGGCAGTACGATTTGAGGGTGAAGAACTACTTACCCAAAACTTCGCATTAGGCTCAATTGTGGTTTATAAAATCAATGGTGTTTTAGGGAACCATGTAATTGTGGTCAGTGAGGATCGAGACGGCGGTAACGATAACCGTGCGATTTACTGCAATAGCTTCAATACAACATGTAATATCTTATCTCAGTACGGTATTGCCTTCGCTGAGCTATATCGCCGCAAAGTATTAGAGCTTGATCAAGTCCTCTATACCAACCTCAATAGATCCCTTTTACAAACTCTCTATGTAGAAAATGAAACTGACGTTATTGATTTAGAGTGGAATACAAAGCACCACCCTACTCTATACGTTCATGCGTCAAACTTAGTTGCATCTGAAGAGCACGGTTTTGTGAAATATGATGGTCGTATGGCTGGTATTGGTACCTTTTCTACAAAATGTCTAACTGCAGACCGTAACGGCAACTTAATTAAACCAGAGCTAGCCTTCCTCAATAACATTATTGAAATTAATGTTACTGAAAAAGATGCGTTAGAGTTCTTGAATTGCTCTATTACGAATAACCGCTTCTTTTCGCGTATGGTTGATCAACTCAAAAGTGCTGGTCGTAAAGAATATGACTTCATCACGAACAACATTGATTTCTTCGCCGTACATGTGAAGCTTAACCTTGAAGAAGATCGTCCTAAAATTACGCGAATGGTTTTAGCACCAGATTTACCAATTCTGGAAAACTATTTGTATAAGCAATACGATCCAACCTACCTTGGTGAAGCCGTTGACGACTTAATTCAGTAATACAGATCTAAAAAAGCTAAAAGCCTACAATGTAGGCTTTTTTAATGCAAAAAGGAAAAGGCTTAATAATTACGGAATCCCAACCTGAATAACATCTATCTAAAAGTCAAAGAACGTAGGTCGGCAATTTTAATTTGAAACTTTCCTTTATGATTGGATAAAACACCAGTACCACAAACAGTAATTTTTTTCCCTACATAACCTGATATTTGAAATGACTTTCCTTTTCAGCTACTCGAAAATATTCCTTACCTGTTTAGTGATTAAGGCGCTTTAAAATTCAATTGGATTTTATAAGTGTTCAAGACATCTGCTATAACAGTACCTTCAGGGATCTCAATCTTATCCCCTACTTTGTATGTGTTCACAAATTGCCAAAACACCGCTTTTTCTTGTGGATCTAAACGAGAAAGGATGTATAGATAAACAGCTTCAAGCTGTTGTTGGCTTGCATAGCTATCTACTGATACTACTGGCGTAGTTGCGAAGTTATAGTTCAATTCATCAAGAAGAGCTTCATATACAGTCGTACTTGCATACTTGCTGTATTTACCCTTGTTTTCTGGAACCGTATAGCCGTGGTTGTAATTGATCATACGAGCAACGTAACTAGCCAATAGTTCCGAGTTTTTAGGGTTTTGCTGTAAATAGTCTTCCAGCTTGGATTTATCAGCTTCGTGCGCCGTTAAAACCACTTCCCCGTTATTAATAACATTCAAGTTAAGTTTAATGCTCTTAATTTTACGAGGCGGTTGTTCAAATTCCGCACCGTTAAAGCGATGTTTAACGTTGATATAGTATTGTTCAATTGCATTAGCTTTAACTAAGGGAATTGGTGAAGATGATACAATTGGAGTTTGAGTGACTTTAACGGTTGTGTTGTTGGCATAGATGTGTGCTGATAGCGAGATTGTACCAATCAGTAAAGCTAAAGTACGTTTATTAAATACCATTTTAAACTTTTCCAGTGAAATAGTCGGTGTTATTTGTGAGAACCAGTTTTACTTTTAAAACTGGTTCTAAGCTGTCTTTACAAGATTATACTATTTTTAACATTGCATCACTAATAGTCCTTAAACATTTTTAGTTAATTCGTATCAATCACCGTTAAAACTATCTAATATGTTTAAGAAGTTTAAGCACCCTTTAAAATTTGTTATGTATTAGGTTTATGGAAACGATTTTAAATTCCTTATTGTTAAAATTCTTAATTTATTCATTATTGTTTTATATAGTGTTTAAGTTCATTTTTGCTTTATGTGGCGTATTTCGCAAACCTAAAACTAAAGCCAAAAAGAATTCACCAAAAGGCTATCGTAAGCCTCAAAAGAATCAGGAGCTTGTATCTAAAAAAGTCCTTACAAAAGACGAGATTATAATGCTTGATGCACTAGAACAGGTCATTCCATCACGCAACATTTTGGTGCAAGTAAGCATGAGTGCTTTTATGACCACGCAAAACATAAGTATCCGAAATCAGTTTTCTAGGCTTTACGTGGATTATTTGATCGTTGATGAAGTCTACAATCCTATATTATCTATTGAGCTTGATGGGCATTATCATAAATATACCCAGGATAAAGATAAAAGGCGTGACGAGCTTTTGAAGAGTGCTGGCATTCCTGTCATTAGGTTTAAGGAAATTCCCGACATAAAAGTTATAAGAAAAACCATTTCAAGGTATATTTAGGTATAAATACGATTAACTCTAATTGATTTTAATAATGTAATTGTGTAAAAATGGTTTTGTCGTAAGAGATATTTTGAATTAATTTTCAAATATATTTCTAAAGGTTTAATCATGAACAACTTAACTCGCAATACTGGAACTAATGACATGTTAAATGTATCAAAACCAGAAAATGTTGCTCAAATGTCACCTGTTGAACTTCAGACTTATATTGAAGAACTTCAACAACAACTAGTCGTTAAAGAAAACCAAGCTTTTCACGATGCTGTTAGTGCCATTAATGCAATCATTTCAGAAAAAATTACTGCCGATGGTGTTGTGGACATCCATACACTTAGCGAATATCTAAAAAACAACCACATTGAAACCACAAAAGTTGAGCCTGTAAGACGTCAAAAACGTAAGCTTACGCATGAATGGGTTCACCGTGAGAACAACAGCTTACGTTGGGCTGGTCGCGGTCAAGTAATCAAATGGTTACGTGAAGAAATGACTGAAAAGGGTTTTGATCCTACAGATAAAGAAGCAGTACGTAGTTATTGCGAACAAAATCTAGACCTTAAAGAGATTTAATCTTTAAAACTAGTGAAACCACCGTAAAAGGTGGTTTTTTTTTGCCACTATATAGTGTCCTTAAGCGATACCCTAGTCTATTAGCTTTCAGCCCATAACAAGAAAATTTGCAATTGGTATATACTTAAACCGTTTTTATAAAGGTCACGTTATACAACGGACTAGTTTTAGTTAAATTTTGGTATATACATTATAAGTATATGTGACTATACCTTTGCTTATGTTTCGCTGGAGGCGATTAAATGTCATTCAAAACTCTATTATTAACTGGCTTATTATCTGTAGGTTTGGTTTTAGTTGGTTGTAGTAAAAAAGAAGAATCAACATCTCAATCAAAACCTATTCAACCAGATGAACAAATTGACAAAGTAGATCCATCTGCAGACTTACAAGCAGCGCGTGAAACTTATGTCGATAATGAAAAACCTTCAAAAGTTGAGGGCCACGATTTTGATGCACATCAAAAAACTGCAGAACAAAATCCACCAAAAGAGGACGAGCAAAATGATATGTCTTCTATGCTGAACGCTGCAGCTGCAGATGCTCAAAAACAAGCAGATCAAAACAAATAACAGCACATAAGCTTGGTACATCTTTAAAGGGGATTCGTTATCCCCTTTTTTAATGCGCCTTTAAAATACTTTTTAAATTCCCTTATTAAAACTTAACTAAAACAGTGATTCATTTTAACTAAAAAAACTTTATACCCCACGACTTAGTTATAATTAACCAATTAAAACGTAATTAGATAAATGCGTTAAGGAGTATTAAAAATGGCATATGAATATAACTCGCAAGATAAGCGGTTTGAATTCCCTAATCCCTACCGAATAGAAAACATTTTTAAAGTGATCGGTGCCATCGTTTTTATGCTGGCTGGCCTAAGCTTAATTTTCAGTGCAAAAGGTCTATTCAGTAACGGTGTATTTGTTGCACTACCACCGCTTATAGTTGGTCTAGCAATGTTCAGTTATGGCGCTCTACTGCTGACCACAGGCTTATCAAACCTAAAGTTCTACTTTGGTCGTGATCAACCAGCCGGACTTGCACAGGAGTTATCCATTCAAGAAACTGGTGCTTATCCTGGTGCAACCGATATTAAAGAGATCCTACGCCAAAGCGCTTTGATTTATGAAGAACCAAAAGGCTCAGTGAACGGGATTCTATATTCACTGTTCCCTAATCTTATTTTTTCGCCATTATTCATCCGTAACGCTGCAGAAGCTCAATTTCAAAATGCGATTGTTTTTCTGATTACCTTAGTGAGTGCTCTAATCGCGTATGTGGGCGCATCACCCAATACAGGTGCTTGGCTTGGGATTGTTTACAACGCCATTATTTTGATTGTTTTATTGCGTCCTATGGCTAATCCGAACACAGGTGCACAAGAAATTGGTTTATCTAAGGTCATTGGTTTGGTTTTAGTTGCCATTCTTGGACCTGTATTGGTACCTATCCTTACCCAACATGCAGTTGCGCCTATTTGGTTGCCAAGCATGGATAAAGCCATTTTTACGTTAATTGCAGCGCTGATTGCGATTGCGATATTCTTCTTGGCCGTGGTTGCTCAAATGGTAAAACAGCCACCACAAGCCAGTGCTGGAGTCGTTCAGGATAGTTTGAGTATGAATTGCCAACCAATGCAATTGTTTGATGAACTTGAACGCCATCTACAAAAGAATTGGGAAAGTGCTATTCCTAACAGAATCTATTCACGCCAGTTGCCAGTTATCAACTCTAGCAGTAAAAACGGTGCTTTTGAGGGTGAGATCTTAGAAGAAACTCAACCAGTGCCAATCAATACCCTTCGTGATATGACATTGAGCTCATGCTTCAAAGAAGAAAAGTATCGCTGGTTAGCCATCCTCAATAGTTTTGGATTGTTAAGTTTTATTGCTTCAGTCGTTTTAATGACTATTTTTGCCAAAGGTCTATATAACGGAAGCTATCTGGATTTTAGCGACTTCACTTATGGTTTCTTTGGTGTATCGATGTGGATCTTAGGGAAGTTTTGTTTTGAGCACGGTAATTACCTATGGAGCCGTTTTGACTTTGTATCAAAACTAATATGGGTTGAGGCTAAAGGTAGCTATCAATTGTCTCAAATAAACTTTGGCCGTTACCTTGACGACAGCGTGAAATCACAAAAAGAAGTCATCAATGTTGAAACCATGACGTTACGTGTCTGGTACGCTGAAATTAGCACAACGACCTTCGGTAAATATCAAAACCGTGCGATCTTGAGCATGACTGCTTGTACTGATGATGCTGTTGTACTGAAAGAGCATTTAGCCGACTTTGCCAAAAGCCAAAGCATTGTGGTTGCCCCAACGTCTGAAGCAGATATTAACCGCATGTCATCTATGAACCAGATGAATAGCGCAATCAATAAAAGCTCACCAAGAACACATGGTACACATCTTGGATTGATGAATAACCCTGAAACACACGGTCAGGATCTATCAGATCAAGTACCCGTGATCATCAAACCGAAAAAGAATATGTTTTGTGTGAAATGTGGTGAACCACTTCAGGACAATATGCTGTTTTGCCCTCAGTGTGGTACCAAAAAAGAAAGTTAATCGTTAAAAAAATAAAGGAGTGGATTACGAATGTGGTCCACTTTTTTTTGACATCAAAAAAATAATTAGACTTCTAAAATTAAGAGTTTAATTGAGCATTGACATATTCTTCGACAGAAAATCCCTTTACGCCAGTTTCTATAAGTGCATGCACAAAGTCTGAGAACGTCACTGGAATGTACCCTACTTTGAATAGTGCCTCATTCAACTCTTTGTACTTCAGAAAAACTTCTTCTTTATGTTTTTTCTTCAGCTTAAACGTGGACGGCAAATCTGCCACTTGCAGATCTTGAATTTTGATTGGGTTGTTCATAGCGTACCCGGTTGCTTAAAAGTTGCGAATTTAAACTATTGTAATGTGAAAATTAAAAAATGCAGAATAAATCTGCATTTTATTGTTTCATTTTTTTAAGATCTATTTGATAAACAGATGCTTAAATTAGTATTCTCAACCAAAAGCCAATTAATAGCGGATTAACCAAAATCAATCCGTTTCTTATTGGTATGTTTAATGTGTTGCTTCTGGCGTACCAAATGCATCAGGACTTTGCGGTTGATATTGTGGTTGCTCACCACCACTTTGTTGAGCTTGACCAGCTTGACCAGCTGGAGTAGTAGTCTTACGTAAAGCTAAGTCCTTCATGATGTCTTGACAAGACATGCCCCCTGTTTCGTATAAGTTGTACGCAACAGGATCTTTTTTAGGATCTGGCGGTACACACTCCAATTCAGGTTCACTAGCAGTTGCAGAATCGGCATTCATTTTGTCCAGTTCGGTAGAAATCAATGTCAGATCGATGTCACTTGGCGTAATTGGACGACTGCTGATCTGCAAGCGATAAGTCATAGACGGCGTTAGCAGCGCATATAGTTCGCGGATCTGATTGGCCATAAGCGCAGGATTTTTCATTACGATTTTTTGGCATAAGAAAAGGTGCACGTTGTTCGGGCTACAAACACTTCCTTTACGCTGACTTGATTGTGGGTTTTGGGCATCCACTTTCAAGGGGTAGACTTCAATGTAAACTTCATACGGCGTATCTGGCTTAAATTGGAAGTTCTGCAAACTAGAAACGACAGTTGAATACGGTTCTGACGTATCTTGTGCATGACAGAATACTTGTGGTGCGTTACAGTCAAAGTTACGACTAATACGGTCGATAATTTCATTGCGCTGAGCAGCCAATTTCATACTTTCTTCTTTTACTCGTCTTGCAACTTCACTCTGCAGTCGAGCTTCAAGTTCAACATCGCTTTGTTGTGGACGTTCAACTTCGATGTTTTGATTGCCAAAAATAACCACAGCAACTAACAAAAAGAAAAGAACACCACCGCCAATCAAGATTAGCTTTTTATGCTTAGCAAAAAAGTTTTCATCAATGTCTACTTTTTTGCCCTTTTTTGCTGTTTTGGCCGGCTGTTCAGGCTCACTTACATGTTCATCATCGGGTTGGGGTTTGAGCGCTTCTTCAGCTTCCTTCCCGATGTTGTCCATATCATCTGGTTCGTGATTACTCATTTATTCACCTATTCAATTATTTACTTGATTTAGCTTTTGTAGAGGTCGATTTAGACTTGGCTTTCTTTTTACCACGTTGAACTGGCTCACCGTTGTTGTCGTATCCACTTGCACCACAGCTAAAGCAATCCCATTTAAACTTACGTTCACCACGTAAATTAAATGCAGACTGAATCATGGTCTGACCACACTCAAAACACTTGGCTTCGTTGCCAGTGCGAGATTTTGTAAGTTGGGTATCTGGTGATCCATCTGGCAATATGTCGAAATAACGTTTACATGATGCAGCTTCACAACTGTATCGCTCTTCGTAAACACCAGGTTCTTTGCGGTACTTGGTATGTATAAGAGGCTTTTTACAGATACATGGATACTCTGTTTTGGTCACTTGGAATCTTGGCTCGTAGTTAGGACTACCATCAGGGAACACCTCTAATGGACCCGACTTACATTTTTTGCCTTTCAGGTTTGGATTGGATTTTTCACAAGAAAAGAAGTGATACGGCTTACCTGAAGAAGTTGAAATACCTTTTAACTCACGCAACCAACCGCCACACCCTTCAAGCTGACATTTGTATGTATGGTTACGGCGATATTCGTCAAAATCAGGAACCAAGTTACCGCTTTCGTCATTTGTAGAACGGTATGTTTCTTTACAGGTGCCATCTACGAACGCACGTTGAGAGCACTCAAAAAATACAGATTTATCAGTTGTAACCTGAGTCAGTGTTTTGCCACATAAACATAAATGAGTAGTTGGCTCACGTACAGTTGGCTTACCCGGTTCATCTTTACCATCAACATTTCTGTTTGGCGCTGAACTTTTGCATGAATTACATGACCAGTAGACCGATGTTGTTTTGTCGCGATTGGTACCGATTTTCGGCAACATGCGTCCGTCATCACAGTTATTACATTTGTAGATAGGGAATGAATCAAGCCAATGTTTTGAGAACTGTCCTAATTCACTTTCAATCCCTAAATGGAACTTTTGGAGTTCTTGTTTGTAATCGGCATCACCAGTAGCGATTAGATCCAGTGTTTCTTCAATTTCTTTGGTGTAAAGCGGATCTGCAAAACTAAACTTACCTCTAATGTTTTGAATCAAGGTCAATCCATGCGGTGTAACTTCAATTTTCTTTTTAACAAGCTTGATATAGCCGTGCTTGATTAAACGTTCAAAGATTGATTGATAAGTACTAGGACGACCAATTCCTTTTTTCTCAAGTAATTTGACCAATGATGGTACGGTGTAGCGTGAACGTGGTTTGGTTTTGGTCGCGATAACTTTACCAGCAATAACATTGTGGTTTTGACCGACCTCAATATCCATAGGTAGCGTATGTTCAGGTTCTTTTTCTGAATCTTCTTCACCGTCCACGTATTCAAGTGCATTTTCATCAATACTGTAGGTCTTTAATAAACCCAACCAACCATCTTCCTTTAAGATACGGCTAGAAGCTTTGAATTCAGCATCTTTAGTAATGCTTTCACCATCTACATTGAGCGTGACATCTTTATAGACACCTACAACGGATTTAACTTCGTATTCAGCTGGAGCCATTTGCGATGCAACAGTACGCAACCAGATTAGACGGTATAGATCCTTTTGAACTTTGTCCTCACCAGCTTCAAAGGTAAAGAAGTCACTAGGACGAATACATTCATGTGCTTCTTGAGCACCATCGCGAGATTTGGCTTTATTGCCGATAATCGCAATGCCCTCTCTCTCACCAAAAGCTTCTAGAGCTTGCATGCCCTCAGGCGAAATTACGGCAGCATCAGTACGATGGTAAGTGATATAACCACCTTCATATAACTTTTGCGCTGCATCCATAGTTTGTTTTAGATCCAAACCAAGACGCGCTGCAGCTGCAGCTTGCAGATCAACAGTAATAAACGGCGCTGGAGCACTACGGAAAGATGGCTTAGTTTCAACACTGGTAATGGTTAAGTCTTTTTTATCAATTTCGCTTTGTAGACGGGTAATTGAAGCTTTATCTAACCACTGGTTATTGTGCACATCCTTCATTTCAGGATTAAGCCACTTAGAAAAATCCCATTTCGCAGCCCAACCTTGTTTTAGAGTTACTTCAAGGTTGTAATGTTCATGTGATTTGAAGTTTTTCAGTAGATCTTCTAAATCACCAAGCACAACGAGTACGGCAGATTGAACACGGCCAACAGGAAATTTGCCTTTTAAAATATTTGAAATTGGCTCATACAAGTAAAAACCGATCATACGGTCAAGGAAACGGCGTGTTTCTTGAGATGCCACCATACCTTGATCCAGCTCTTCACCATTTTGAAGTGCATTAGCGATCGTAGTTTTATCAATAGCGTTATATTTGACGCGAATATACTGATCGTCAGATAAGTTCAGGATACGTTTTAAGTGATATGCAATGGCTTCACCTTCACGGTCCAAGTCAGTTGCGAGGAAAACCGTATCTGCATTTTTAGCAGCCTGTCTTAATTCTTGAACAACGCGTGTTTTATTTTGAGATATTTCGTATTTAGGAACAAAGGCTGGATATGAGAAACCGATCTCATGATTAGGTAAATCACATACATGGCCAACTGAAGCGCGTACAACGAATTCGTGCGGATACAGGTCATCCAAGATATGTTGAATTTTTTCGACCTTTCCGGGTGACTCTACTATGAACAAACTACTCATTAAAATTCATCCAATTTTTAACTTTCTTTAGTAATAATTACTGAAGTTAATCTAGTAATGGTTTAAGTATATACAATTTTAAAATGTTTAAATAGGTTTAAGGGTTGATAAACAAACACTTTTAAGGGCTTATTTCTTAATCTTTAGTTGGATGAACATTTCAAGTGGTTAAATTACTTCCTGTTTTCAATAATCTACGCGAAAAAAGACAACAATATTTATCTAAAATTATGGGAAAAAATGGCTTAATTGTTTGAAAATGCACTGTTTAACCGTCACAAATTAAAATTCCAAAAATATTATTTAACGAATTAATGTTGTACTATAAAGGTATCGTTTGTTTTAAGCTAAAACCATGATTAAAAAACTTATAGTTTTAAGCACCTCATTGTTAATCATCGGGTGTTCGTCTACGCCACAAGAGAAACGCTTAGATCAATACCTTGAAGATACGAAAACTGATGCAAAGGAACGTAGTATTGACTGGTATTACAAACATGATTACGAGCGTAGTAATGTTTTAAATATTTGTTATTCCATTTATATAGATTCTGCTAAGAAAGCTGGTTATTACAGCGATGATGTTAGTGATGGCCGAGAAAAGTATTTAGACGATAGCGTACAAAAAGAAATGTACGCCTCAAATGACGAATGCAATAAGGCATATAAGGCTCAGGATATTCTAGATAACTTTGTTGCAAGCAATAGCCTTCCACAAGAGTCTTATGAAGACAAGTTAGATCCACAACAAGAACCAAATTCAACACCAGAAGTATCACCTGAAGTACCAGAAGTGTCACCTGAAGCACCAGCAAATGAACCAGTCGCCACAAAACCACCAACACTGGGGTCGTTTGCGGGAGGGGGCGGAATCCTACGCTAAGGCTTTGGCCAGCGATATTCTCCGGTGAGATTGATGTGTTCCCATCCGAGCGGCGAAACATGGGCCAAGAGATCGGGCGATAGCAGCTTTCCATCGCGTTTCTGGTTTGCAACGACCTCGCCGAGCTTCATGGTGTTCCAGAAGATGATGATGGCGGCGAGCAGATTCATGCCGGCGATGCGGTAATGCTGGCCTTCGGCGGAACGGTCGCGGATTTCACCGCGGCGGTGGAAGCTGATTGCCCGCTTCAGCGCATGATGAGCTTCGCCTTTGTTGAGCCCGATCTGGGCACGCCGTTGGAGTTCGGCATCCAGAATCCAGTCGATCATGAACAGGGTGCGCTCGACGCGACCGACTTCCCGCAGGGCTGTCGCGAGCTCGTTCTGCCGCGGATAGGAGGCGAGTTTCCGCAGAATCTGGCTTGGCGCGACGGTCCCGGCAGCAATGGTGGCGGCGATGCGCAGGATGTCGGGCCAATTGCGCTCGATCATGGCTTGGTTGACCTTTCCGCCGATCAACGCTCGCAGGTGCGCCGGGGCGGCCGACGGATTGAACGCGTAGAGCCGTTTGGATGGCAGGTCGCGGATGCGCGGAGCGAACCGGTAGCCGAGAATGGCACATGCGGCAAAGACGTGATCGGTGAAGCCGCCCGTGTCGGTGAACTGCTCGCGGATATGGCGTCCAGCATCGTTCATCAGCAGGCCATCGAGGATGTAAGGCGCTTCGCTTGCCGTTGCAGGAATCACCTGGGTTGCGAACGGCGCATATTGGTCGGAGACGTGGCTATAGGCTTTCAGGCCCGGGGTATTGCCATATTTCGCGTTGACCAGGTTCATGGCCTCACCTTGCTCTGTAGCGACGAAGAACTGTCCGTCGCTCGAAGCCGACGTGCCCATGCCCCAGAACCGGGCCATGGGTAACGCTGCCTGTGCCTCGACCACCATGGCCAGCGCCCGGTCATAGGCTTCGCCCTCGACATGCCACCGTCCAATGCGGATCAATTCCCAGAAGGTGTGGGTGTTTGTCGCATCCGCCATTTTGCGCAAGCCGAGGTTGATCCCTTCCGCCAAGATAACGTTCATTAGCCCGATCCGGTCAGCGCAGGGTGCTCCTGTGCGCAGATGGGTGAACGCTTCGGTGAAGCCGGTCGCCGCATCCACCTCCAGCAGGAGATCGGTGATGCGCGTGGGCGGGATCTGCTTGTAGAGATCGAGCACCAGATCTTCGGCGCCTGTCGGCGCGGCGGCTTCGAGTTTCTCGATATGCAGAACGCCGTTTTCAATCGACCCGCCCGGGATCGTGCCTGCGCGAGCGGCACGGCCAAGCTCGCGCAACCGCATGTCGAGGCGAGCTTGCCGGTCTGCCAGCCATTCCTCCGGCCGCAATGGCACAGCGAGACGACCGCCTTCCGCGATGGCTTGTGCCGGAACGAGTGCGTGTTTCAGATCGCCATAGCGCCGGGACCTAGTAAGCCAGACATCTCCGGAGCGGAACGCATCGCGCAGATGGAACAGCACCGCGATCTCCCATAGGCGAGCGTCGCCAGCCCTCTGGGCCCGAAGGTGGCGATGCCATTTCGAGCTGGGCCGCAAGAAGCTGGTCATCGCGGCATCGTTCAAACCGGTACGAAGGGCCGTCACCGCTTCCAGAAGCGGCAGTGCAACGGGCGCAGCTCGCAGATCGAGCAGGCGCAACATGCGTGGAGCGTATCGGCGGAAGCGGTGATAACCGTCGAGCACATGATTGAGCGGATCGTCGGCCATGGTGGCGGTCAGCCTGGTTGCCATTGCAACAAGGGTTTTTAAGCCGTCCCACCCTGACCCACTCGCGATGGCACTGTTGCAAATAGTCGGTGGTGATAAACTTATCATCCCCTTTTGCTGATGGAGCTGCACATGAACCCATTCAAAGGCCGGCATTTTCAGCGTGACATCATTCTGTGGGCCGTACGCTGGTACTGCAAATACGGCATCAGTTACCGTGAGCTGCAGGAGATGCTGGCTGAACGCGGAGTGAATGTCGATCACTCCACGATTTACCGCTGGGTTCAGCGTTATGCGCCTGAAATGGAAAAACGGCTGCGCTGGTACTGGCGTAACCCTTCCGATCTTTGCCCGTGGCACATGGATGAAACCTACGTGAAGGTCAATGGCCGCTGGGCGTATCTGTACCGGGCCGTCGACAGCCGGGGCCGCACTGTCGATTTTTATCTCTCCTCCCGTCGTAACAGCAAAGCTGCATACCGGTTTCTGGGTAAAATCCTCAACAACGTGAAGAAGTGGCAGATCCCGCGATTCATCAACACGGATAAAGCGCCCGCCTATGGTCGCGCGCTTGCTCTGCTCAAACGCGAAGGCCGGTGCCCGTCTGACGTTGAACACCGACAGATTAAGTACCGGAACAACGTGATTGAATGCGATCATGGCAAACTGAAACGGATAATCGGCGCCACGCTGGGATTTAAATCCATGAAGACGGCTTACGCCACCATCAAAGGTATTGAGGTGATGCGTGCACTACGCAAAGGCCAGGCCTCAGCATTTTATTATGGTGATCCCCTGGGCGAAATGCGCCTGGTAAGCAGAGTTTTTGAAACGTAAGGCCTTTGAATAAGACAAAAGGCTGCCTCATCGCTAACTTTGCAACAGTGCCGAATTTAGCGCGGTCGCTAAACATTTCGGCACCACCCAGGTGCTGCACGATATCAATCTGAAAATTGATGCCGGTGAATACCGGCTGGCTGCCGACGATCCGGATGAGGAGAACACCCTCGCCACGGCAGTTTTCACCCTCGATGCCAACCACGTCAGGTGGCAAATTTTCGACATTAACCGCGACGATGCTAAATTTCAGGGAGAAGTGCGTGGGTGAGATAGCCGGTCGTCAGTCATAAAGGGCAGGGTAGTACCGTTGGCCCGGCGTTCGATAGTACCGTCCGGATACTGCCAGATATCGGCGTCCAGGGAGATGTCCTGAAGCGCGGTGTCCGGAATTTCAGGTTTGTGTCTCTACAAAGACTAACTATCAGAAAAACTCATCGAGCATCAAATGAAACTGCAATTTATTCATATCAGGATTATCAATACCATATTTTTGAAAAAGCCGTTTCTGTAATGAAGGAGAAAACTCACCGAGGCAGTTCCATAGGATGGCAAGATCCTGGTATCGGTCTGCGATTCCGACTCGTCCAACATCAATACAACCTATTAATTTCCCCTCGTCAAAAATAAGGTTATCAAGTGAGAAATCACCATGAGTGACGACTGAATCCGGTGAGAATGGCAAAAGCTTATGCATTTCTTTCCAGACTTGTTCAACAGGCCAGCCATTACGCTCGTCATCAAAATCACTAGCATCAACCAAACCGTTATTCATTCGTGATTGCGCCTGAGCGAGACGAAATACGCGATCGCTGTTAAAAGGACAATTACAAACAGGAATCGAATGCAACCGGCGCAGGAACACTGCCAGCGCATCAACAATATTTTCACCTGAATCAGGATATTCTTCTAATACCTGGAATGCTGTTTTCCCGGGGATCGCAGTGGTGAGTAACCATGCATCATCAGGAGTACGGATAAAATGCTTGATGGTCGGAAGAGGCATAAATGCCGTCAGCCAGTTTAGTCTGACCATCTCATCTGTAACATCATTGGCAACGCTACCTTTGCCATGTTTCAGAAACAACTCTGGCGCATTGGGCTTCCCATACAATCGATAGATTGTCGCACCTGATTGCCCGACATTATCGCGAGCCCATCTATACCCATATAAATCAGCATCCAGGTTGGAATTTAATCGCGGCCTCGAGCAAGACGTTTCCCGTTGAATATGGCTCATAACACCCCTTGTATTACTGTTTATGTAAGCAGACAGTTTTATTGTTCATGATGATATATTTTTATCGGCACTGTTGCAAATAGTCGGTGGTGATAAACTTATCATCCCCTTTTGCTGATGGAGCTGCACATGAACCCATTCAAAGGCCGGCATTTTCAGCGTGACATCATTCTGTGGGCCGTACGCTGGTACTGCAAATACGGCATCAGTTACCGTGAGCTGCAGGAGATGCTGGCTGAACGCGGAGTGAATGTCGATCACTCCACGATTTACCGCTGGGTTCAGCGTTATGCGCCTGAAATGGAAAAACGGCTGCGCTGGTACTGGCGTAACCCTTCCGATCTTTGCCCGTGGCACATGGATGAAACCTACGTGAAGGTCAATGGCCGCTGGGCGTATCTGTACCGGGCCGTCGACAGCCGGGGCCGCACTGTCGATTTTTATCTCTCCTCCCGTCGTAACAGCAAAGCTGCATACCGGTTTCTGGGTAAAATCCTCAACAACGTGAAGAAGTGGCAGATCCCGCGATTCATCAACACGGATAAAGCGCCCGCCTATGGTCGCGCGCTTGCTCTGCTCAAACGCGAAGGCCGGTGCCCGTCTGACGTTGAACACCGACAGATTAAGTACCGGAACAACGTGATTGAATGCGATCATGGCAAACTGAAACGGATAATCGGCGCCACGCTGGGATTTAAATCCATGAAGACGGCTTACGCCACCATCAAAGGTATTGAGGTGATGCGTGCACTACGCAAAGGCCAGGCCTCAGCATTTTATTATGGTGATCCCCTGGGCGAAATGCGCCTGGTAAGCAGAGTTTTTGAAACGTAAGGCCTTTGAATAAGACAAAAGGCTGCCTCATCGCTAACTTTGCAACAGTGCCCTCGCGATGACATCGCCCAGCGGCTGGCCATCATCCTGTGCATCGACCAGGGCGCCCCCGATCTCGGCGAAGGATTTCAGGGTGTCACGCACCACCCCCGCTTCGTCTGCGACCTTTGCATGGCAAATACGCTCCGAAGCACGGTAGAGACGGCCGACGATCCGGTCGTGGGTTTCGACCACTGCGTCGGCCAACATCGCCTGCCATTCCGAGACGCAAACAGCCAAGATCGCAAGCCGCCTGTCCTCCGGGAGATCGCGCATGCCGTCGGCATAATACCGTTCACCCTGCCTGCGCAGACGAGTCACCCGATGGGCAGGAACGCCGGCAAGCAGATCCTCGGGGAGATCGATGCGTTGCAGATATTCGAGCCGGTCGAGCAGCCGGTTGGCCGACGAAGAGTTCGAGCCAGGCTCGAACTGGCGCAGCCACACAAAACGGGTCACCCGATCATCAGCCGTCTCCTCGAGCAATGCCAGCAACTGTTCTCGGATCGACATAGGCAGCCGACTGGCGATCCTCGTCTCGATGCGTCGCTCGGCATCGACGAGAGCCGCGGCACAAAGCCGCTCGATCGTGGATGTCGCGGGAAGGACAGTGCGGGTGCGTCGGCACTCGGCTACGAAGCGACGGGCGATATCCTCGTTCGACACCGCCATCTCGGCTTCTCGGAACAACCATTCCTTCAGCTCGCTCGCACCACGTCCGGAGAAGGTGCGGAAGCCGTAGAGCCCCCGTAACTCGGCAAGATGCTCGTGCCGTGTTTCCTCGCGGGCAGCATAGTCTACGAGATCGTCGGCACCCAGGCCAAGCTGCGCTCCGATAAATTCGATGACCTCTGCAGGGATCAGTTCGCCTGGAGCCAGCACCCGGCCGGGATAGCGCAGGACACACAATTGCAGGGCGAAGCCGAACCTGTTGTGAGCGCGCCGACGCAGCCTGATATGCCCAAGGTCTTCATCACTCAGCGTATAGTGCTTGAGCAAATCCGTCTGTGAAGTCGGCAAGCGCAACAGCGCGTCTTTCTGCCGATCGGTTAGAGTGACGCGACGCGGCATACATGTTCCTTTTTCAAAATCTGATAGCGTTCAAGACGCTTTGTTTATGAAGCTGGTTGAGATACATTTCCAGAGGTCAATGCAATCGTGGCCGAAGCGCCGCCTCAAACCAACGTTTGTGATACATGCTGATCGGATATGCCCGCGTCTCCAAAGCCGATGGCTCGCAGTCTCTCGACCTGCAGCACGACGCCTTGCGCGCCGCAGGTGTCGAACGGGACAATATCTATGATGATCTTGCTTCCGGCGGTCGTGATGATCGCCCTGGCTTGACTGCCTGCCTCAAGTCATTGCGTGACGGCGATGTGCTGGTGGTCTGGAAGCTCGATCGCCTCGGACGATCGCTTGCCCATCTGGTCAACACGGTGAAGGAGCTGTCAGACCGCAAGATCGGCCTGCGGGTTCTGACTGGAAAGGGCGCTCAGATCGACACCACGACTGCGTCCGGTCGCATGGTGTTCGGAATCTTCGCCACCTTGGCCGAGTTCGAGCGGGATCTGATCCGAGAGCGCACCATGGCGGGTCTCGCCTCCGCGAGAGCGCGCGGTCGCAAGGGCGGACGAAAATTCGCGCTCACCAAAGCTCAGGTGCGTCTCGCACAAGCCGCCATGGCCCAGCGCGATACTTCAGTTTCCGATCTCTGCAAGGAACTCGGCATCGAGCGCGTCACTCTCTACCGATATGTCGGTCCCAAAGGCGAGCTCAGAGACCATGGAAAGCATGTTCTCGGACTTACGTAGCAACTCGTTTCTTTTCGCAGGTTGAGCCACAGAGGTGGATCAGGAAATTTGAACAACACTTATAAGTGATATTTTGCTCCCCAAATGATGTTATAAACATCAATATATGGAGTATTTTATGACACGTAGACCAAGAAGAAATCATTCAAATGACTTTAAAGCTAAGGTAGCACTTGCTGCGATTAAAGCAGAAAAAACACTTGCTGAATTGAGTGCTGAATTTGATGTTCATCAAAACCAAATTATTGACTGGAAAAATCAACTGATTTCAGCTTCCTCGCAAGCTTTCGATCAATCAAAAGCTCCAACAGAACCACCCATCGATCTAAAAAAACTACATGCAAAAATCGGTGAGCAGGCATTAGAAATTGATTTTTTAGAAGGTGTGTTGAAGAAACTGGGTCGCTTCAACCACAAAAGTTAATCGATGACTCACTTCAGATTTCAGTATCTAAGCAAGCTAAGCTGCTGAAAGTCTCCCGTGGTTGTTATTACTATCGCCCAAAACCTGTGAGTGAATCAGATCTGAAGCTGATGCGCTGTATGGATGAGTTACATATGCAATACCCTTTTGCAGGTAGCCGTATGATGCGTGATTTATTGAATCGTCAAGGACATCATATAGGACGACGTCATACACGTACTTTAATGAAGAAAATGGGCATTAATGCGTTATATCGTAAACCAAATCTAAGTCAGGCCAATCAAGCTCACCGTAAATATCCATATCTGCTCAAAGGATTGGCTATTCAGCGCAGTAATCAAGTGTGGTCTACGGATATAACGTATATCCCTATGGCAAAAGGCTTTGTTTATTTATGTGCTGTGATTGATTGGCATAGCCGCAAGGTACTTGCGCATAGAGTATCGATTAGTATGGAGGTTACATTTTGCATAGAAACATTAAATGAAGCTATTGAAAAATATGGCCGACCTGAAGTCTTTAATACAGACCAAGGCAGTCAGTTTACCAGTGATGCATTTATTGATGTATTGAAATCAAATGGCATTCAAATCAGTATGGATGGTAAAGGTCGATGGGTTGATAATGTGATGGTTGAACGATTATGGCGGAGCGTTAAATATGAAGAGGTGTATCTCAAAGCCTACAGCAATGTTTTGGATGCGAAGAAGCAATTAAACGCATATTTTGAATTTTATAATTTGAAACGACCTCATTCGAGTCTGGACAAAATGACTCCAGATGAGTTATACTATGACCAGCTACCACAACAAAATAAGGTAGCTTAACTAGAGCAGAGTATCACTTATAAATAAGCTTTTAGTTGTTCAAACAAGTGGGACCACCTCTCACCTCCGCGCTTCATCAGAAAACTGAAGGAACCTCCATTGAATCGAACTAATATTTTTTTTGGTGAATCGCATTCTGACTGGTTGCCTGTCAGAGGCGGAGAATCTGGTGATTTTGTTTTTCGACGTGGTGACGGGCATGCCTTCGCGAAAATCGCACCTGCTTCCCGCCGCGGTGAGCTCGCTGGAGAGCGTGACCGCCTCATTTGGCTCAAAGGTCGAGGTGTGGCTTGCCCCGAGGTGATCAACTGGCAGGAGGAACAGGAGGGTGCATGCTTGGTGATAACGGCAATTCCGGGAGTACCGGCGGCTGATCTGTCTGGAGCGGATTTGCTCAAAGCGTGGCCGTCAATGGGGCAGCAACTTGGCGCTGTTCACAGCCTATCGGTTGATCAATGTCCGTTTGAGCGCAGGCTGTCGCGAATGTTCGGACGCGCCGTTGATGTGGTGTCCCGCAATGCCGTCAATCCCGACTTCTTACCGGACGAGGACAAGAGTACGCCGCAGCTCGATCTTTTGGCTCGTGTCGAACGAGAGCTACCGGTGCGGCTCGACCAAGAGCGCACCGATATGGTTGTTTGCCATGGTGATCCCTGCATGCCGAACTTCATGGTGGACCCTAAAACTCTTCAATGCACGGGTCTGATCGACCTTGGGCGGCTCGGAACAGCAGATCGCTATGCCGATTTGGCACTCATGATTGCTAACGCCGAAGAGAACTGGGCAGCGCCAGATGAAGCAGAGCGCGCCTTCGCTGTCCTATTCAATGTATTGGGGATCGAAGCCCCCGACCGCGAACGCCTTGCCTTCTATCTGCGATTGGACCCTCTGACTTGGGGTTGATGTTCATGCCGCCTGTTTTTCCTGCTCATTGGCACGTTTCGCAACCTGTTCTCATTGCGGACACCTTTTCCAGCCTCGTTTGGAAAGTTTCATTGCCAGACGGGACTCCTGCAATCGTCAAGGGATTGAAACCTATAGAAGACATTGCTGATGAACTGCGCGGGGCCGACTATCTGGTATGGCGCAATGGGAGGGGAGCAGTCCGGTTGCTCGGTCGTGAGAACAATCTGATGTTGCTCGAATATGCCGGGGAGCGAATGCTCTCTCACATCGTTGCCGAGCACGGCGACTACCAGGCGACCGAAATTGCAGCGGAACTAATGGCGAAGCTGTATGCCGCATCTGAGGAACCCCTGCCTTCTGCCCTTCTCCCGATCCGGGATCGCTTTGCAGCTTTGTTTCAGCGGGCGCGCGATGATCAAAACGCAGGTTGTCAAACTGACTACGTCCACGCGGCGATTATAGCCGATCAAATGATGAGCAATGCCTCGGAACTGCGTGGGCTACATGGCGATCTGCATCATGAAAACATCATGTTCTCCAGTCGCGGCTGGCTGGTGATAGATCCCGTCGGTCTGGTCGGTGAAGTGGGCTTTGGCGCCGCCAATATGTTCTACGATCCGGCTGACAGAGACGACCTTTGTCTCGATCCTAGACGCATTGCACAGATGGCGGACGCATTCTCTCGTGCGCTGGACGTCGATCCGCGTCGCCTGCTCGACCAGGCGTACGCTTATGGGTGCCTTTCCGCAGCTTGGAACGCGGATGGAGAAGAGGAGCAACGCGATCTAGCTATCGCGGCCGCGATCAAGCAGGTGCGACAGACGTCATACTAGATATCAAGCGACTTCTCCTATCCCCTGGGAACACATCAATCTTACCGGAGAATATCGTTGGCCAAAGCCTTAGCGTAGGATTTCGCCCTCTCCCGCAAACGACCCCAACACTGGAGGAATTAACCAATGCGAATCCGCAATAATGCGCTCATATGCCCAGGCCAATTTTTGATTCGATCTGCATTCTTTTTGCCCTAGCCATTTTACCTATAATAATTATTGGTATTGGCATACAGCTCAAAGAGAATTACGAGCGTAAGAAGCTCACTCAAAGCTATATGGATCAGCACTAAAGAAATGCAATAGGCAATAAAAAAGCAGCGAAATCGCTGCTTTTTTTATTTCTAATGAAGTTTACGAATAGGTTGAGTATAGGGGGAATCTTCTACTCGATGCACATGCATTGAATTGGTAATGTTCATTAAAGGTGAATTACTAGCCACTGAATGAGTCGTTGATGCTTTATGTGTGCGGTAGTTATTCAAAAACTGATCTACTACTGGCACATTGTTAGGCAATATTCCGATTTCGCGGTTAGTAATTTTAATCGTTTCTATTTGGTCTACATGGCTCATAACTAAGTCCACTACAATGATTAAAACTATGAGCATAATTATAGCTTAAAATTGAAGAAATTCCATTTTGGGATTTAATATTTGGTTTTTTTATGCACAGGTTTTTGTGGATAGTAGTGGGTATAAATGGCTAAGTTGCTGATTATTTAAGCTTTTAACATTGATTAAAAATTAATCAAAATAACGAAAAATAGAGTAAAATATGGAGAAATATAGCAGAAGCTATAGAAGAAAAAACAGGAAATGTCAAAAAAAGGGCAAAAAAAAACTATTAGAACAATCTCAGTCTAATAGTTTATTAAATAGGGTAATATCCCTTGATTCGTAATATAACCGATCTCTAATAAGTTTTAAAGCTTTTTTAATCATATTCACGGAAATTCCACAAACTATTATCTCATGCTGAACAAAAGTAATGATTAAGCCCTATACTCAGCTCTACCCTGATATATTGCAGATTAGTTAAACTGTTGTTTAGAAATCGCAAACAATATGATGTTATATTTGAGCAAGGTTAGAATTATGTATGAAATGTGAATGCTTTAAAAACTGATATATATTATCAACTTTTTAGAGTTTTACGCCTTATAGAATACATACAACTTGTTAGAATGCCTTATACTAATTAGCCACCCTCACACACCTTTTATGGAAGACCAGTATAGTGAAAGATTCAATCTTTGCTGATGTTATATCAAAGTTGAATGCGGAAGTTTTTACGCAAAAAGCTGGTCGCTTATACCCTCCTGTCAGTCAATTATTGGCACTGGAGAAAAAGTTAGCATTATGTACAGCATCATTGGTTAAAAGCGAAGACATTCCAGACTATAAACAGCTAGAACGCCTGTTTTGGGATAACGTAAATCATACCTATGGCACTGGTTATTTTGCGGAGATTCCTAAGTGGGGTTCCAACATCTTTATCCCATTACAGGTATGGGAAAGTGTGTTACAGCCTTATGCATTGTTCTATAAAAATATGAACCCTGAGTTTAACTTTTATGACTTTGCATTTACGACTGCAGCGTTGAGCGCTTGGCGGTACAGCCAACCCGTGCTAAAGCTTGAAAATGATGTATATCGCACCCTATTGAATGATGAAAACGGTCGCTATGTCGATGGTCATTTGCTGAATTACTACTTTCAGTGGACCAACTTTATTCATACACCAGGTCTAGGACACAACGACAAACCTTTATATGGTTTTTTCGCGCATCAAAACGAAGTTTTGTTTAACGGAAACAACGTTAAAGTACTGATCATCGTGTTTTGCTATGAAGATACTGAAGCCAACATATCTGATGAAGATCCTTTAAGCTTAACCTCTAATTGGGGAGACTATGTGGTTTTAGAGTATCGCACGGATACTATTAAAACCATTAAAGATAGTTTGATTGGTACCAACCTTAAAGGTAGTCCTGAGCTATTAATCTTACTTGGTAAAATGCTTAGCTTATTTAATTTTTCTATTCATCCTAAAACTGACATCTACAATCACCGTGGCTACCTGATGCAACCCACGTATAACGATACGATTGATTCATTTCTCAATAGTTATAGAAAGCACAAAGGTATGCCAGTACGCCGTGGCGTAGGTAAATCACCCTCTAGCAATCAACGCCGTGAAGTCCTCTATCATGTCCACGCACCAAGTTGTCCACGCCTGTTTGATACTGGTCTGAACACTGGTTTTGTGTCGCGCATGCACAAGAGTAGCCATATCGCTAATGACCATTTTAATACACTACATTGGCTTAAAACTGATACTGGCTTAAAACTAATTTCAGGTAGTTTATATACTCAAGAAACCGAAACTAAACTTATTAAATCAATTCAAAATTACTTTTATGGTAATAATACTTAAAGGTTTTCATTCTTTTTTCCTTAAACCTGTTATATAATTTTAATACCCATTTCAATCAATGAAGTATTATGCGTTTCGAGTTCGATCCATCATTTATATCTCATGTTGCAGTACGATTAGATGGCACTTCCTTAAAATCATTTTTAGACAACCTTGGAAACGTATCTTTTCAAGAAGCTGAAAGTTATTTAAGCAATCTAATTAAAGGGAATTATGAGCAAGACGAGTTTACTGTTGGCTTGAAAGTTAAACCTAAAAACTACAATCAAACAGAATTATTAGGGCATCTTTATAAAAATAGTGCCTTTCAATCGGTTTCAACTGAAGTATCGGATCTCGACACCCAAAACATGCACAATGACATAGCTCAATTCGTTCAAAGCTATGCCAATGTTGCAGATCTTCAGTACAACAGTTATTTCTTGGACAAGCAGACGTTTAAGCATGAAAAAACGTTAGATAGCTATATCTTCACAGAATTAATGCTGCAGTTCACCAACAATAATACCGTGAAGTTTCGTGTGGACGGCGAATATGTCACAGTGATTAATGCTGAGCTAACCTCTAAATACATCTATTTTAACGACAACAAGAATAAGCGGATCTGTAAGTTTTTAAGTAAAAATATGCATCCAGCTTATTTAGAGTCATTCTTAGAGCAGATGCATATTATTAAAATTGATTCTGAGCAGTACTTTTATAATGCAGTCGTGAATAACACAATAAGTTATGATGCTGACGTTAACGCCTTTATGGACCAATCCCAGAATTTTTTAAATACCCTTGTGAAAGGTTATAAAAAACTGATCTTAAACAACGTGCGATTTAATCTTTACGAATTCTTAGAAGACGACCTTGAAAGTGTCATCCTAAACCGTATCACTAAGGCATGGCATTACGCTCATGAAATCACGTTGCAAACTAACAACCCATCAAAATATGTCGTTGCTCAACCGCTGGTTATAAAATATTTATAAGTGAGTTTCTTTATTTATGAACCCCCTCATGATCAAGTATGGTATCGATATTGGTACGCTATCTAAAATATTTAGATCGCATCTTGAAAATGAGGGCATTGTATTTGATCGTGAGAGTGACTTTCAGCTTGAACGAAGCTCTAAACGTATTTACCTCAGAACCAATCACCACAATGACGCCACAAAAAATAAGAAAAAAACGGCCTGGTATCTTGTAGATCTAGATAACGCACGTATGTCTTATGGTTGGTTTCATGCTGGCGGTGCAAACTTCACTTACAGCTTGTATGAATACATTCAAGAAATGGATCTGCAACCTGGTGACACCGTATATACCAAGGAACAGCAAGAAGAAGATCTTAAACGCTTCTTAAACTCATGCAAAAGTGCTGAGAAGAACAAAAAAGACCAAGAGATATTGGCTCAAATCTATATGGGTTTTGAATGGGCCAGAAGCCTACCCTTGTCAAACCGTCCACACAACTACAATGTGAAAAAGCAGATTAGCTTCAGTCATGCTAGATTGTACAATCCAAGCAACTTCACTAAAAATGAGCTGATTGATTATGTCAGCCAGTACTACCCTCAACACAAGAACAACACCATTATTCTGAACCGTATTATTGATCTGCAACCAGATCTAGATCAACAGTCGCTACGCCAGAACAAGCTTTTAGTTGAGGGGCAAAACCTCAAAAATCAAATCATTTTCCTTCAGACCATCGCTGAACACAAAAACAAGCGTGGTGAAGATAAGTTTACATTACGTGGTGTACTTGCAAACGGCGCTTTCAAAATCTTATATAAAGATCCATTGGATGCATGGAACCAAGATCGGATAATCTTTTGTGAGGGCTACGCCACTGGTGAAGCAATTGCAGAATCAATTCAATACTCTATTCCAGTCATTGTCGTGTACGTGGCTGGCAACATCATGAATGTAGTACGTGATTTCCGTGCCGAATTCCCGTTTTCACGCTTCTATATTTTCAATGATAATGACCATAAAACAGCATTAGAAAGCAAAATAAAGCGCAATCCCGGTATCTATTACGCAACAGAAGCATGCCGAGCTGTAAACGCAGCCATGATTGGACCTGAATTTACTGAAGAACAGCTAGATCTAAGTGACTGGAACGATTTTAAATGTTTATACGGCGTTGATTACACGCGTGATGTTATACGTCATAAAATGCAAAATGCCGTGTGGACGACTGCAATTCAAAGCACGGTTAACCCGAACTACTCTATCAGTGCCCTATTCTTTGGCATCAAACAACAGTTGGATGATATAGGCCTCTATCCTGATAGCATGACCAAAAAGAATTGGTTTAGCTTGGTTTTACGCGCATACGCCTTACTGACTCAACAGGGATTTAGTCAGATCCACCCGATTGAGCTGGTCAAAGAACAATTTATTGAGATTCTTGGCCAGATTAGCAAGCAACCCCGTAAAGTCACTGGAGCTGAAGAACCAGAACTCCTTCAGGCCTACACAAAACTTGTAGAAATGATCGCACGTAATGATTCAACAACAGCACTGAATCAACAGATTATCACCGTGATTAACTTATACAAAAATGCAGATTATCCAATTGAAACATTAAAGGTTTGGCTCAAAGATATTTTGAGTAAATCGAACGATCCTGAATGGTCCGAAAACTTCATTAATAATATTTTTATTTCGATAATTTGAATGTCAAACATAGACCCCCAAAGGTAGCAAACTTTTGGGGTTTATTTTTCTCTAAACTTTCATTGAACTAGGTTTATCGATCTACTTAAGACAAATGTTTCCTGATCTAGTTCGGTTTAGTGTCTTACAACTAGGTTTATCGACCTATTTAAAACTAATTTGTCCTGAACCAGTTCGGTTTTGTGTCTTATGGATTGGGTTTCCATAAACTTTAACGTTGCCTGAGCCTGAAAGCTGTACTTGAGCTGAATTGATAGCTGTACAAAAGATATTGCCTGAACCAGATAGCGCCACTTCTAAATTGGTGCTTTTCAGTGGTAACGCATCAAAATTGCCTGATCCTTTCAAAGATAAGACACAGTGTTCAATGGTACCGTCTAAATCCATATTTCCAGATCCACTAATACTTGCGGTAAATTTATCTTCATTTAGATTTAAGATCTGGATATTGCCTGAACCTTTTAAATCAATAGCTTTTAAAGTTGGGTAAGTGATCGATACTTCTAACGGTGAACGAGAGAGATGGATCCGGAAATTTGAACAACTCCTATAAGTGATACTCTGCTCCTCAAATGATGTTATAAACATCAATATATGGAGTATTTTATGGCACGTAGACCAAGAAGAAATCATTCAAACGACTTTAAGGCTAAGGTAGCACTTGCTGCGATCAAAGCAGAAAAAACACTTGCTGAATTGAGTTCTGAGTTTGATGTTCATCAAAACCAAATTATTGACTGGAAAAATCAATTGATCTCAGCTTCCTCACAAGCTTTCGATCAATCAAAAGCTCCATCAGAACCTCCCATTGATCTTAAAAAGTTACATGCAAAAATCGGTGAGCAGGCATTAGAAATTGATTTTTTAGAAGGTGTGTTGAAGAAACTGGGCCGCTTCAACCACAAAAGTTAATCGATCACTCACTTCAGATTTCAGTATCTAAACAAGCTAAGTTACTGAAAGTCTCTCGTGGTTGTTATTATTATCGCCCAAAACCTGTTAGCTCATCAGATCTGAAGCTGATGCGATGTATTGATGAATTACATATGCAATATCCTTTTGCAGGCAGTCGTATGATGCGTGATTTGTTGAATCGTCAAGGGCATCATATAGGACGACGTCATACACGTACTTTAATGAAGAAAATGGGTATTCAGGCGTTATATTGCAAACCAAATTTAAGCCAGGCTAATCAAGCTCACCGTAAATATCCATATCTGCTCAAAGGATTGGCTATTCAGCGCAGTAATCAAGTGTGGTCTACTGATATAACGTATATCCCTATGGCAAAAGGCTTTGTTTATTTATGTGCTGTGATTGATTGGCATAGCCGCAAGGTACTTGCGCATAGGGTATCGATTAGTATGGAGGTGGATTTTTGTATTTCGGCTTTAAATGAAGCGATTGAAAAATATGGATCACCTGAAATATTGAATACAGACCAAGGCAGTCAGTTCACCAGTGATGCATTTATTGATGTATTGAAATCAAATGGCATTCAAATCAGTATGGATGGTAAAGGTCGATGGGTAGATAATGTGATGGTTGAACGATTATGGCGGAGCGTTAAATATGAAGAGGTGTATCTCAAAGCTTATAGCAGTGTCACAGATGCGAAAAAGCAATTGAGTGCATATTTTGAGTTTTATAATCTGAAACGACCTCATTCGAGTCTAGACAAAATGACACCAAATGAGTTTTACTATGATCAGCTACCCCAACAAAACAAGGTGGCTTAACTAGAGCGGAATATCACTTATAAATACGCTTTTAGTTGTTCAAACAAGTGGAACCACCTCTGAGTACTAAAACTCACATTGTCCTGAATAGCTAAAACCAATACACCACCCTGAAAAGTAGCACTAATAAGATCCACAATATTATCGTCTGCAGTAATTTCCATTTTAGAATCACTTGAAGCAAAAAACTTCAGACTCATTGGACCTTTCATACAGATTTCGTTAAATGGGCTTACAGGTACTTGCTTAGTCACTCGTTTTCCACTTCCAACGATTTGATGGTTTGAACCTGAACTGTATACATTGGCGTTGCCATTGATTACAACAGAACCCGAAAACAACTGTTTTGACATATAAACCTCAAATTAATAAAAGTAATTTAACCCTAAATAAGTGGTCACTCATAACCTATTTATTGTCTGTAAATTATAACATTGAGGGCTTAAATCTTTTTTATTAAAATAATAAATTAAAACTTTTAATTTTTCTTTAAACCTTTATTAGACATAGCTTATATTAAAGATTAAACAGAAATGTTTTTAGAATCGGTATATACTAAAAGTATAAATTTTCTTAAGCATATGATTAATAGTCCTATGCAACCTGGGTAGCACATTGCACCTGAATATATATTAGAAATTGGAATTGTTATGGCTGAGAAAGTACCGAGCGCCCGACATAATTGTGATTTAAATACGATGTTTCAGTTTTTCCAAGAAGAACTGGAGCGAAACTACGGATTCGTATTCAAGTCATCTGGTAAATATCAATTCGTGACCGTATTTGATGAAAAAGTGCCTTGCCTCACCGAATCAGATAACCCTAGTAAATCAAGTAGCAACAATGTCAAACCACGAGGGATGTATTGGATCTATCCAAACATGAACCGTGATACTGGTGAATACTGGCCAGTGCTCAAAGGACACCGCTTTGGTGTAACTGACATTGAAATCTCAATTGCTTTTGCTGACCACTATAAGAACGTAATCAAGCCTCAACGAGATTCAAACCCTAACTACAAACCACCAAGCAAAGAAGATGTTGATCGCCGTGTACGTGAGTTTGAAGAAGCTCAAAAGAAGCATCTACTTCAACAAGAAAAAGAGCTCTTAGCTGCACAAATCGCTATCCGTATTGAGTGGCAACGTGCTGGTAAAGTTATTGACGATTCATTTTTTAATAATAAAACTGGAAGCATTCAGACCTTTAAACGCGACATTCGACAAATGCCGTATATGGTTGAAAAGAACCTAGAGCCATACGGCGCTAAAATCATGCGTAAAGATAACTTTACCCGTGATGAAGCCATTGAAGCAGTAAAGCGTGAACTTCCTGAATCAGCCACCAATCAACAGCTTCTCGTTGAAACAGTAGAGAATGTATTAGCGTATCAAAAGCATTTTATCAACTTTGAACCTGAGCTTGAGGGCGAAAAGAAAAAAGGCTTTGATTTACGTAAAAGCAGAGCTGTCATTCTTGCACCGTTAATTGACACCAATAACAAAGTCGTCAATTTACAGCGTATCACCCACCATCGCCAAAAAAAGCGCAACAAAGAAACCAACAAGCTTGAAGAAGTACTGCATAAGGGCAAGTACTTTTTTGATAAAGCCAAAACGAAAGATGCATTCTTGCCTGTTAGCAAAAATCCTGATGTTGGCTATGAAGTCTTTAACCCAAATGCAAAGAACTATTTGATCAAGGAGGGTTGGGCAACAGCGATCAGCGCACGTAAGGCGTTGGATGCTGGTTTAGAGCTTGGTTTATTGGGTGAGGGTTTTACTGCAGAAAACACACAAGTTTTAGCGTCATACAGTAAATCCAATATCTCAAGTGTTGCTGAGCTTATCCGCAGCATCAATCCTGAAGCCAATATATTTGTTGGTTATGATAACGATGCTGGCCAAACGCTTGAGTCTGGTTTGAATCCTGGCTTACAAGAAGCTTGTCACAACTTTTCATTAAGTGGTGTGTTAGGTGATGTGAGCAAACATGAAAATACACGTATCACCCTACCCCCAGTTTTCCAAAATAAATTATCTGTTTCTGATTGGGATGATGCTCGTCAATATTTAGGTGTTGAACGTTTAGCTGCAGAGTTGGCAAAAGAACTAAATAACGCCGTCAAACGTATAGACAACAAGATCCCTGAAGTTGCGTATGCAATTAACCGCTACAACCGTCAACGCGAAGCTTATGCAGCCAAGTTCCCTAATAAAGAATACCAACCGAATTACGGCATTGTGATTGCACAATCAGATGAAAAATATCTGGAATTGCAGAACATACGAGCTAAAAACCAAGCAAATATTGAAAATTACAACGCAAATATTGAAAAGCGTAAACAAGATCTATCAAAAGCTAACTATGATGGACCAGCTGGTACAGGTAGCACGAAATCCTATGCAAAACCAAAGTACCAACCGCCGTCATTTGATAAAGCATTTGATGATAAATCAACTCCAACCGCTACGGCACCTGTATCTACGCCCGTCATGACTCTTGAGGGCATTAAGTCTTATATGGAGATCCTTTCTGAAATTGATGTCACCAAAGTTCAAAATGATGTTTTGAAAGTTGTAGCTACTGCAGATGGCCATCAAAAGATTAAAGCCGGTGATATTGAATTCGAGAAAATGGGTGCCAAAGAACCAACCACTAGCACAAACCCAAGTATGGATAGCATGCAAAATACCAAAGTACATATTGATGTATCCAAGGACATCAACAAAGATACAGTTAAATTGCAGAGTGTGGATCGTTCGACCATTCCCGAACAAAACCTTCAGCAAGGTATCGATCATCAAAGCTACGCTAAGTCAGCTATCTTTACCGCTTTTTGGCTTCATTCAGCAGAAATGTATAAAGCTAGAAAGTTAATTCATGAAGCTGGTATTAGTAATGCCGATGTTGAGGGTTCAATTGCTGTCGCTGAAGATAAGCTCAATAAAGCTCAGGAAGAAGTTTCTAAGAAGCGGTCGTATCCTGAACTTTTTGTGATTAGTGCGTCTGATAGCGAATACCGTGCGTCAATCATGAAAGTTTTATCTGATTTAGAGGCTGCACATCCAGAGTGGCAGAATCTCAAAACATTTAGAGAAAATCTTACTGATAGGACCATTGCATTTGATCAATTGAATCTGGATACATTGAAGATCAAAAACAAAGTAGTGCATTTGATTGTCAGTAATGTGACCAATGATCAAAACTATCTAAAGGTTCAAGAAAGCCTCACCACCCTTTTAGATACATCGAACAGCTTGTCTTTGGACCGTCAACAAAAGTTCAATCTTGTGAACAGTCTAAGTAAAACATTAAACAACATGGCCAAACTGTTAGATGAACCACCAGTCTTCCAAAGACTGAACGATTTCTTTACTCGTTTTGAAAAGCGTGTAGATGATCTCGTTCTAGGTGATGGTCTAAAGCTGTATGGTATAGAACCGCAGAATTTAAACAAAACTAACGAACGTGGACAGTCGTTCGATATGTAAAAGCAGATATGAAAAAGCCCCGAATATCGGGGCTTCTTTTTGAGTCAATGTTTTCAAGATTAGTGTGGCAATGTTGCCCTAAAATCCAGTGCAAAATCAGTTTCACCACGAGGATCGCTATTAAAGAACTTGAAGCCTAAACACTTAATCTCTTTATAGCCCATACTCTCCACCTCTTTTAAGGGCTATTTGCATTTTAGGGTGGGATTTTTATAAATCTCACCTTATTTTTAACTTAACAAACTCTAATTTTGCAATCTAAGGTTGAAACTACTTGAGCTAATCATTTTTAAAATTTGCATTATAAGGTTGAAAGTGAATTTAGCTTTTTAATAATCCTTTTAGTTGACTCAAATATTCATTTGCTTTTTGTTGAGCATTTTCTTCTGATAAATTCAAATCAGATTGAATCTTAATGATGCTTTGTTCAAACTGGCTTAATTCCAAATCACTCAATCGTTGTTCATCTTTGTACATATCTATAGTTGCTCGACACAAATGAATGAAGTGTGCTGTTGTTTTGTACTGATAATTACAACAAGCATGAATGATATTTTTGAGTCGTCTGTGGCGTAGCTCAATATTGATTGGTTTATAAGTTGGATGGCTTGCGCTAAAAAATAGTGCCTTATCTATGGCATCACCGCTATACCAACCTTTATCCAAATTTTCTTGTGCTGCTTGAATGTAAATTTCTGCTACTCGCTTCCTGTCAGCCAAAATGTATTTCTCAATTTCAGCTTGGTCAGTTAAAAGCTCAATTGGTTCAAACTGAACTTTAGTGCCATATCTGTTTTGGGTAGATTGATCATTTACTCTCAGAAAAATGGTTGCACCTATTTCTATATCTGATAGCACGGCATTTTTGACAAGTTGGGCTTGATAATTTTTTACACTACCGATCAGTTCAGCTTGAATATACTTTGTTCCAATTTTTAAGATACGAAACTGTCCAAATGCTGTCATTTTTTCTTGCTTATTTGGCATCTCACACCAAGCCTAATGATTATCCTGTGATAAATTTTAACATTAAGTCTTTATTATGAAATAAAAAAGTAGTCAGATTTGAAATTTTTAAATATTGCATTTCAAGGTTGAAAAATTTACGTTTATTGCATAATATTTAACTATTGCAAAATAAGGTTGAAAAACAAAATGGCTTCTGCACCAAACAATACCGAATCTACACTGGCAAGTTTTATTTGGAACAATGCGAATGATCTTTGGGGTGATTTCCCACATACAGAGTTCGGCAAAATCATTTTACCCTTTACGGTATTAAGACGTTTGGAATGTGTACTTGAGCCAACGAAAGAAGCTGTTCTCAATACTTATGCGCAATTCAAAGATCAAGGGATGGCGCTTGACGATATTCTTACTAACGTAAGCGGCAATCCGTTCTATAACAAATCGACTTATAACCTTTCCAATTTAGGCGGTACAAAAACCAAAGCTAATCTTGAAGATTACATCGCCAATTTCTCTGAAAATGTACGTGTCATCTTTGAACAATTTGATTTCAATACAACAATTAATAAATTAGCCAAAGCCAATCTATTACTGCGTATTTGCAATAATTTCGCTGCCATCGACTTACATCCGAATGTTGTGCCTGACCGTACCATGAGTAATGTCTATGAACATTTAATTGCAAGATTTGGTGCAGAAGTCGGTACGGGGTCTGAGGACTTTATGACTCCGCGCGATATTGTGCATTTGGCAGCAACTTTATTGCTTGAGCCTGATAATGAGCTGTTTGAACAAAAGAATGGTTTAATCCGCACTATTTATGATCAAACCTGTGGTACATCGGGCTTCCTAACCGACATGATGAACTATGTAGACGGTTTTAAGGACCGCTATAAAGTTGCCCCTGTACTTGTACCCCACGGGCAAGAATTACAGCCTGAAACTCATGCTGTCGCATTGGGTTCAATGCTGTTAAAAAAACTAGAATCTGACCCAAGCCGTGATTTATCGCAAAATATTAAATTGGGCAGTACACTCAGTAATGACTTATTTGCAGGACAGCGTTTCCACTATCAATGTTCTAACCCGCCTTTTGGTATGTCATGGGCGAAAGATGCCAGTGCGGTTCAATTAGAGCATAAAGAAAAAGGCTTAAATGGGCGTTTTGGTGCGGGCTTGCCTAAAGCCAGTGACGGCTCAATGCTGTTTTTACAAAATCTGATTTCCAAACTAGAACTGCCTGAAAATGGTGGTGGTCGTGGTGCGATTGTGCTATCAGGTTCACCATTATTTAACGGTGGTGCAGGCTCAGGCGAGTCGGAAATTAGACGCTTTATTTTAGAAAATGATTATCTCGAAGCAATTGTGGCATTACCGACAGATATTTTCTTCCGTACAGGTATTGGTACATATATTTGGTTGATTTCAAACCGTAAACCCGATCAACGCAAAGGCAAAGTGCAACTGATTGATGCAACTGGCATGGGTTCTTCCATGCGTAAAAATGAGGGCAATAAACGCAAGTTTATTGACCAAGATTCAATTGATACGATTAGCCGTATTTACGCTGATTTTGAAGAAAGTTCAGTCAGCAAGATTTTTGACTATACCGATTTTGGCTACCGCCGAGTGAAAGTATTACGTCCTCTACGCATCAATCTTCAATTTGATGGTAAAAAACTGGAGTTATTTAAAGCATCAAAAGAGTTTGGCAAGTTACTGGACAGCGACCGACAAACAATAGCCACTTATATTGAGCAGCAGTTTGGTGACGGCAAAGACTATGCTTGGTTTGAGAATACATTCCTGAAAAATCTACCACTCAGCAAAGTCAGTAAGGGCTTAAAGAATGCTTTGATCGCTGCGTTTGGTGTACAAAATCCTGATGCCGAAGCTGTTGAAATTAACGGTGAAGTGCAAATGGATAGTGAACTCACTGACTATGAAAATATCCCTTTAAATCAGAATATTCAGGACTATATGGCGAAAGAGGTGCTTCCTCATGCGCCTGATGCGGTGACTGATACCAGTTATACCGACACCAAGGATGGTCAAGTTGGTGTGGTGGGTTATGAAATTAACTTTAACCGTTATTTTTATGTATTTGAGCAACCACGCCATCCAAATGAAATTATGGCGGAGATCAAAGAGTTGTCTGCCGAAGTCGCACAATTGCTTGGGGAGGTTTAAAAATGGAATTTAAACAATACCCAAGTTATAAGCCGAGTGGTGTGGAATGGTTAGATGATGTACCTGAGCATTGGAGTTTGAAAAGGTTTTATTATCTTTTTACTGAAAACAAAAAGAAAAATATTGGCTTAAAAGAAACCAATGTTTTGTCTTTAAGTTATGGAAATATTAAAGAAAAGAATATTGATGACAACAAAGGCTTATTACCTGAATCCTTTGAAACTTATCAAATTATTAAACCTAATGATATTGTTTTCCGTTTTACAGATTTACAAAATGATAAACGTAGTTTAAGAAGTGCTATCTCAAAATATCACGGAATTATTACGTCTGCATATATTGCTGTCAAAACCAAACAAAATGCAGATTTTTATAATTATTTATTCCGTGCTTACGATTTACAGAAAGTATTTTATTCTATGGGCGAAGGTATGCGTCAATCTTTAAAGATGGACGAATTAAATAAAATGCCTGTTGTTTTACCAAGTGAGGATGAACAGAAACGCATTGTTTCATTCCTCGACACTGAAACCACCCGAATTGACAAACTCATTAGCAAACAAGAAAAGTTAATTGAGCTTTTAGAAGAACAGCGTAAATCCATTATTTCTCATGCTGTCACCAAAGGTTTAAACCCGAATGCACTGATGAAAGATAGTGGTGTGGAATGGTTGGGAAGGGTTCCCTGTGATTGGCAATACTATTCAATTAAACGTACGATAAAGGTTTTAACTGACTATACAGCCAATGGCTCGTTTGCAGATTTAGCTAAAAATGTAAATTATTTAGATTATGGTTTTTCTCGATTAGTACGCTTGACTGATCTTCGAGAGGATTTAAATAATAATGGAGTTTATATTACAGAAGATGCTCATAAATATTTGAAAAAATCAGAGCTTTTTGGTGGTGAATTATTATTAGCAAATGTAGGTGCTTACGCTGGATTTGCTTGCTTAATGCCGTATAAAAAAATAAAAGCCACTTTAGCACCAAATATGTTTTTGCTCCGATTTAAAGAACAAAGAATCAATAACAAATTCATGTATTACTTAATAAACAGCAAGACAATTCAATATCAATTTCAAGTTTCTATGACTTCTACTGCACAACCAAAACTAAATAAAGACAATGTTAAGAATATTGTGATGTTTTTGCCAACTTTACAAATTCAAAATGAAATTGTTGAGTATTTAGATTCTGAAAATCTAATATTAGACAATCTGATCTTCAAGCAACAAGCCTTAATCGAAAAACTAAAAGAATATCGTGCTTCAATTATCTCCCATGCGGTTACAGGCAAGATTGACGTACGGGAGCACATGGCATGAAATTTTTAGCAAATTGTAAATTTAGCTTTACTTCAATAGCGACATTTGTCATTATTCTTTCCAACATACCTGCCATGCCTAGGTTCAAGTTCGCTTGTTCACGCACAAATCGGCAGGTTTTTTTTGCCTGAGAAAATACTATGGTTCAATTCATAAAACAGGCAAAAAGCAATCAAGATCATCTTCAAACATGGCAAGATCGTGGCTTGATCATTCCTGATCTTGCACGGGCAGACCGCTACCTCAGTTTTATAGGCTACTATCGCCTATCTGCTTATACCATTCCTTTTCAGCAAGCAGTTACAGCTAATTCAACGGTATTACATCAATTTAAAGCCAATACCACATTTGATGATGTACTCAACCTATATATCTTTGACCGAGAGTTAAGGCTCTTGGTCATGGATGCCATTGAGCGTATTGAAGTGGCAATACGGGCACAAATTTGCAATGTACTGTGCCATCAATCGGGTGCTGCCTTTTGGTACACCGATGAACAGCATTTTAGCCATAACTATGCCCACATGCGTTTACTTGCCAGTATTGAACGGCAATTAATGGATGAAAAAAGCCGTTTAGAGCGTGATGAAAAAGCTATTGATAAACGCCCACTCTCTCAGACTGACAAAGATGGGTTGAAAGATAAAGTGCGTAAAGAAAACTTCTTACGCCACTACTTATCTAAATATGACAGCCCGAAATTACCGCCTTCATGGATGATGATCGAAATGCTGACATGGGGTGAACTAAGCCATCTCTATGTCGGGCTAAAATCCAATCAAGCCAAAAAACAGATCGCTCAGAATCTAGGGCTACATGCTGAAGTCTTGGAATCATGGCTGAAAAGCCTGAATGACGTGCGAAACTTATGCGCCCACCATAGCAGACTATGGAATAAAGAACATGGTCGCAGCATTAAGATTCCAACTTCAAATGCAATTCAATGGCTTCAACAACCAATCATATTGAGTAATACCGCGATTCGCTATGAGAAGCGTACCTATATGCTTTTGGTGGCAATACAAACCTTACTTTATAAGATCAGCCCAAATTCAACATGGGCAAAACGACTCAAAGATTTAATTGAGCAGTATCCATCACTCTCTAAAGCCAATATGGGAATGCCTGAGTTATGGCATCAAGACCCGTTTTGGCAACAGGCATTACAACAGAATTAAAAATTAGGGGAAAAAGCATGAATATTTTGGCAGACAAAGCCCATTACGAAAGTCACTTAGAAGCCTATATTGTGCAAAAACTGCAAGCGCAAGGTTGGGTGGTTGGGCAAAGTAAAAATTATCATACCGAATATGCACTCTATCCCGAAGATTTAATCACATGGATTCAAGCTACACAGCCTGAAAAGTGGGAAAAACTGCAAGCACTGAATGGTAGTAATACCGAAAAACGCATCATCGACCGCTTGGATGATGAACTGAATAAGAAAGGCACAATCCATATCTTTCGTCATGGCTTTAGCATGGCGGGCGCAGGCACAATCGACCTCAGTGAAAGCGCACCCGAAGATGGACGCAATCAAGCCGTCATTGACCGCTATAACGCCAATATTCTACGTGTTGTCCCACAACTCAAATATCATCCATCCAAAGATGCAGGGATTTTGGACCTTGTGTTCTTTATTAATGGCTTGCCAATGGCAACGGTGGAAATTAAGACTGAGTTTAACCAGTCTTTAGAAGATGCCATTGAGCAGTATAAAAATGACCGTAAGCCGATAGACCCTAAAACAAGACGTAAAGAGCCATTGCTGACACCCAAGCGTGGTGCAATTGTGCATTTTGCCTTGTCTGAATCTGAAATTGCCATGACCACCGCTTTAGATGGTGAAAGCACCTATTTCTTGCCGTTTAACAAAGGTAATCAGGGACATGCAGGCAACCCTCCTGCGGATGCGGCCAAAGGTGAGGATTATCCAGTGGCGTATTTTTGGGATTATGTCTGCCAACGTGATAATTGGCTGAAAATTTTCCATAATTTTGTCTATGTAGAAAAGAAAAACAAAGTCGATCTATATGGTAATTGGACGGTACAGGAACGCTTGATCTTCCCGCGTTATCATCAGTTTGATGCGGTGAATAAAATCATTGCCGATGTGCAAGAAAAAGGCGTAGGACTGAATTATCTGTGTGAACACAGTGCAGGCTCAGGCAAAACATCGACAATCTCTTGGGTGTGTCATTCACTGGTGCGTTTGCGTCACAATGACGGTACACCGTTTTATAACTCCGTCATTGTGGTGACAGACAGAACGGTACTGGATGACCAGTTACAGGAAGCGATTCAACAATTAGATCATCAGAAAGGCTTAATTGCTGCAATTAACCGTGATGACAAAGAACATGCAGGCAAATCGAAAAGCAAACAGCTTGAAGATGCACTATTGTCCAATAAACAGATCATTATTGTGACCATTCAGACTTTCCCGCATGTGATGGAAGCGATTCTGACCAATACCAGTTTAAGCGACCGTAACTACGGTATTGTGATTGATGAAGCACATACCTCGCAAACAGGCTCAACAGCATCTAAACTGCAAGCGACATTGGCATTGCAGTCGGGTGAAGCAATGGCTAACCTGACTGTTGAGGAACTGCTTGAGCAGATTCAAAAAGCGCGTGTACAGTCCAAAAACATCAGTCACTTTGCCTTTACTGCAACTCCAAAACACTCGACTAAAATGCTGTTTGGGCGCACTAAAAATGGTGAGCCTGCCAGTGATGAAAATTTGCCTGAATCCTTTCATTTGTACCCACAACGCCAAGCGATTGATGAAGGCTTTATTTTAGATGTGCTACAAGGTTATGTACCTTATAAAACTGCGTTTAAACTCGGCGGTGAAGCTGTTGACGATGATAAACGAGTCAATTCTAAAGCAGCCAAGAAAGCCTTAGCTCGTTGGATGGCTTTACACGCGACCAATGTCACGCAAAAGGTGCAGTTTATTATTCAACACTTTCACCACAATGTTGCCAATTTGCTCAATGGTCAAGCCAAAGCCATGATCGTGACCAGTTCACGCCCTGCGGCAGCACGATATAAAATTGCCTTAGAAAAATATATTGAAGATAACCCTGACTACAGTGCCTACCATGTCTTGGTGGCATTTTCGGGTAAGCTCACGGGCAAACAGATTAGCCATGAAGCAGATGGTGATAGCGAAAACGGGGCACTATTTCAAGTTGGTGAAGATGCTGAATTTACCGAAGCCAATATGAATGCCGATGCACCTAATTCTGATTTACGCATCGCATTTGACCGCCCTGAATATCGCTTAATGGTAGTGGCGAATAAATTCCAAACAGGCTTTGACCAACCCAAACTCTGCGCCATGTACATTGATAAAGTCATTGCCAATGAAGTTGAAGTGGTACAAACCTTGTCACGCTTAAACCGTACCACCACAGGCAAAGATCAAACCTTTGTAATTGACTTTGTAAATGACCCTGAATGGATTTTAAAGTGCTTCAAAAAGTACGACAACGGGGCAAAAATGGTGGATGTACAAGACCCGAATGTGGTTTATACCATCAAAGACAATATTGAAGAACTTGATCTGATTACCGAAGATGATTTGGAGGAGTTTAAAGCAGCTCGTTTTAAAACTATCCGCGATATTAGCAATCATGATTTCAAAGAAACCACACATCCCGACCTGTTTAAAGCAACCGATCGTGTCGCCCGCCTGTTTAACCAAAAACTGAAAATGCTCAAACAGGCGATTGAGCTACAGGAAACTGCATTTGATCAAGCCAAAGCAGACGGCAATGATGAAGGCGCAGAAAAAGCCGAATTTGAGCGCAAGCAGTTAGACGTAGAATTACAAACTTTAATGCGCTTTAAAGGCAATTTGGATAAGTTTAGCCGTATTTATTCCTATGTAGCACAGCTTATTGACTTTGGCGATCCTGAACTTGAAAACTTCTCGGCATTTACCAAGCTCTTATCCAAACGATTAAATGGTATGTCTGCTAAAGAAATTGATATTTCAGGCTTGGTACTGACTGGCTTTGGCATCTTTAAAAAGAAACTTAAAACCGATGATACCGATCATCCCGAAGCGGATGAACCTCAACCATTAGCCCCCATCCAAGGCACAGCCAATGGTGATTTACAGCCAACCAAAATGACTTATCTGAAAGAAGTCATTGATCTTATTGCTCAGACTTTTGGCGATATTTCCACCCGTGAAGAACAGGTGGTATACATCAATCATTTAGTAACCATTCTACGAAATAACGATGTAGTTATGGCTCAGATTGAAAATAATCCTGAATCCACAGCCTTGCAAGGTAATTTGCCATCGGCAACGAAAGGCGCAATTATTCAAGCACTGACCTCACATCAAGACTTATCAGCATTGTTGCTCAAGACCGATGCACAAGCGATGCAGAATGTGATCAAGGTGCTGTATAAATTGCTTAAAGATGGTGAAACCATTGATGTGCATCGTCTAACATAACGGAGTATTGGAATGATTGATATTCTGCAACTGGAAGGTGTACAGCCGATAGATTACCGTAATGAAGATGGCTGTATTATGATTACCGTACAGTCAAGCGGTGAGCATTTGGAAACATGCCCTGAATGCGGTGGACGCTTATATAAGCACGGCCAGCGTATCAATCATTTTGCTGATACCCCCTTGCAGATGCAACCTGTAAAAATTGAGGTGATACGAACACGCTATCGCTGTTCTGAATGCAAAAGCATGATTACCCCTCAACTCAGCTTCTTAGATGAAAAACGCAGAGCGACCCATCGGCTGATTCAGCAAGTACGCAAGCGTTGCTTAGATCGAACCTTTACGCAACTTGCCGAAGATACGGGTGTAGTCGTGAACACCATTAAAAACATTACGCTCGATTTCGTGGAGGAATTAGAACGAGATATTAAGTTTGAAACTCCAACGATTATGGGTATTGATGAACTTAAATTGATGGGAACATATCGCTGTGTCATCACCAACCTTGCTATGAACAGCTTATATGATATGTTGCCTGAAAGAACTCAAGATACATTGATACCATACTTCGCCAAACTGCCTGATGCAGAAAAAGTAGAATGGATTTGTAGTGATATGTGGCGACCCTTCAAAAAGTCATTCCGTCTGCACCTACCAAATGCCAAGTTGGTTATTGATAAGTTTCATGTAGTGAGAATGGCAAGTGAAGCTTTAGACACTGAACGTAAAGCTTTACAAAGTAGTTTGGATCGTGATGCCCGACTGAATATGAAAAAACATTTACGGTGGATACTGCTTAGACGACCAAATTCATTGACCGAAGATCAACAAAGAATTTTAGGAAATTTAGAAAAATGGCATCCTGAGTTTAAGGAAGCTTATGACCTCAAAGAGCAGTTTTATAATATTTATGAAGCAACAACCAAAGACGATGCCATACAAAGGTTTCATGAATGGGAAAGCAGTATTCCCAAATATTTAAAGTCTTTCCGTGACGTTGCTAAAACTGTGAATAATCACTTTGAGGATATATTCACCTATTGGGATGCGCCAATAAGAATTACCAATGCTTATACTGAGGGGCATAATGGTATTACAAGGGTCGCAAATCGAATGGGACGAGGATATACCTTTGAGGTGCTTCGAGCAAAAATGTTATATAACAAAGTGGCTCGATCTATTACAACTTTAAAGACTCCATCATCTTCATTAAAATCAACCGAAGGTTATGAGGGTTTAACTGCATTTCCAACCAAGCAAGAGAATAATAAGTTGGAATATGGCGCTTATATTCCAACCTTGGTTGAATTGTATGGCGGTGATGAATATTTAGATGAAGAACTAATTTCAACCATATAATGCAAATAGCCTTTTTAATAAAACCTACGTTTTCTTGATTCGCACTGTAGAGTCCAATTTTATTACTAAAGCGTGTGTACTGACCTTTTTTGAGTGAATTTTCCGCCATGTCTTTCCCTACTCTATGCTTTGCCAAAAATGTGAAACTATTTGTTGTGTAATGTAAGCGTCCGCTGAATCCCATGCCTATTTTTTAATTTGAGTTGGATTTCCAGCGGTGTGGCAGTAATTCTTCTATTTGGGTCACTTTATGTGTCGGCAACCTTTTCAGAACATCACTTAAATAGGCATACGGATCCAGCCCATTCAGCTTTGCTGACTGGATTAATGTCATGATATTGGCTGCTCGCTGACCGCTGCGCAGCGAACCTGCAAATAGCCAATTCTTACGTCCCAACGCCCAAGGTCGCATCTGGTTTTCCACCCAATTATTATCTATAGGTAGATTGCCATCATCCAGATAGCGGCTTAAAGCTGGCCAACGCTTCAGAGTGTAATTGATGGCCTTGGCGGTTGGAGAACTCGATGGCACAGTCAGTTGATGTTGGTTAAGCCATTCATACAGTTGTTGCATCACCGGTTGACTATGCTGTTGTCGGTATTCGCGGCGCTGTTCTGCCGTACCATCGGTCTTTTTCCTGAGTTCTGCTTCTATCGCATACAGTTTCTGAATCAGCACCAATGCCTGTTCAGCGACCTGACTTTTCCCGGTCACATGCAGTTCATGGAATTTACGACGTGCATGGGCCATGCAGCCCACCTCAATGACCTGGCCTGATTTAAAGCGTGCTTTATAACCACTGTAATCATCACAGACCAGATAGCCCTGCCAGCCTTTCAAGAACTCTTCAGCATGCTGGCCTGAACGACTATCTTGAAAGTCATAGATCACTGCCTGAACTGGATTGTACTGTGTAGTGGCATAGGCCCAGACATAACCTTTCTTCGGTTTTTTCTCATCATCACCCATCCGCATAATGGTGACCGGCGTTTCATCGGCATGGATCACCCGCTGTTGCAGCACCACCTCTTTTAAAGCATTGGCCAGAGGTTCCAGTTCTACACCGCAGCGACCTATCCAGTCAGATAAAGTTGATCTAGAAAGCTCAATTCCCGCCCGCTGATAGATCAGACGTTGACGGTACAGCGGTAAATGATCTGCGTATTTCGAGACCAACACATGGCTAAGCAGTTCAGGACTGGCAATGCCTTTATCAATCACATAGGCGGGCATCGCTTGCTGAGTCAGTGTGTCACACTGATCACAGACCCATTTGCCACGCACATGCTGTTCCTTATAGAACTGTGCCGGTCTGAAATGTAGTTTTTCACTGATATCTTCGCCGATACGACGCAAGGTGCAGCCACAAGCACATTGGGTTGATGTTGGTTCATGCTCGATACGGATGGTGTGTAGATGATCGGGCAGCAGTCGACGTTTAGGTTTGTTGACTGTGGCTTTGTGTGTCGCTGCATCAGTTTTATCTGCATTCAGCCGTTCCAGTTCCAGATCAACAGCGGCAATATCTTCTTCGACCGCTTCATCCCAGAGATGGATTTGTTTTGCGGTGAGATGTTCGTTTTTACTGTCGAATTTGTGCTTTTTAAACAGCGCAAGTTCATGCTCGTATTTTTGATTGAGAATGGAAAGATGCTGAACTTTGGCATCTAATTGCAGATTGGATACTTCAAGATGCTGAACTTTGGCATCTAATTGCTGGTTTGATTGTGCCAGAGACTGATGTTGCATTGCCAACTGTCTAGTAAATTCCAGCAGTTGTTCATGGGTCAGTTGGCTTAAATCAGGCAGTGTATTCATGACCGCAGTATGCCTGAGGTCATGAGAAGAATGAAATAGAACGTTTGGAGAATAGCAACTTGGACCAAGCTAGTTTAGAGCATTGTGACCACTTGCTGTCGTCCAATGCGCTGCCAAGGCAAACCCTGGATCAGTGCCTGTAACTGTTCTGGGCTGAGGGCTACGCTTTCACCCTGGTGAACTTTAGCCCAGTGAAATTTTCCCTGTTCCAACCGCCGGGCACACAGCCAGATGCCCAGTCCATCATGTACCAGCACTTTCATGCGATGGCCACGTTTATTACAGAACAGGTAAGCACAATGCGGTTTAATGTAGCCAAAGGCTCTCAGCACCTGAGCCATAGCCGTATCCATCCCTGCTCGCATATCCAGAGGTTGGGTAGAAAGCCAGATTTCATCAATGCGGATCATGTTGCAAGTGCCTTGAGTAATTCTGCTAAAGCAGATATTTCTGATACTTGCCATTTCAAGCCAATTTCTGCTTTTGAGTGGGGTAAAGTAATTTGAACCTTTAACATGTCAGTAGGAGTAGGATCTAATGGTGCAGAGCAAGATAAGGCAATAAATGCAGGTTTATTCGGTAGTGGTGAGCGATCATTCCCTAGCTTAGCATCAATTAAGCGAATCCATTTGGATACAAGATTTGTATTCAATCCATGTTGCAAAGCGACCGAAGCAATTGAAACCTCCGATGCTTTACACGCCTGAACGATCTGCTGTTTAAATTCAGCACTATATGTTCTTCGTTTTATCGTAAGAGATGCGATGGATGTCTGGTTATTTGTAGTCATAAATTTAAGTTCCCACTTGTTTTTAAGTGAGGACTAAATTAAGGCTTATAGGACGAATTCATAAGGTGTGTTCAGCGGACGCTTACTGTGTAATGCCAAAATTTTCACAAATAAGTGTATTACTAATAAGCATGAAAGCAACATAAGGCTGTTCTTTTTTTAGCTAGTTGATTCATAACCTATAAAAAATAGATATGAAAAAGCCCCAATGTTGCAAATGGGACTTTTTTGTTGCCAAGGTTAAACTACTTAGCTAAAACTTGATCCACTGAACCAATTAACTTTCGGATTACTTCACCTTCTAGGGTGTTGTTATAGGTGTGTCATTTCAAATTTAAATTTTATCCCACCTCTTGAACAAGAGTATTAAGAATAAAACTGGATAAGCAATTGGCCATAAAACTGTAAAAAGTATTTTTGATGAATAAGGACTAATTTTCATCAAAAAAATTTTATTAATAAAATAGTACCCCGTTAAAACATAAAAAACCGCACTAAAGTACTGGTGCATATTAATCAGTAAACACCACCAGATAATAGCCCAAAGAATCGCTACAAAAGTAAGGTAAAGGTAGAAAGCTTTATTTAGTTGCATGTTCATCATCTTTGTTCGGCATAACATTACCTTTTAAAAATCTACAATTGATCTAGTTCCCTTAGGAAAAAAACCACTAATTGCTTAGTGGTTCGTTCTGATCTGGTGATTAATTGGATTCCGTGGATATGACAATAGATGTCATATAAAACCTTCTTTGAACTGTCGCCCTTCCAGCGACTCTAAGTGCATTTCAAGGAAATCTATTGCCACTTCTGAGTAATTTGCGTTGGCTGAACAATTCACCAACTTTTCATCACAAAGACATTTTCCCAAATTTGCCAACTGAGTAACCAACTCATTTCGTACAGAAGCCAAGCTGAGAGCTTCAATCTGAGCTTGCAGTTCTTCACTGAAAAACTGCAGTTCCATACGATTACCACATTGTTGTTGCAGTAGATATTTATTTAATACCGCTACGGCTTTAGCGGTATTTAATTCACCGTTCATCAATATTACTTATTGTGACGGTACTGGCTTGGATAAACAGGGTTTGGATCAGCCCATAAACCAAGGCGTTGAGAACGTGCGTTGCTTTCAGCACTCAAAATAATTTTATCTTTGAGATATTCACGATAAGCCCATGCATAGCCATCTTTAACTTGCTTATAGTTAACACTATTCACGATGTTTAAGTTGGGCACTTGGTTTGTACGCATCTGAAAAATGGTACCAAGAGTACGACCGTAGCGGTCCTTACTATTTTCTTGCACATACACAATCGTTTCATGCAAGAAACTGATGTTCTGACGCGATTTCTGACCAAAAGCTTGACTTTTTTCTGGTGCATCAATCTGGTTGAAGCGAACACGGATCTGCTCATTGTTGTTGTTTAAAACGGTGATAGTGTCGCCGTCAGAAATACGTACAACTTTGCCAACAAAATCGGCTTGAGCTGCAGTAGCAACAACAGACATGGATAAGGTTAAAGCTAAACTTTTTAAAGTTGTATTAAGGTTCATTTTGAATCCTTAGTGGGTAAAGAATAGGTAAATTATATCGCATTACGTAACTGCAATTTTTTTCTTAAAAAATATATTCAGCTGATTAGTTAGGATTTATCCCCTTTCTCTCAAGCCATTTTTTCCATTGAAGTGCATACGCAACTAAACCAGGTTGTTTCGCCGTGCCATTGCGATATATCGCATTAAAAGATGGCGTCCATGAGTGGTAAGCAGCTGCTCTAACCCAAAAATCGGTTGACGGTTTTGTGGTTAATCGATTTCGCAAGATCTTGGCTGCAAGTCGCGCATTCAGACATCCATCAGTACGCACATAATGGCTGTTATAATTTTCAAACATACCGCCACGTTTAAAGTGCATGGAATTGATTTGGAATTGCCCCATATCCAATGAACGGTTTTTGTTTTGCGCTGTTTGTCCATTGGTACCACGCTCTTTGCTATGTATACCCAATAAAACATACAGCGGAACACCTTCTGACCGCGCAGCATGAATAACACAACTCAAAGTAGCGACTCTACCCGGTACGGTTTGATCGTAAGATACACTCGCTTGGTTGTATTGATTGTATTGCGTAGTTGGATAGGTATAAGAAACAGGACGGATATTCTGGCGAACGGGTTGTTGTTGTGGTGCTGGTGCTTGCTGGCCACTAGGTTGTGGTCCATTTTGTGCAACTGCCGTGCGCTCAGTGCTAGTCGGAGTTTCTTCAGTTTTTTGCGGTGTGTACTTCACGCCCAAGTAACGACTCGTAAATCCTCTTGGCTTTGCTGGCGCCATTTCTTGCTGAGTGTTGGTCATGACCTGAAATGGTCGATATGGTGTACTTGATCCATTAGAATTGACATGGTTTGCATATGCACCTAGAGCCTCAGAACTTTGAGGCAATTGAGCATAAGCAACGCTTGATCCTAATAGAGTCGCAAATAGCGTTGGTTTTAACAGCATATTAATCAGCACCTTTATCGTTGTTGTTGAAATTGTCGATTAGGTGCTGTTTACGGTCAGCTAACTTATTCAGTGTTTCAACTGGCAATGGGTTTTTGCCGTCATACCACGATAAGCTATATTTTTTTGGCGCATAGCGGAACCATGCCAAGAATGGCGCATTCGGTAAAAATAAAAGACCAGTACGGACTTGCCACGCACGATAAGCTGAATTGATGCTAACCATGTATAGATAAAACACCAATAATACACCTGGTACAACAAGCATTGGATATAGCGCTTTAAAGAACATATAAACTACGTACAAGCCTGTAAACATAGATAATGCTAAATACAAATAAGACGAAAACTGATGGTTTTTAACAAGCTTGTCTATTTCATCATTACTCATTGAAGCTAAACGTTCTTGCCCTCTTGGGTAGTGAGTATTAGCAATGAGTCTTTTCAGTTGTTTAAAATTGTTAGGTGCGACAATTTCATATTCACATAAAGGGTGTGCACATACCCAATTCACGTTGCCTTTATAAGAACGTGGAATCCTGTTGTCATGCATTAAAATCGATTTACCGCATTCGGGGCATGTTGGAGACAGCATTGATCTAATATTAGATAAATGCGGTAAAAACCCTTTTCTAGCTGAACTCCAGTGGCTTTTACGCCCGAAATCAAAAAAGACTCGCTTTAAAATACCTGATTTACGGGGTTGACTAGCTTCAATTGCCTGTTTAATGGCAGCTTCATCTAAAACCTCATTGGTAATATTTACCTTTTGTGTAGCACTATCAGAACTATTTTTATCTGAAGACATACTTTTACCTACGGACTTTTATTATGTAGAATACGTTATTATATTAAAGGATTTTCAACGTGTCTAAAACCCTTTTTATTTTCGCAACGGTTATTTTAATTTCCACCCTTTTAAGTGCCTGTAATAACTCTAATACTCCAAATGAACAAGATCCATTAAAAGGTCAAGAACAGAAGTTTTTAGACGAATCGGCAACGAGTGAATCAAAAGAACTTGTGTTTTATGACTTGGTAGATCCTAAGAAAAAAGACCAACCTATAAAGGCTGAAGAAGCAAGTGCTTCCGAGCCTGAAGCCCAAGAACAACAACCTGAAAACGCCTTATCTCCTGAGGTTCTTGAAGCGATTCGTGAAAATACAGAACGACAAGAAAAAAAGGAAAATGCACTCAGAACAATAGCTGAAGCTAAGCGTATTGAAGCATTATTAGTAGGTAAAGATCGCAGTAGTGATGATGGCTATACCTATAACAGTGATGAATAATTGATATATCAATGGTTTTAACCAATACAAACTTATTATTTTAAGTTAAAATGATTTTAAATTTTTTGGTATATACGGTTATGTTTAACAGTGCTTTTAAGAAACATAAAATAAAAATATGTTTTGGCTTGCCAATCATAATTGTGGTTTCGATCTTAATATTCAAAATCTACTCCTACCCCTTTAAGCCAAGACTCTTAAGCCCCGATTGGATTGAAAGTCGCTACAATGGTTGGGAAGTTGAACATCATGACTTATGGATTGCTACAATTGTGGATGTTGTTGGTCCAAAAACAGTAAAAATTAGAAATCAAAATGGAGAAGAAAAAATTATGGATCTTCTCTATATAAATGCTTTGCAATCTTCGGAAAAAATGAAAAACCTCTATATCAATAGCTTGTCCGGTTATGTTGGCCAACAGCTATTTGTAAAAGGAGATTCAGACAAAGCGCGGTTTAATGGCGTCTTGATCGATGGTAACGGTGAAAATATCAATCTAAACCTAACTTATGGACCAGGTGCGGTATTGGATATGTCATCAACTGCATACATTCATGACCGAGAAAAGCAATTAGTTCCTTATTTCGCGAATATCAATTCAGAAAATAGAACGTTTTAAGTTATAAATTAAGGGATATTAGAAAGGCCAAGCTATGCCAGCACCATTATGTTTTCTCACACTGGAATTTACCGCCAAAGTCAAGAATCCAGTTGATGTGCCTGACATTATTAAGTCGTCTATTTTGACGCGTATTAAAAAGTGCCGCACATCATCAATAGAACAGGTTCAGTATCTTTATAATGCTGAAGAGAGCTACTGGAAGCCAAAAAAACAAGTCACTGAAGAAGCAACTCAATATCATGGCATCACCAATGAAGATTTATTAACGCAAGACTCAATCAATGGTCTAAAGATTAAAAACTATGTTGTGTATTGGGCAAACGTTTATACATTTAGAATTTTGCAAAAAAGCAAAGTGAAGTTTTTTAATCACCGCTTTATCTTTTTAAACAACTTAATCAACGTGATTGGTGAAGATGGTTCCCTACCCATGACAGAATGGGCACGTTTAGCCAGTGCAGCTTCGGGAAATAATGAATTTCCAGAAGAGATACTGACTAACACTAACAATAAGGTCATCTGTTTGACCGTTATATTTGATTATATTTCTGAAAAATTAACATCACTTTATGGTTTGGATCTAAATAAGCATTACGATCTGGTTGCTGCAGTACAATACAACAGTGCTATCAAAGCTAAGAGTCAAAAATCATTAAAGGTTCATAAGCTTATGCGTGATGATTTTAATGAGTTTAAATTGCTTTTAGACAAAGGCATGGAGATTAAGAGAATTAAAAAGGAATATTTTATAAATAATAACTATCTCCCTTAAACCTAAAAGCCACTTTCTTAAAAGTGGCTTTTTTTTCGTTAAACATAAAATAAACTATCACTAAAACCCTTTTTTAAAATATAATACTTTTAATTTCTATTTTAACAGGTGATACATTGTGAGTTTAATTAAGAAGCAAAAAGACATTCTATCTCACGACCCTCTTGTTTCAATTTTTAGTAACAATGACCTTTTAACAATCTCAGTTGATACGGATTCTGAAGATTTGAATCGTCAACCTAAAAATATAAAAATCCCGAATGCCGATCTTAAAGAGTTAACAATACAAATCAGTGGTTTTGATACTTTAGAAAACAATGATGTTGGTCGTTATTTCACTTGTTCTGGTACCGTAGAGCTCGTTAATACACTAGGTAATGGTGAAGAAAAACGTTTTGTATTAGCAGAGCCAAAAATCAAAGTAAACGTGGTTAAAAAAGGTCATTTACCGCAAACAGAACAAATTAAACAATTGGTTCGTAATGCGTGGATGGATGCATTTAGTGATGGTTGCCAAAACATTAACCAACCTTACCACTATGAAGATGAAACTTGGTTTGAACGCTTCAAAGGTAGCATTATTGGTAAGTTTGTACTGATCGTACTTGCCACTTTCTTCGCTGCTTTCATTGGTTTGGCTATTTTTGGTTATGTTGCTGGTAAAAAACAACAGGACCCAACATTAGAAATTGCGAATCAAATTGCTCAAGATCCTGAAGCATTAAAGCAATTGCTGAATCAATATGATCAACAAAATAACCAATCTGGTGCACCTACTCCACAAGCATCACCAGAACAAGCAGCTGAGCAAGAAAGACAGCAAGAAATTAGCTCATTCGGTTTAGATGCTGGATCTAGCGAATAACGCTGATTAAGCAATAAAAAAGCACCTTAGTCATAAATACTTTGGTGCTTTTTTTGAGCCTAAATTTATTATGCAAATTTAAAAAGAATCCAGATGATGACGAGATGTACTGGATAGAACCAGTACGCCCACTTCCCCACTGGAGGTACTTCAAAAGGTATATTCATGTGCTGTCCTTTCAGTAGGAATTGTGCACCAATATACGTTGCAATGGCGCTACTGACAGCAAATGAGAATGCCAAAGAATATGTAGTCATATCCGTATAGTAGCCACCAATCAACCAGTTGAAAATGTTGGCCAATGAAGTGAGCAAGACGCTGATCATTAAAAAGTATTTCTTAGAACGAACGTTGGTTGTTTTAAAGAATAAATACAGGAATACAATTAATAAAACGCCCCACACGCTATACATAATAAAATTAGATAGCAATATGGTCACGACTAACAGAGAGACAAACTGCAGCGTTGCATATTTATGTTTAGATTCCCCCAATACAACAAGCAAAAATCCTAAAAGCAACGTAGGCATGACGTTCAGTGTTGTAAATGGCTCTTGGTTGAATAGTTGATACGGTACTTCTGATAGCACACAAAACAACGCCAAATTTTTAAAATAGTTTTTTAATGTATGGGTTTTCTTTTTAGAAATAGCTTGGTTCAAATTGAATGCAAGCATGATACAAAAAATAGGAAAAGCACAACGGCCAATCGTCCTCAACAACAGATTATATTGAGGAAATAATATTGATGCGTGGTCAATAACCATGGTCACAATCGCAATCCACTTCAATAGATCCAAGGCTCTATTGCGATCTCGCACAGCGCTTTGGCTAATTACAGCTTCTTGTAGATGAACCATGTGTTATTTTTCGCTAAAGGGTTTGTATAAGCATCACTACGCTGTTTTCGGGTGTTGTTACGATTATCTAAGATCTCAATGCTGTTCCAACCTTCGGAATAACCGAGCACCAGTCCAGAGTTATAAAATCTCGTGCGATGACGCTCTTCATCGCCGGCATAAAACAAGTACGCACGAATATCGTTATACGGTCGATGCCCGACCAATACGTTATCTTCATCACGATCAAAGTACTCATAAATTAAATCCGTATATTCACGATTGAAGTATCCGCACTTCTCAAACAGATCTGCACTTGAACGAAAAGTAATAGATTCCTTGGCCAGTGTTTTATTTAAAATCATGCGAGTGACATTACGAGCAAACACGGGCAAATTAAAATGCACAGGCAAATGAATTTCATTTATTTCGGACAAATCAATAGGATCACCAAAAGGACTAGAAAGTTCTAATGCTTTTTGATAAAAGTCCATCCATTGTGCAAGATATTCATCAACAAACTTTTTCTCACCATAATAAATTGGTAATCCATCAACCGTTAAAAGGTTTTGTGGAGGAAAAATATTGTTTCTTAAATCTAAGATGCTTTGTTTTAATTTTGCGATTTCGATTGGATCACTAATCATAACAACTCACTCGAATTAGAGTATTAAGATAATTATATAGGGTTTTAATTAATTGGATATAAGTTTTTAGCTCAGTAAATAAGCATTTTTGTTGTGTGGCGAATTAGAATTGATAAAAAATTTAAAAGAATATTTATTCTAGGAATTATTGATACAATGTATCTAATTTCTTACGAATTAGTATATACAATTGGGATTACTATGCTTACCCCTGATCGAATAGACAAACAAGTTAATTTGGCTGGACTTGACAAGTCGTGGACCAATTTATTAAATCACTTGGACATTGATAGTCATCCTGAATACAACATCAATAAAACTCAGCCATGGTACTTGGCTAATTTTGTAGATTACCTACGCCTACTCAACATTAAGTTTGATGAATTAAATCTAAGAGAGATTCGTGCAGTTGATTATGACTTGGTAGATTGGTCATTTCTTAAATCTAATCGCCTAAATGGTGTTGAGGTGTTTAAGGACCTTACCATTTATCTGCAGAAACCCATTTTTGTTACGCAATATCCTAAATGTGTAGCCATCAATGCTGATGTTCGCGATCGTAAGCTTGCAGAGGTTATTTATGATTACTACAGACGCTTCTTACCGTTTTTCTATTCATTCATTAAATTGATCAGATCAACGCAGCGCTTATCTCTAGAACGTAAATTACCCGTGATTGATAACTTTATGTCTAATTTTGGAGATCTTAGTACTGGTGAGTTTTATTCAAATATTCCATTTGATGATGCAGAGCTCAAAAGGATTTTGAAAAATGGCTTTGAAAAATATAGAGAGCATAAATCAGAACAGCGGTTTAGCCGTGCCATCGCAGAGCTAACACCGATGTTTAAAGCTTTGTCTGAATACTTAAAGATTGTGTCTACGGTTAACTACGTGGATCTAGACCTTATTCACTTCTTACACAATGCATTTTTGGGTAAAAACTTTAATGTTTATTCAGATCTATTCGCTATGGATAAAGAACCTAATTTGTTGGTCAATTTAAGTTGGACATACACAAAAGCGGTCGTTTATGTGCATCGGCTATATCAAAAGGAAGAAGAATATAGCGATCTTTTAACGAAAGGGCCTGGTCATACCGAAGTTTTGTAGCAGAAGAAAAATCTGTACTGGTTTTGCCCGTGGCAAAGTCTAACCAAAAGACGTCATTTCCATCGCACAATAAACCTAAATTATCCTTTTCAAGTGTCTTTTTACATTAATGTCTTAAACTGGCAAATTAGTATATATGACACCATCAGGATATTTTTCTCTTAAAGCTTTTAAATCAGAATTAAATATAAATAATTCATCATTTTGATTTTTAGCTAACGAACTTTGATTTGTATTTTGAATAGATGGTTTGGAAGATGAACTCGTTTCATTATGGTTGGTATGATGAACTCGTTTCATTATGGTTGGTATTTTCACCGTTACCCAATCTTTTTGTTTCTGTAACTGCTTGAGATTTTATAAAAATTACAATACCTAAAACAATAATACCAACCACAAGAACTATTAATAGAATTTTATTCTTTTTCATAAGATTTTATAAAAACTGCCCAAATTTAAAATTGCAATCTTTTGCAGATGTGTATTGAGAAACAGCTCGCCCATTATCATTTTTTGTAATCTCTCTTTGTTTACAACTATATTGTTAAAGTTTAGGACTTTAATGTCCAGTTTACGTTTGTGTTGTCAAATCACATCAAGCGCCACATACTTGATATAAGGATCATCTATTTGTGAGATCGAGGGGATATATTGATAGTCCACCTTTCATACAATATGTTTGCGAACGTGGTGCACGGCGATCGGTTGATCTATGGACCGTGCGTTATCCCATGCTACCTGAGCTTGCTCTAAAGTATATACGTGCGCTTGATCAACATTCGTTGTATAGCCCTTTCCGTTAAAACCAGGCCACCCAATATTTGAGCCGACATTATGTCTAAAACAAGCTAGGTAAAGTTCAGTCATAAAGTTTCTCTTAAGCTACTTTCTTATTCAGTATGTGTTCGGCTAAGCGCTTGATACCGCCACCGTCCGTAATTAAATGTTCAAATAATTCGCCATTCGGGTTTTTAACTCCTTCCAACTGGCCTTTTTTGATGCCTAAGACATCAGAAATAATTGGATCTGAACCCGAATCAGCCAACAAGTAATATGCCGAGATCTGTTTGATTTGACCGTCACGGTCTAAGCGACCAATACATTGATCATGAACACCAGGCGACCAATCCAACTCACCAAACACAAATGTTTTGCATTTTGAGTGGTACTGCAAGCCATCAAGCCCGGCAGATGAACGTAATGAACTAATGAAGACTTTGCTTTCATCATTCAAGAATGCTTGTTTAGAACGTTCCTTAGCTGCAGGTCCTTCCGTGCCTGTATACATAACAGGATTGAATTCAGCCAAGCGTTCTAGCCAAATGTTGTACACATCTCGATGCCAACCATAAAGCATGACTGATTCACCAGACTCAACAAGCATACGCACGAACTCAGCGACATACGGCGCTTTGGCGATACCTGTTGCTTGGCGCATCATAATATTGAATTCTTCTGTCGCACGAAGCTTTTGCCCTTGGAATTCCTGAGTAGAGCTTAAAATTACTTTTGCCAGTTCCATTGCCTTGCCCTTAATTTGATCCAGTACTTTAGGATCGCTTTCGACATATTGAGGGATGATTTGTACTGGCGGTAACTCTCGATTTACATCTGCTCGAGTACGGCGCAACATTAGACCTTCATCACGTAAAAACATCCCAAACGCTTTAGGATCATTAATACGTTTTTCTTGTGAACACCACTCACGAGCGAATTCAGTAGCGGTACCTAAGCTATCTGGACGCAATATTTCAATGATGTTGTAGAATTCATCACCGTAGTTATAAATCGGTGTAGCTGATAGACCGAGGCGTAATTCAGCTTGGTCACTAAAGAGTTTAGCAGCGGAATACTTTTGCGATGTATAGCCAGTCCGTAACTCTTGGATCTCGTCAAACACTACGTACTTAATCTTTCCGGCAAGATATTCAGCCCAACCGTTCAACTTTGAATAACTGGTGATAATGACATCGGGTGCTGCTTCACCCTCTTTGTGCAATGGATAAGGCGATGCTTTCTTTAGGATGTGACATTTTAGGTGCGGAGCAAAGCGTTCAATTTCATTCTTAATTTGCATTGGAAGATGTGTCATTGTCACAAAAAGCGCCGGGAGCGATTCAGGTAGAATCATCGGACATATTCCACTCGCTGTTTTGCCAAGGCCCAAATCATCCCCCAAGAGCAAACCTTTAACATTAAGTAGTAGATCTGCAGCTGCTCTTTGATACTCATATGGAGGCACAGCAAGATCAAATGTTTTGATCGGACGTTTATAGTCCATCACATCCAAAATATCTTCTTTTAGCGACACATAAGCCTTAGATTGCGCTTTCATGTATTTAAGATCATCAACACGCATTGGATAACGTTCAATAAACCAAAGTAGGTCGTGACAATTAGACGGCGTATCGCTTAACTCAATAAATTTTGATGCATGTTGGCTGACTTTTGGGAATACACGCTTAAGTCGTGTTTTAACATGTGGTTCACATTCAATGTGCCAGTTTTTTTCTTGACGAGAAATGGTGCCGTAAGATTTATACATTAGAAGACCCCCACTAAAATACGATGGCGGTAAATAAATTTATTGTTCAGTTGGATTGGAATGTTATTCACCCAATACGGTGTACCAACCACATAGAGCGCTTTTATGCTGTCATGGCTTAAATAACGATTGATCTGACGCAATAATGCGTTACGTGCACCATCTATTTTTAATTCAACACCCACCTTGCCGACATCAAGCTCAACAGTAAAATCAATGATGTCTTTATTTGATAGACGAACCTCACGTTCATACGGAATCTCATTGGCAATAAACATTTGCTCAATCGCGAGTTGTAAGTCTTTTTCGTTATAAAAACGGTATTTGTGTGAAGAAAACAGAATTCCAAGCTCTTCAATCGTTTTCATTCTGCATCCCCTTGGTCAGCTTTAGCAGCCTTTTTGTTTTTCTTCACCTGGCTTTTATCAATGGATTTTGACGGTACCAGTTCAACTTCACATTCAGTACACGACAATCTAAAAGTAGGACTACACGTTGCACCACGGCCACACTCAGGACACGCAAAAGATGCCCTAGTCTGTTTCTTAGGCTCAGGCTCTTCAAAATTGGCTGAACCAAGCTCTTGATAGAGTGTTTCACCGATCATAGTTTCTTTGAGTACAAAAAACTCGTTATCATCGCCGTTTGGTTGTTCACCCTTATAAAGTTTAACAACCTTAGGTTCTGGTATTGGTTGGTCGTCATCATCTAGCGGATCTTCATCAAAAGCCGTTGGATAATAACCGCCAAGGTTTGCAGCGGTATTTGATATGTCGATTAGTCCGATCGCTACATCAAAGGGATTCATTGTAGTGGGAGTCGGTTCCTCAACTGGCTTCTCTTTTTTAGGTGATTTCAAAGCTGAATTGATTTCATTGCCAAGTAAGGCAATATGAAATAGCTTTGGAGAAGCAGTCGGAATGGACTCCAACAACTGCACTTGCTCTTGAATCATTTCAAGACTGGAAATCGTTTTGGGTGCGTACTTGTCATACCATTTGATGATACGCCCTTCATCGACAAGCTCATTGCACACTTGAATAAACAAGCCATCAGGTACAACGATTTCGGTCATCTTCTCGCCTGTCGTGCGACCTTCTTTTGTGCCGTCATCAGTCATAATCAAACCGATCTCAAGCATAAATGTCACAAACTCAGCATTGTGATATGAGCGTTTAGATGGCTCACCACAAATGCTTTGTTTCATATGACACATCTCATGTGCATAGCATTTAAAAATGTTAAGCAATGGTTGGGTGCCAAAGTAATCAGGGTTAAGGGCCAGTTCGTGCGTATACGCCGTATCATCTTCTGTCGAAGCAAATCTATTCTCAGACCAATAACCGGTATTTTTGTTGATACGTTGAAGCGTAATCAAACAATCTGGTAATTCATTTTTGAATAGCCTTTCATTGAAACGGTCATACACCAACTGCAGTTCTTCATAAAACTGCAACGTAGTTCTATTCTTTATGTTCATTTTTCAGTCGTCCAAACAGGATCAAACTAGGTGTGGATTGTACAAAACAACGCTTAAAGTTTACGCACAGCTTAAAATACAGTCAATAGTTTAAAATAATCAGCAAAGCATATATTTTTTAAAAAAAAAGTTTCCAACACAAAAATAAGTATCATGAAAGTGTGGGTTTAATGAATTGTGGTTGATTTTCATAATACGAGTATTACGCTTTTTGAGGGTTTTAAGTATATTATAAGCCACTTTTGTTTAATGCACATAGAAGTTACTTTTAGCGTTTATAAATGCTGAATAATACCCTTATTGTCAATAGGGCTTTATTTAAAGTAATGGTTCTTAATAATGCTGTTTATAGAAAACTGGATATCGAAATGAGTCTGAATAACATAAAACTAACAGCCAATTGTTTTGCCCTTACACACCCTGAAAATGAAAAGAACTTGTTCAAGTACATTTTTAGAGAAATGTTTAAACGAAATAAGGTCGAGACATTCTGTTCCGCAAAAGTCATATTTTTTACTGATGGCAAGCACATCTATTTAAGAACGTGCGTATCGGACGTCAAAATCCCAATGGCCAAAGAATACATTGAAATTTCGCACGGTCAGCAAATCACTGGAAAAATCATGGTTCCTCTTAACCGAGAGTGTAGCTTTAACCGTCAAGAAATTGAAGAATACATTTCGGTCCACGGCGAAAAACCCAAAGGCAATTCAGGTAAGAAGCGTAAAAATCTAACTGCAGATGAAGCAGCCGAATTCACCAAAAACGCTCTTAGTAGCAAAGGTCTATTGGATGTCACTATAATTGAGCAACAATGTGGACCACAGCTCAGCATTTTGAATATTCCAGTCCAGACCAGAGATATTTCATTTAGTGCGACTGTTGGGGATTTAGTGCTATTTAAAACAGCATGGCTCAATGGTATTGGTCGTGATAAAACCTACGGCTTTGGAATGATCCGCTTAGATGGCACTTTGTTTACACCGCCTTGTAATAATAGTGCTCACGCCTAATCGAAAGGACTTTTAAAGTCCTTTTTTAAACGAATTTTTTCAGATATTGATCTGATGTAGATCCTGGTTACTCAACATGAGAAATAAAGATTTAGATCCAAAGATAGGAATACCGCTTAAAGTCATCACAGCGCGATTAGAGCATGTGAAGTTTAACCTCAATGGCTTAATGAAACGTGTAGAAGCTTATGCGATCGCACGACAAAACAGTAAAGATCCGCACGAATGCCTAATCAGTGGTGATGAATGGACATATGCTGCACTAGATTGTCGAGATCCTATCTGGCGTGAACGAATGAAACGCACCAGTACCATTATGGGTGTTCAAGCCACTGGCCAAGAAATCCCACTCTCATTTATCAATCAGCTACCTTGCAACATTGGTGAAATCATTACCCTTGGCTCATGGAGCCTAACCAAAAATATTTATCGGTTTGAAGATCAAGTCATTCAAATGCTTGTGAAGACCGAATATAACCGCAGTATCCCCGGATTCCTATTAAACCTACCTGATATTGCGATCTACGTTCAAACAGATAACGCCAACCTCTATGTGCAAAATGAACAAGTGGTCGGTGTTATTTTTGCGAAAAACACGTTAAACGATCGCAAGGTGCTATTTACCACGGTATATACCGATACTGGCTTAGCAAAAACCATTACCATGCACTTCCCTGATGATGATGATTTTGAATCAACTGTTGAGGACTGCATGACCGATTTCATTGATACGTTTTTTGATGAAAAGAACTTGCCAGATGAACAAGAAATTAACACGTTCATGGAACTGCAGAAGAAGCTAATCAATTTGATTCTATGGTTCAGCCAAAAAGAACCAGATCTCAGACCATTAACACCAGAAACAACACAAGCCAAGCCTAAATTAGAGCTGATTAAGCGTGAATTGCGTTTATTTGAGGCTAATAAGTACAAGCCGACTATTGTTGGTACCGAAACAAATAAAAAGATCAATGAAGCGATCCTAAAGCGCGATGAAGATCTAAAGTCTGGCAACTACAAAGGTACCAAAAAACCACATCCACGGATTCCTCACTGGAACTTTTACTGGTTGGGCAAACGTGGTACCAAAGAAAAATGGGTTAACCATTGGATACCATTTCAGATTGTTGGCGGTGTGCCTAAAGAAAAAGCCACCTAAAAATAGAAAGAGCCCTAAGGCTCTTTTTTTTGGGTTGGTCAAACAAGAATTTCTTTTTCGTTTTTATCTAGATTCATGCTTAAACCTCTTAATAAGCTCACTCGATAATAACAATAGATATGCTTAAATAGCATTTTTTTCCAAAAGAAATTATTAGCGGATTTTATATATTTTTTAAGAAAAGTTTTTGAGTACTTTTATTTATTAAAATTGAATTATTAAGCAAGGAGTTATAAAACATGGCTAAATCAATAGACCAGTTATGGAGTGAATTACAGCAGATTCAATTTGATGAATCTAATTCCCTACCATGCGAATTCCATATCTGGAATAAAGGTGCATATCGCTATCAGATCCTAGATTGGTTTGAAGCAAATTCTGAAAATGGCGTATTAAGCTTGCAAGGCAAAACCCATAAAACCTTATGGGAAGAGTTTGGCAACACCCCGATAAACAATGATGATGAAATCGAAGAAGACTTTCATCTATGGGGCAAGGGTACAGACCGCTTTATTATCTGGCACTGGTTTGATGCCCAATTAGAACACGGTGTAATTAGCTTAATTGAGAAAGGAGTTGCGTAATGGGATTATTTACTTGCCATCACTGTAATAGTGATATTGATACTAACGATAAAAAGTCTGGCCATCAGGTGAATGATGTAATTCAAGAAACCTTTTGTTCTGTTGACTGCAGTATTGAATATCTGGTGCATAACTCACAAAAGTTTGCAGTAGATCAATACGGTAGTTTGCCATTAAGCAATGAAAACCTGAATGAATTCATTGAAGCATTTTCAAATGAGGGTGTTGAAGATGATGTCTTAGAACACATCAAAGCTGAACTCTGTTAAGTAGTCGCGCAGCTGCTCTAAACAACACTGACAATGGCATTTAAAAAAAGGGCTTAAATCAATTAAGCCCTTTTCATATTTATACGATAAGAAAACTTTCTAATGTTTTACCAGATTCAATCTCACGATTTAACCAGGATGGACGTTTACCACGACCGGCCCACACTTCTTTGTGGTTATTCGGGTTGCGATATTTAGGATCTGCTTTAACCACTGGCTTTTTATTTAATTTACGATTTTCGCCGTGCTCATTTAATTCAAGAATAGTTAAGCCTAATTCTTTTGCGATCTCAAACATTTTGAGATAACCATCATCAAGGTTCGTATTCTCTACTACAACAATTTGGTTTTGTGCCTTTTTAATTAGGCATTCTAACTGGTCTTTACTTAGGTTTTCAATTTCCATAACTAAACTCGAAAAGTTGGTTATATCAAATATACATCAGTGCGTTTTGTTTACAACCGCATACGGTGAATTTAATTGATTAAAATATTCAACTTATTCCATGGCTATTCTAATTTTTAAGCAAAAATTATTCCCACTTTAAATCCATTAAACTAAAAATACATTCAACCTGTTAGGTAAATTAATATGTACAAGTATCTCATGATGAATCTTGCGATTAACGAAACATCAGCACTACCAATTGGTATCCGTATTTGTGATTTTAATATCGGCTTATATGTCTCTAAGAAAATTTCAGAAGTGCCAGCTTTGATGGCATTTGTTAATTACACCCTGTTTAAGTATTCAAGCTATGAGAGTGAAGAACTTGAAGACATTAAAACCTTATTAGAAGAACATGATTTTAAAACTCGCTATGACTCTTGGGAAATCAGCGGTGATTCTTTTTACGTTTTGGGTTTTAAAGAAATTACAAAAGACGAGTTTGAGTTATTGCAAAAACTTGACCTGTTGACCGTGGTAGACGAATACAACTACCACCATAAACTTTTGTCGAGTCATGGTGAGCATAAGTTTGACGAATATTTCAAAGACTTTAACGAGTCTAAAGAGCAAGAAATCTTAAAAAGGTTTAAAGACATTGCGTTCAATTTAAAAACTGACGACTCATTAAACACAGTGTTCGCCCAAGACGTTATAGAATTACTGACTACCTACAAGTTTGGTACAGCTTTAGAACTAATCGACAGTAATCACAGCGATATTAGAAACCGTTTCTACTATAGCCACACGCTTGAGGGTGACTTTGCATCTGGAGCAATTCAGGTCATTATTTCAAATTATAAAGAAACTGGCGTTAAAGAGCCTTACACAGTGGTTGAACCTTTAAATATAGAAATCATGCTTGAAGAAGAACAATGCTTTGATGATGAATATGCAAATCTACTGACTGAATGCCAGTATGTATTAAACCTCATTAAAACCGACTTATACACCAACACTTTTGAATAAACCAAGCCTTTAAGAGAGAAATCTCTTAAAGTTGAGCTTAAAAACGTAAACGATGTTTTTTAATTGATTAAAAAAGGTTTTTTATTTTTAGCGCTGCAATGGCGCTCGTCATTATTAATTCTTTCTTGATGCTTAAATAAGTATTTTTTAAAAAAACTTTATCCGTTCATATTCTTAATATAATGAAACCTAATCAAGCAAATAGCTTAAAATTTGGAGAAAGCTCATGAATTTAAACCCTAATTTTTGCCCGATCGATTTTAACGAAGTTCACGGCGGTACTGACAATTTACCTTTGTTTTTGGTTAAAGCGTCACGCCAGGATTCTAACGATGACGAGCATAGTGAGTATTTCTTCATTCGTGCACCTCATGAGAACCGTTTGGCTTTCTTCCTTGCCCACATGTTCAAATCACATGTAGATAATGCCCTTTTGACCTTGGAAAACTTGGCTGAAGAAAATTATCAAAATATCCCTGAATTGGAAGAGTTGATGTCTTCATATGGTGTGATTGATGGCGTTGGCGAGGATACGCTTTTTGATTTCCGCGTTAAGGAACTCACACTTGATAAAGCGCTGGAGCTGGTCGAATTCATTGAAATTAACCCACTCAATACTGATATTGTGGGTTCACTATTCTTGGAGGCACTTTAATGAATAGTAGCTTTATCTTAATTAATGAAGCTATGGCGCCTATTCGTAAGAATATGGCGCTTTTGGAAACCCTGTTATCTATGATCAGTACTGCAGATCAAGACCACGGCGACCAAAGCCCAAGCTTCCACATTAATATCCATGCTGGTATTGAATTGCCTGATCATGAAATTGCATATACCACTTTAAAAGGTTTTGCAGAGCTGACCGAAGATCATAATCTTTGTATCTATATGAATCCTGAGCTGTCAGAAAATGGCTTTATGTTGCTATCCACTCAAAACGTGGTACCTGATTGCTATGACAATTCTATCTTTGTAGATCTGTCGAATCAGTTATGCAACTTCTTCAATCAAGAAGTACAGCAGTTAAACGATCAAGCGCAAACGGCGTTAAAGCTGTTGTTACAGCATAAAATCAATGGAACAGCGATTCGCACGTTCAACCCTGAACAATTGCAGATCTTACAGAAAATCGCTGCATTAGATAGCTTCATGCTCGATGACCAGCGCGATTGGTTTTACTTTTCCGAAGTGACCATTGATAACGCCTATAAAGACATGAAAAAAGGTTTAGAACTGTTGGTTCTCAACGAAGATATTAAGGATGCACTTAAACAGCTACTTGATGCAAACAACATGGAGTTTTGTGATTTACCAATACTCGTGGTTTTGTATCCCCTACTGGTTAAGTCTGAAGAAAATAACGAACTGGTACAGGCTTGCTTAAGTCATCTCATTGGCAACAACTTAATCAATGAGCCGTTTATTGCTGGTGTACAACTTGAAGCTGGTGCATTTAATAGCGAAATGAACACCTATACTTTATTGCCACACATGAAAGCAGTAAAAGAATTGCTGATAGATATTGAAGCAGATCTCACAAAAGTTTAACCGTTTTACCTGAGCTCATTGCTCAAAACCTTGGAGTTGTTATGGATACTATTGTTCGCGTTAAATCAGTTGGTGTTTTAGGTCTATCATCTAAAATCACGACATTTGTAATCGACATCGAGCTTGATGGCGGTAAATTAAAAATTGAAGATCAATTGCTTCATTTTAAGAATACTTTACGTACAAGCTATCGAGAATATGATGAAAGTTTAGCGATCGTAAACAATAAGGCTATACTTTCCAATTTAGACAATGCAGTAAAACCAAACGAATTGCATGCTTTAGTTGATGATTATATCGACTCAGTTTGGGTAACAGATGCCAATAAAAACACCACTCAACAGCGCCGTGCGTCACTTGGTTTGCACAATCCAACGATAAAAGACAAAGGTGTTTTGAAAGAAGCCCTTTTAAGTGAAGTGAAGTTAGCCTACAAAAACTATATCAATCAGAACGTAGAAGCCTGATCAGATCGGAAGTATGTTGCGACCAGCATACTTCTTTTTTTTTGAACCTTAGCCTAGAATCATCCAATATCATCGCTTCATACCAAGAAAATCATGCCATATCTCATATATTTAATGTTCCTTGCGTTTGCAAGCGCCGTAATTTTAGTGAAAAAGGCTTATGGTCTTAACATCCAATTATTTGCAATGGGGATTGTCGTCATCATTGGACAATTGGCAATTTTTTGTTTTATCAACGCAGCGATTAACATCAACAATGAAAAACAACATCGCAATGCCGTCAAAACCTTGCACTATGGCGCTTCATTTTCATTAATTGTGGTCACTACACAGGTCTATTTATATAAGTATGTGTTGCACAAACAGGAATATTTGACCATGGCAATTTACTTTTTAGGAACGTGGTTTGCAATCACCCTTTTAGACTCAGTGTTTAAGTTGATCAAAGTTGGTATTTTTAATAGCAAGAAAGACAGTGCTGAAGTTGTGAACTCAACGCGTAAAGTGACGGTAATTACATTAGCGATCTGTATGTTTGGGTATTACTTATTTAGCAAATATGCATTAAACATTAACGTACTAAACTAGACATCTTGTAAGGAAAACCGCACCTAATACACAAGCGCAATAACCAGCAAAAAAGAACATCCTTTTAATTATTGCGCTAATCTTTTCCGTCACAGCACTGTTATAAACAAAAAACACAATCATAAACATTAAACCGATCGTGCAGGCGAATAAGGTAAAACCAATTAAATAAGTAAAAGCAAAGTCAAAGTTTAATACCACTGGAAAACCAATAGATACAGCCATTAAAGCTATTGTACTTGATGCATTCATATCTTAAAGCCCATCTAGCAACTGGCTTAATCGTAGCGATAAATAAGGTTTAAAACTGAAACTTTATGATTGAGATTGGTCAATGCACATTACCAAAATGTGCTTGGTATATACCAGAAAGCAAAGAACCAGACGCAAAACGCCTGGCTCTTTAAAATTGAAAGGTGAATAAAAAAACACAAAACACTTGAACGCATTTCTTATTCAAGGTCAGTTTAATTAGATTTTTTGCCCTTGTCTATGTAATGTAAAAGTGGACAGCATTAAAACAATCTATATTTTTTGAAAAAAGTTTTAAAAATGTACAGTGAAATATAATGAATGTATGAGCTCAATGCTCACCATTTGGAGAAATTATATGAACTTTGAAATCTTATCTAAAACAAAAGTTGTCGGTCTACAAGAAGATTCTCTCACCTCTTTTCAAAATTTTATGTTAGAAAATATTGCATGGGATAGCCAAGTCCGTGCTGATTATTACCAGTCAAATAAGAATACTGTACTGCTGGAGCTACCAGTACGTTTACGCCGTGACATTCAAATCGAAAACATCAACGGCGCTTTAGATGCACAAGTTAATTTTGAGCTGATCTACAAGCAAGACCAAGGCAAGTTGGTATCTTCATTGGTCGTTGATACGCAGTACTTGTTATGTATAGATGATCAGGATATTGATCTTTGGTCAATCGACAGCGAACTCAGTTTCTTACAAGAAGCTGACCGCAATCACCTTAAGAAGCTTATGCGTCATTGCGATGATCGTTTCCATGCGTGGATGCGCGAGATTAAGTCTTACTTCAATCGTTTGACAGTACAGCCGTTGCATCTTGATATGCAGATCAAAATACGCAAGATCGTAGGCTATACAGCGGTGCTACCTAAGACCTTTCCATAAGGTTTTAGGTGTCAGTATAAAAACAAATAAACCGCAATTAAGCGGTCTATTTGTTTTTGCCTAAAACGGCGTTAACAGATCTATGTAATATTTAGCGCTTGAAACTATTGGCAAGTATCTGAATAACGCTCAGCACTTCCAAAGAATGATTTACCCTGATTGTCCACGATGTCTACATACAGATCTGGTTTAACTGGAGCATTGGCGAATACAGAGCAATAAAACGGATGAATCTTTTCATTCACAAAGCGGTTTAAAGAGTCAGTTTCATCAGAAGAGTATTTATCTGCAGTTTTGCTAGACATCTGAACGTTCATATTAAAGTGTTTTGAATACTTCACTTTTTTAAGTACCGCACCAGTTTCAATCTGGTACGGTGTTTTAGTGTTAAGTAAACGCTCAACTTTACGTTTGTTTTCAGCAGTAGGAGAAAGCGCAACAGCAGATTTTAAGCTGTTTGTATTCAGGTTATTTAAAGAACTATTAGCTAAAACAGCGCACGACATAGACACTGAGATTATTGCAACTGCAGATAGTTTTAGTGTTTTGAATACGTTCATGTTTAACGACTTTCCTGTATATACTTAAATTATATACTTAATATACGATATTTGATTTTTTTGGAATTTTAATCTTATTTGATTTTGTTAATCGGTATATACCAATAAGATTGTTTATACGCAATTTAGCAAGAATCGCCCCCTTGTTTGGGGTTACAATTATTGTAATTTACAGATTGTTGATACAGGAAACCGATATGTCTGAAGAAGTAAAATACGAAGACCGTGTACGTGCTGCATACCGTTCTGCTCAAGGCAATGTAGCTCAAGAGTTCTCCCCTCACATTGTTAAAGCATGTGAAGCATCATCAAACGCACGTATGGAGCGCTTAGCAACTGGTCAAACAACATTTGACGAGGAAGAAGCTGCATTGATGAAGAAATGGAATGCACTTAAAAACAAAGCCTAATCATCGCGAATACAACCTAATCTAGCTTACAGCGGATTACCAAACCCAATCACTCATAAGTAGAACAATATGGACGATAAACTTGAGTTTTATTTAGATGCGAAAGACATCTTATCTCAACCTACCAGTTGCCAAGCGCAAGGCGACTATAAAAAGGCACTGGAAAAAGAAATCACGGAACATCGAATAGCGAAAATGGAAATTTCGCCGTTACGTGGCAATTACGATCTCGACCACCTCTCTAAAATCCATGAAAAAATCTTTGAGCATATTTACGATTGGGCTGGAGAAGTGCGTCTGGACGACATTTCTAAACGTGCGATCGACCCGAACGGTAATTATGAAATCGGTCATTTCCTAGATAAAAACCTGATCCCTGATGAACTGAATAAGTTCTCACAGGCGGTTAAAGAAAAAGACCACCTGAAAGGTTTGGACAAAGACCAGTTTGTGCAAGAGTTCACTCAGCTTTATGCCAAGTTAAATGAAGCTCACCCTTTTGAAGAGGGTAACGGTCGCGCTGCTAAACTGATGATGAACCAGCTGGCGAATGATGCTGGTTACACCATGGTATATAGCAAGGTCGCCGTATCAGATTGGAACTATGCGTTTAAACGTTCACTGACAGATCAAGAGCTTTATGTCGGTGAAAACTATGAAAACCTAGAACCGATGGAACAAGACCTCTCTTACCTTTTAAAAGTCATGGACAATATCATTGAACCATACGATCTAGTCCTGAAGCTTGAAAATACGGAAGAACAAGAGCAAGAACAGGAAAATGACCAGGATAAATCAAATGATGATGATTCACCGAGTTACGGATAATTAGATTAATCTGTATACGATAGCTTTTAATTGATTAAAAGATTCTTGAAAAAAGAATCTTTTTTTTGAGAAAAATTTATAATGAAGTGACTCAGATTAAAATAAAACCTTAGGAAAATATTGTCCGAAACTTGGAGATGAATAATGAATAACGCAGCACATCAATTTGCAAATAAAGTGGTCGCTCAATACCAATTTACAAACGGAAGTGATTCAAGTCTGAATCATTTAATTATCGGCAACAGCACCGCAGAAATTATCGACACCTTAATTTATATGCTTTTCTCAAGCCATGCTGAAACCTATGACGATGGCGTTGTTTGGTTTAAATCAGTGGACGCAATTAATGTTGAGAAGTCTTACATTACTTACAACAGTCGTGAAAACTGCATTTTTGCTTATTTTGTGTTTGATAAAAATCCATTAATGCTGAAAACAACCACATTGCATATTGATAATGTTTGTTACTTTGGATGTGAAAGCGACACCACCAATAAAACCATCGAATTTTTAGAAAAATTCAAAGTTCGTGTATCCCTTGCTAAAGAGTGCCACAAGTTCAAATTCAATACTGAGCATCATGAAACCTTGATGCATGAAACCATCAAAACCTTAAAAACTATCTATGAAGAACATAACGACATGGATGCCGAAAAGTTATCTCAACACCATGACACAACTCATTTAGTTAACACATTTCTTGCTTAACCGTACACCATACAATAAACAAAACCCGAAAAAGGATATAACAATGCTATTAGGCGTTTTAAAACAATCTCTAAGCTCAGTCATCGACATGAACCGCTACACCGCCCTTTGCTCACATGTGGAGGGTGAAAACTTGCCGTTATGCGCTCAATTTCGTGTACTTAAATATATCTTTGGTGTGCATGGTCTAAGCGCACTTAAAAATTACAAAGAAGTTGAACACATTGACGAAGCCTTTTTGAAAAAACACTTCCTACGCATGATGAACTATGACTTTGAAGCAGTCATATACCTTGCTATGGTCGGCATGCGCGAACTTATCTTAGAAGCTGATGCTTTTGACCATGACGGCGAACAAAACACCCAAAATGAGCTTAAACAAGCATTCCAATACGTTTCAGAAAATGACGTTCGTAATTTTGCTTATGTCACTCACATGGGCTATTCAGAAAAGTATTTCAACTGGAATATCATTCGCCACCAGTCTAAAGATGAAGCGGATAATCCCCTCACCTTTTGGTTATTTAAGAATGCAATGTATTCACTATTTTTCAACTTAGCCAATCGGGAATAATGCCCCAACTCATTAAGAGTATTTAAGTCCGAACTTAAGTACTCTTTTTTTTGCATTAGAAAAATAGACCGGTATATACGCTGTCTAAGCATGGCTTAAAACGTATACGATGATTTTAATTGATTAAAATATTTTAAATATCCTTTACGTGTTTTAGGTCGGTTAATTAATTCCAATAAAGTTATTCATTAGTATTTTTTAAATAAAATGACTCTATCGAAAGCAATTGCTTAAAACTTGGAGTCCTCTAATGCATCAACTAGATAAGCTAAATCATTTAAAAAATATTATTAAGCAAGTACCACATGAACGTTTTGATCTGGACAAATGGCGCACGGATTCAAAAACCGAAAATGTGACTTTTGCTCAGCTTTTACTTAGTGATGCTGATTGTTGCGTCATGGGTTGGGCGACAGCTGATGCTACTTTTAGAAGACTTAACTTCATGTTGTTTGACGGCGTTCCCCTTTATGCGCCATTCCGTGCGAATACTGGTGAGCCATTCACTTATGAAGAACTCAAAACAAATGTTGTTTATCGCGGTTCTGAAGCAGTACGTGAGTTTTTTGGACTCAATTATGAAGATGTCGATCATATTATTTTTGAGAGCAACTACGCTTTTGAAGACCCAATCAAAGACGAGATTATTGATCATATCAACCATGTTATTGATCGTGTAAACATCCGTCCACAAGACCTTGACCATTTGTTATCTAGCTCAATTGTTGCACTGGATAAAGAAGTCCGTGAGTTCACTTTAAATGATGATGAAGTCCGTGAAATATCTGTTGTGGTTGATTGCTTCAATAAGTTTTTCCCCGATGGTGCTTATCTTGAGTTTATTGCTACGGTCAACGTACCAGGTGATTGTGATCCACTGGAATACATCGCCAGCAATTACAACATTAAAGAGCCATTAGCTTTCGTTCCTAAGCCGAATGAAGCATTAGAAGAATATCTGGAAACATACCCGATCGAATATCTCATGCATAACTGGCAAGAGGATTTCATTTCGCCGTATGACGAAATCATTAATCAACGTTTAACGCATATCGCATTGCAAAATTTAAATAACGCAAAAGTAGTTCAATAAGGAAACCTACCCATGAAAATTGAAAATCCGCAATTCGTCAGTGCCATCAACGAACTTGGCTTTTACTTGCCACAGCAAGTACAACAGATACCGAACACCACAGAAGCCGGTTTTCGTGTGTATGTGATCGATACAGCAAAACATACCAACATCGAGGCACTAATTAGTGCTATTGAGAATGTCAGTATCACTTCACAGCCCTTTTATTTTCAAGATGATTACGACATGGGCGTGTTTTTTGAGGGATTTAGTTTCTTCTTGCCTATGCTCATTACACAAGACAGTGATGCACCTTTACCACTGTTCTTAATTCAACTGGATTTGTAAGTCCAACAGCGGTACGTGCGCCAGTATGTACCGCTACCCCTTTTGGCACACCGCCTAAAACTTGGAGCAGATATGAACAAAGCAACGACCGTTGAGCGTTTAGAAAAGCTGATTGAGCTAGTGATCGAGGTCATTCCTGATGAAAGCTTTGATTTCGACATTTGGCGTGATTATGACGCAAGCCATACAGAACAACACACCGATTTCTTTTCAGGTTTCACCACTGAAGAATTGTTAGATAAAAATATTGTAGGATGCCTGATTGGTTGGGCTACGTCTGTCGAGTATTTCCAAAATCTAGGTTTCAATTTTCATGGTTCTGTTGGGCCAATCTTCATGTATGAAAAAATACTCAGCAATGAAGAGCTAAAAGATGCGCCTGTTGTCACTGTACCAGTCGTTTACCAGTGGAAAGCAGTACGTGAGTTTTTTGGCATCACTCAGGAAGATGCTTTGGTGATGTTTAGCTATGACAATTACGACCAGGCCAAAATTGATAAGGACACAATGATTCGATTTATTGAACGCATCATCCAAAAATATAAGTAACCACCGAAACGGCGCAATGCCGTTTTGCTAGGCGTTATAACCGCTTACGATGGATTTTATTTGATTAAAATATCTCGATATTTTTAAATTTTGAGAAAAGTTTTTCCCCTGGTACACCCCTCTATACTTAATCCATAGCAAGCAAGGCACAAAGCCTTAAATCTGGAGTAAGTCGAATGAATACAGCGCATAAGTACGATGATCAAGTCATCATCCCCACAATAGCCGGGCAACTGGAGTTGCTGTCTGGTACCGATCTAAACAAAGAACTGGCTGAGCATGTTTTTCATGAAGCACCAGACATCGATCTAAGTATCTATGACATTTTTATTGTCTGCTTAAGTGGCGGTAAGGATTCGATTGCAGCGTATTTGCGCTTACTGGAGGCTGGAGTAGATAAAAGCAAAATTGAGCTTTGGCACCACAAAATTGATGAAGAAAACCAGCCGTTCATGGATTGGGTGTTCATGGAAAACTATACCAAAGCATTCGCTCAGGCATTCGACACACCATTGTACTTCAGTTGGCTCGAGGGCGGTTTCCTTGGCGAAATGCTCAAAGAAAACAGCTACTCAAAACCCCACTTCGTAGAAACACCAGAGGGCTTAATTAAGCTTGAACGCGACAACAACCGCAGTAAACCAGGCACACGCTTGAAGTTCCCACAACAAGCAGCCAGCCTCATGACGCGCTGGTGTTCTTCAGCGTTAAAGATCGATGTCGGACGCAGAGCATTGAACAACCAAGAACGCTTTGACGGCAAGAACATTTGTTTTATCACTGGTGAACGCCGTGAAGAGTCGCCAAACCGCAGTAAGTACAACCAGCTAGAACCGCACCCATGCGACCGTAGAAGCGGTAAGAAAGCAAGACGCGTTGACTGGTGGAAGAACGTGCTTCACTTCACTGAAGAGCAAGTATGGGCGTTACTGGAGAAGTACAAGGTTACGCCACCAGTGCCATATCGCTTAGGTTGGGGCCGTAGCTCATGCATGACCTGTATCTTCAACAGTCCTAAAATCTGGTCAACCATCAGCACCTACTACCCGGAACGCGCTCAGCTGATCGCTGGTTATGAACAAAAGTTTGATTGTACGATCAGTCGCTCAAAGATCGATGTCGTCAGTCTGAGCAATGGCATTGAGCCATTCGACATTCAGGATATGGAAGCACTGGTACAGTCCAAAATTGAAAGTTATTACCTACCAGTGTTCACGGATAACTGGACGGTTCCACCAGGCGCATTCAACAAGGAGGGTTGTGGATCGCTGTAAATTAGGGTGCCATTTGGCACCTTTTTAGGATGAAAACCGCAAGCGATGTTTTTTAATTGATTAAAAATGGTTTGGAATAATTTTGTTTTTGAATAAGTTTTTGACACCACCTGTCAGCATAAAATGATTTTAAACCAATCAATATGAGATGATGTTTATGACAACTTTAAACGAAACAATGCAAAAGTTCTGTAAAGCTAAGGCAATGATGACCTATTTAATGTCTGATGATCCTATCATTGATGAATCTGTCAGCCGTTACGAAAATTGGGCATTGGCTTATGACCTTTTGGTGAGTATTGGGCATCTGGATCTAGAACAAGTTGAGCAGGTCTGGAATGAAAAAACCCATACCAATTTTGTGCTTTGGGGTGTAGTTGGTGAATGCTCAATAGAAGAAATTTTATCGTATGTGACAGAAGAATATGACGCTCAAGCTGTCACACTGGCGCAGATTAATGAATTACAAGACGGTAAAACACTGGCAGAAATCTAAAATCAACCTAAGGAATGAGTTATTAATTAAGTATTAATAGCTCATTTTTTATTGTCTGAAACTATACAACTACCACCTTGAATCATTTTCACAAGCATCGCCATCGCCGTCACCATCCATCATGGTATCTGGGCAGTTTTTCACAAACCAATCAGCTTCTTCTTTAGATCGCATTTGAGAGCAATGCTTACGACCATCGCACTTATAGGCTACTGGCTTTTGATATATAACATTTGTAGTTTGATTATCTTTATATAGATATTTCTTTAATTGAATGCTACCTAGATATGCCACCCCAATAGCTATGCTAATAAAAATTATCCATAGATATAGTGGCAATGATTTTTGCTTGTCATGCGTTTGTTCATGGTCGGAATAGTAAACATGGATTGCCCTATTTTTATTTTCTTTTTTAACTACCTCGAAATAGACCTCTCGACCTACTATTGGCTGTTCGCCTTTCTGAAAATCCTTAATATGGAAAAATACATCACCAAAATTACTCGTAGATATAAAACCAAAACCACGCTCATTATTATATTTTTTAATTGTTCCTGTTAGTACCACCTAAAACCCCATATATATTAAAAGCTATATTAATTATATTTGTTAAACCTAAATAAATACTATCTTTTTTTTAAAAAAAAGTTTTAAGGTTTATGGATTTATTATAATTAAAACATCAAAAGCAATTGCTTAAAACATGGAGTAGCTATTATGAATAATTTTTTCGCTGGTGCTGAAGTCATCACTGTTTTTTCTTTACAAGACGCTTTAGAAGAGGGCGTGATTATTTGCCTTAGCGATAAAGAAGAACATGCCAAAGATTGCAAACAGTTCTATAAGTTCCCTGTTTATATTACAAGCAACTTGTATAACAAGCACCTGACAGCTGCAAAAGCAATTTTTCCGAATGGTACGGAAGCTGATGCAGAAAAAATCAATGATTTAATGGGATATACCATCTTTGATATGTTGAACATGAGCGTTCGTGGTTCAGTTGCACTTAATGACCAAAGCGTTAAGTTTAAATATGCTCTACAAGATACACCGCATACCTTTTCTGACACCTTAATCACCAATATTGCTACGGTTGGGCCTGGTGTGAATGGTGAGCCTATCATTACTTTTATGATGCCTGAAGACCAATAAACACAACACCTAGCATTGACCAACCAATGCTAGGTTTTTTTGAGATCCGAACGTTCATTGAGAGGTATAAAAAATTCAAATGGCGACTATGAAAATTGACAACCCTGACTTATTCGGCTTTGCAAATATGCAAGAAATAGAACAACAAAGAGAAAAAAACGAATTAAAACGTATAGAAACGATGAAGCTTGTCCGTTGTGACTGGTTTATCGCCGTGACATCTACTGGAGAGCTGTTTAAGTACAGTGAAAAAGTACCAGCAAAATATAAGGCGTTTAAAGGCATTAAATTATTCAAGTGCTGGAATGAAGCTACCGCGGATCTCGTGTTAAATGCCGTAAAAGGCGCAATCAAGCGTGATCATTACGAAGTGCCAGACGTTAAAAAAAGCAAAAAGCTTGCTGTTGATAGTTGGGTAAGAAACATTGATCTAAAGTTTCTACATTTGCCAGTCGGTCAACTCACCAACCTATACAGGGAACATCAGGAGCGTTTAAGACTGAAGCGTGAAAAAGCCAGACTTAAAGAAAATGAAAACACGTATGACGTAGAACCGCACTAATCACACCCACCAGGAATAAGCACCCATAGCTTATTCCTTTCATAAGATGATGGCCGTAAACGGTGTTTTTAATTGATTAAAAATAACTTGAAACCATGAGCCTATCAGCCGTAATACTTTTACTGAAAAGTTATACAGGCCACATGCACCGATATAATGAATACATCAAAGCTCATTGCTTAAAACTTGGAGATACGACAATGCAACTACAAAAATTTAATACTGGTACTGCTAATGTGCGCCACTTGCTACAAAGCTTCACCCAAGCGTATGACGGTTTACCAAGTTGCGTCATCAATGTGATTGGCGTAGCAACCAAAGCAGATCCGCAGTTTATTTTTAACATTGAACTGGATGTCATTTTATTTCACCAACACAAGTCACAAGCCTACTGCATTGAAGTCAATGCACCGTTACAGGTTCAAGCCATCGCAGACGCTCACGAATCATTTAGATTCAGTCCTGATGATTCTCATGCATTGATTGAGGGCGAAGTCATGGATGTGGCGATAAATTTACAACGCCAAGCCATTAATGACATGATTCAATATGATTTGCTGTCAGATGCAGAACTGGAAAAGTTCAATACATGGAATAAAGGTTTCGCCAGTGCATTACTGACAGAATGTTTTGAAGATGTCGCAGATTTTAATGCGCTGCATAGCTCACATTTTATGGCGAACACTGTTTATTTAAGACTGATTGAGTACTTTAAAAACAACCTGTCATAAGAAACCATTAAACAAATAGAGGGAGATCCAATAAAGGTCTACCCTCTTTTTTTTATGCCATTAGATTTAATGACGTATACGATGTTTTTTAATTGATTAAAAAATATTGAAATTTTTCATTGCCAGTTCCATAAGTAATTTGAGAAAAGTTTTTAAGGGATATTTCACAAATATAATTAATTCATACCTAAGCAATTGCTTAAAACTTGGAGTTGAAGATATGAAAAGCGTACTTGATTTTTTTACAAACCGTTCTAAAACATTAAACATTATTGTGAATCCTGAATTAAATACAGGTCATTCCCTTGCTGATTTTTCGTATAACGAAGAATTGCATCAAGACCTTAATGTATTAACGGTTATTCCGCTTGATCATTACGGAAACTTTCTATCTTTAACCCTTGATGATTGGAGCGTTATTACTTCAAAAGTTCAATTCCCTGAGCATCTTGATTTTAATCAATTACTCAGCATTTTTTGGGAAACACAACCCATTTTAGTTGTTACTGACATCGCACGTTCAGAAGTGCATGACAGCGACTTTTTTCAACAAAGCTTGGTCAAGCAAGTCAATCTTGCATATAGCCGAGATATTGCCAGTGAATATGCACCAGAAGATGTTCACTACATCTCTCAATCTTTTGATTTAGATAAGCTGATGCGTTGCGGTGTATATCTGCAAGGTCATTGCTATTCAGCTCATGATTTCGTCATTAACAACCATAACCTATTTGAAAAAGACAGCTTGATTGTGCCTGTTTTTAACATCCACTCGACACAAAAAGAACTGCAACAATTTTTAGTATTTGATCTGCAAGGTAAGTTTTTGGATTGCGTTGTTGGCACTGAAGTTTTGTACTAAGGAATATTGATCATGTCTAAAAAATACTTATTGATTGAATTGAGCTACGAAGCACCAAACAACACCAGTGCTGATGCTGTTTTGCACAATGTCTATATTGATATTAATCACCCTGAAAATCTGGCGATGTTTAGCGAGTCTTGCAAGAATCGCCATGAAATTAATGAAAACCTACCCATTTGCCAGTTAATCACTTCATGGGTTCGATTACTAGGGATCTTCACCATTCTGGACAATACAGATCAGGACAAAGAAACCCCTGTTCTCATTCAACTTGCTGACGGCGGTACTTTATCTATCGATGGTTGGGAAATTCTCGACCAAGAAACCAAAGATAGACGCTTGGCGTTAATGGACATTGAGCCAGATGAAGAACAAGACGTAGACGACCCTATTTTGTTCGCTCATGAGCATTCAGACTCAATCACACTCACCAAAGTCGAAAAGCCAGTAGCAGAAAGTGTATATGTCGCTACGCGTAACTCTTACAGCAACAACTTTGATTTAGTTCTTGAATGTATCTTGAATCCTGAAAAATATTACAGCCTATATCAAGGCTCATATGATGGCACTCATGTTCAAGTGATCCTGAATGACTTGGCACTACTACCATCATGTAAGACACATAAATCAGAAATTGGCGACTATGTAACATGCAATGTACTGGAGCTGTTCAAAGGCTCAATAGATGCGTATGGCGCAGAAAGTGAATTTATTGATTCATTCGTGCAACTCGACATTACACCGTACTTAGATAGCACACTGAAAATGGACTACACCGAATTGCAGTTTAGCTACCAGAGCAACGATCTCATTGCATTTTTTGGGAATGATCCATGTTCTTAACATGGATCTCTATAGAATAGGAGAAAATACAATGTCTGATCATATCTATAATTACATCATCGGCAGAATCGACAAAAGCCGTAAAATTATGGTTCTGGTGAACTACGAATCAAGATCCAATCTGGTGACTCAAGCACAGTTAATGAAAGTCCAATTCCCGAACCTCAATACCTTGAGAATGTTCCTGAATGACTTTGAGCCAACGGAAAAACATGTTATCCATTACTCGAAATACAGTAAAGAAATGCCATCAGGTGCAGATGGATATTTCCTATTTTCAGAACATGACCAACAATGGAATATTTTTGATCCAAAAGTTATAAATCGGTTTGTTCACATACACCAAGAAGCACCAGAGTTCGATAACTACCAAGATTATATCTGTTCTTGTGAAGTCAAAAACTCACCTACACTTAAAGCAAAACATAAAAAACAAGCATTTGTGCAGAAGATGATCTTCACTTCATTGGGTTTTGAGCGTTATTGCCATCATTGCAATGGCTATGAACCACTGGATCGCTTTTATTATCATTCTGATACCAAAACCTATGAAGCAGTTTGCAAGCCTTGTTATGTTCCTCATTACAAGCCTTACAAAATGAAAAAACGTATGACCAGTACGGTTGAAGAATATATTTAATCATTAACTAGAACTCAAAAAGATGGCAACTATTAATTATTGCCATCTTTTTTTGATATAGATCTATGTAATCAGGTTATTTTAATATGTGAGCCTTATTTTATTTAATTAAATATAAATAATTGATATTAGTTTTATTCAACGTATACGGTGATTTTAATTGATTAAAATATTTTAATTACTGAACCACTACCGTTGTTAAATTCAGCTTCATTAATATTTTAAGGAAAAAATTATAAACGCCACTTAATAACTATTATGGAATCTCAGATGTAGAGCACACGGCTCAAAACTTGGAGATTTTAAAATGTCACATTTCACAGTTGCAGTAGTTACCACCCCTGATGGTGATGTTGTAGATGCCCTAGAACCATTTTACGAATTTGAATGCTCAGGCATTAAAAACAAATATTGCATTTCAGAATCATCATTGGACGAAATTAAAGACCAATACGAATCGACAGAAATCACTTTGATGAAAAACTCAAAGCCTATCTTAGATGATGGTGAAGAACGCTATGCGTTTCTTGACGACCCTCGTTTCGTGCGTGATGCAACAGACTTCGAGCTTGATGCCATCAAAAACAACAAAGGTGATATTTTTGCTGACTTCCCGAACGGCGGTAAACATTTATCAGTGGTACAGGTCAAAAACGATGATGGTACGTACTCAAGTCGCATTCGTGATTTAGGCATGTTCATTCAATGGCATCAAAAAGATGTGCCATGTACTGAAGTGTTTGAGCTTCAACAGTTCATTAACTGGTATAACGAAAAAGTTACGCCGACTGTTTTGACAGGTGAAAAACCTGATGAAAGTTGGACAGAATGGATAGAGCTTGATGCTGACGGTAAAGTGGTCGATTACTTCACCACCACCAACCCGAATCCGAAATACGATTGGTATGAAATCGGAGGACGTTGGAAAAACATGCTGTTGCGTCTTGATGGACGAAAAGTGGATAGCTGTCCGATTGGTGAGCTAGATTTTGAAACCGAAATCAACCGCTTAAAAACCGAAGCTAACCGTGTTTATGACTATTTTGAGAAGTGTATCGGTGATGCTTCACGTACTTGGCGGTCATGGGCTGATGTTTGGTCTGATGAATCAATCGAATCAGTGAACGATAAGCGTAATTTCTATCATAACCAAGATGCAATCTTATTAATGAAAGCCAGTGATACGGATAACCTGTTTGGCATATTCGGACATGAATTTGATGAATTTTTGGTGAGCCGTGAAGAATTCCTAGCTAAAAAATCAGCAAACCCATTCGGTACGTACTGTTTCTTAGATGCTACCACTGATGCAGAAATCGGAGATTGGACAGGTTCAGAATGTGGATTGTTTGGAGAAGACTTATACAAAGAGGAAAATTGGGAATCCAAAAACCAAGCATTGCTGAAGAGCTTTCCAAGCGACTATATAATCACGATTGTTGATTGCCATATCTAAAACCCAAACAGGGATAAGCGTAAACCCTTATCCCTTTTCTTTTGGGCATTTTTTAAAACGCATTCGATGTTTTTTAATTGATTAAAAAGGTTTTGAATTTTTAAATTTTAAATTTTAAATTTTAAGAAAAATTAAACAGCTATTGCGCTTTGTATAATGAATCTCTGCACACGACAAAAAAATCATCCCCACCCGATTTTCATAGGTTTAGGGGTTAAAAAGCTAACTAACTGTCGAAATACAGTCTTATCATTGTTAAAGAACACCAAGTGAAGGCCCTCAATCAACACATCCAGGCCAAGCGCAAACAAACTGGCTTGAGGTCGAGCGTTTGACTTTAACTTGCGCTTTAACGGCTTATCTTTGTCTTTATAAATACCGACATGATAAGCCCAACAAAATGCTAAGGCGTTCACTGCGACTAATTTACTGACCCGATCAAGATGGGTTAAGTGGGTATCTTCAAGATTAAAGCCACGGCCCTTTAGACAAGCAAATAAAGTCTCAATCTCCCAACGCTTAGCATAGCTTGTCATCGCATCCACTGTTTCTAGTTGATTGGTGGCCACAATCACTAAACCATAGTCTTTATCACGCTTGGCAAATACTCGAACCAAACAACCATCGACAGTCAGTATTCGTCCATGTCGATATGTTTCTTGATGGCTAACATGGAGTAATAACTCTTTAATCTGTACCAACTTGCCATGATGATTCTTAACTTTACTGTTCTTCTTAATCCGTATGGCAAAGGGTATGTGATTATTGGTGAGCCAGTTAAACCATTTTTCGCCAACAAACTCTCTGTCTGCTACTATCATCTCAAGGTTATCTTTGCCAAATTGTTTGATAAACCGCTCAATAAGTTCACAGCGTTCAAGATGGTTTGTATTACCTCGCTTATCTAGCATTTGCCAGTATAAGGGGATGGCTATCCCTTTATATACCACCCCTAGCATAAAGATGTTGAGGTTACTTTTACCCCATTTCCAGTTGGTGCGGTCAATGGTTAAGGTGAGTTTGCCTAGCCCAAATAGTCGATATATCATTAAAGCCAGTTGATCGTAGTCTATCCTCGCTTCGGCAAAAAATCGCTGTAGTCTGCGATAGTGACTGTCGGTCTTGCCACCCTTAGGAAGGTGTCTTGCTATTTTTTTTAAGATTACTGCTTTGAGCAGTAATCAGGGCTATTATCATTAGGCTCAAACATGTGATTCTTGCCTTGTTCATACTCAGGTTTTGGGTTAAAGTTTCACTAAGTCTGTTAAAGTTTGGCATGGTCTGATTCGTCTTAAAAATTACTATTATGCCTTTGCTTTAACAGACTTTTTTGTTTTTTGTCGTGTGCAGAGCCTAAATTTATGAAACAACCTGATTTGCTTTACTAAAAGCACCTATCCTTATGTATAAAAGTTCAGTAGGATAGACTGACAACCTGATCAGGAGGATCCAGAAAAGCCGTGCAAGTGACTTTATAGATATGACCTCAAAAGATCATATATCAAAGGCTTGAACGTTTATTTGCTTTATAAATTAATACAACAAGGAGTCGTTAATGCTACACGCCTATCCCAATACAGAAAACAGCCCCGTCCAATTCCGCGAAAAATATGACAACTTTATCAATGGTGAGTGGGTCGCACCAGCCGATGGAGAATACTTTGACAACACCAGCCCCATTGACGGTAAAGTCATCTGCCAAGTCGCCCGTTCAAAAGAAGCGGATATTGAAAAAGCCTTAGACGCTGCTCATGCTGCCAAAGACGCTTGGGGCAAAACCAGTGTCGCTGAACGTGCCAATCTACTGCTCAAAATTGCAGATAAGATGGAAGCCAATTTAGAAGCCATCGCCATTGCCGAAACGTATGAAAACGGCAAGCCTGTACGTGAAACCCTAGCAGCAGACATTCCATTAGCTGTCGATCACTTTCGCTATTTTGCCAGTGCCATTCGCGCCCAAGAAGGCGGCATCAGTCAAATTGATGATGACACGGTTGCTTATCACTTCCATGAGCCACTTGGTGTCGTCGGCCAAATTATCCCATGGAACTTTCCGATCCTCATGGCAGTATGGAAGCTAGCCCCTGCGCTTGCTGCTGGTAACTGTATAGTACTCAAGCCTGCAGAGCAAACGCCTGCCTCTATCCTATTTATGCTAGAGACGATCGGGATTGCTGATATCTTACCAAAAGGTGTCCTCAACGTGGTCAACGGTTTCGGAGTTGAAGCTGGTAAGCCGCTTGCCTCCAATCCACGTATCAATAAAGTTGCCTTTACTGGTGAGACGACTACTGGTCGCCTAATCATGCAGTACGCCAGTGAAAACATCATTCCAGTTACCCTAGAGCTGGGTGGTAAGAGTCCAAATATCTTCTTTGCTGATGTCATGGACGAAGACGATGATTTCTTGGACAAAGCGGTCGAAGGTCTAGTGATGTTTGCGCTTAACCAAGGTGAAATTTGTACTAGTCCGTCGCGCGCATTAGTACACGAGAGTATTTATGATGAATTTATGAAGCGCTGTATCGAGCGCGTCAAAGCCATCAAAATGGGCAATCCATTAGACACTGACACCATGATTGGTGCACAAGCCAGCTCAGACCAGTTAGAAAAAATCTTATCTTATCTGGATATCGGTAAAAAAGAAGGCGCGAAAGTCTTGGTTGGCGGCGAGCAAGCCAAACACGATGGCGAGCTTGGCGACGGTTATTATGTGAAACCGACCATCTTTGAAGGCACTAACGACATGCGCGTGTTCCAAGAGGAAATCTTTGGACCAGTACTTGCCGTCACGAAATTTAAAGACGACGAAGAGGCCATGAGCATTGCCAATGATACCTTATATGGTCTTGGTGCTGGAGTCTGGACACGCAGTGTACACAAAGCCTATCGCTTCGGACGTGGCATCCAAGCAGGTCGCGTGTGGACCAACTGCTACCACATCTATCCTTCGCATTCTGCATTTGGTGGCTACAAGCAATCGGGTATCGGCCGCGAAAACCATCTAATGATGCTTGATCATTATCAGCAAACCAAAAACATGCTGGTTTCTTATAGTCCCAAAAAGATGGGCTTCTTTTAAGCCTGTCTGTCACGCACTTTATGGCAGCCACCATAAAGTAATGAGTTGGTAGATATGACATCTATCAACTCACCATCCACGATAAGGAGAATGCAACGTGAGTAATAAAATGAAAGCTGCGGTTCTGCATGAGTTCAACCAACCTCTGCAGATTGAAGAAGTTGATATCCCTACCCCAGGTCCTGGTCAAATTGTAGTAAAAATGCAGGCATCAGGTGTCTGTCATACCGACCTGCACGCTGTCGAAGGCGATTGGCCAGTCAAACCAAGCCCCCCGTTTATCCCTGGTCATGAAGGTGTCGGCCTGATCACTGCTGTGGGTGAAGGTGTTAAGCATGTTAAAGAAGGCGACCGTGTCGGTGTGCCTTGGCTCTACTCTGCCTGTGGTCACTGTACGCATTGCCTAGGCGGCTGGGAAACCCTGTGCCTAAGTCAAGAGAACTCTGGTTATTCAGTGAATGGTAGCTTTGCAGAATACGTATTGGCAGATGCTGACTATGTTGGCATTATTCCTGAGAGCGTTGACTCTGTTGAGATTGCACCAGTTCTATGTGCGGGTGTGACGGTATATAAAGGTCTGAAAATGACAGACACCAAACCAGGTGATTGGGTCGTCATTTCAGGTATCGGTGGACTTGGTCACATGGCGGTACAGTACGCCATTGCCATGGGACTGAACGTTGCTGCCGTCGATATTGACGATGAAAAGCTCGATTTTGCCAAAAAGCTGGGCGCCAAAGTCACCGTCAATGCCAAAAACACCGATCCTGGTGAGTATCTGCAAGAAGAGATCGGCGGTGCTCATGGTGTGCTAGTGACAGCCGTCTCCTCTAAGGCCTTTGATCAAGCGCTGACCATGCTGCGCCGCGGTGGTACTTTGGTCTGTAATGGTCTACCAACAGGCGACTTCCCTGTTTCTATCTTTGATACGGTACTAAATGGTATTACCATTCGTGGCTCAATCGTTGGTACACGTCTAGACCTACAAGAGTCGCTAGATATGGCAGCGGAAGGTAAAGTAAAAGCGACCGTTGCCGCTGAGCCGCTTGAGAATATCAATGACATTTTTGATCGTATGCGTGATGGTAAGATTGAGGGTCGCATCGTCATTGATTACTCTATGTAGACATGTCAATTATTTGAGACATTTTTATTTTTTAGAAATTATCTCGATAATTACGACGTTTGGTCACAAATAACAGGTCGTATCGTTTTCAGCCACATGCTATTAATGATGTGAGTGATGATGATGCGGCCTTTTATATTTTACCGATTAGTTTGGGTAAAAGTTTAAAAATAAGGAGCACGTTATGAAACTTGAAGCGACAGAAGCCTGCGTTGCGTTAATTGAGCTATTAAAGTCCAAACACGGTGACCTGATGTTCCATCAATCTGGCGGCTGCTGCGATGGTAGCTCACCGATGTGTTATCCATTGGGCGAGTTTAAAGTGGGCGGCCAAGACGTGCTCATCGGTGAGCTCGCTGGCTGTCCCTTTTATATGGGTAAAGCGCAGCATAAACTTTGGCAACATACGAATTTAACCATCGATGTGGTCGATGGACGCGGGGCCAGTTTTTCGCTTGAGATACCTGAAGGTAAGCGCTTTATCGTCCGTTCAGAAGTATGTGCGGTGTAAACTACTACTTTATTCACAAGAAGCTATCAGTCTCATATCAGCGCATTTTATGTCTTATTGCTCTGCACACGACAAAAAAACAAAAAAGTCTGTTAAAGCAAAGGCATAATAGTAATTTTTAAGACGAATCAGACCATGCCAAACTTTAACAGACTTAGTGAAACTTTAACCCAAAACCTGAGTATGAACAAGGCAAGAATCACATGTTTGAGCCTAATGATAATAGCCCTGATTACTGCTCAAAGCAGTAATCTTAAAAAAAATAGCAAGACACCTTCCTAAGGGTGGCAAGACCGACAGTCACTATCGCAGACTACAGCGATTTTTTGCCGAAGCGAGGATAGACTACGATCAACTGGCTTTAATGATATATCGACTATTTGGGCTAGGCAAACTCACCTTAACCATTGACCGCACCAACTGGAAATGGGGTAAAAGTAACCTCAACATCTTTATGCTAGGGGTGGTATATAAAGGGATAGCCATCCCCTTATACTGGCAAATGCTAGATAAGCGAGGTAATACAAACCATCTTGAACGCTGTGAACTTATTGAGCGGTTTATCAAACAATTTGGCAAAGATAACCTTGAGATGATAGTAGCAGACAGAGAGTTTGTTGGCGAAAAATGGTTTAACTGGCTCACCAATAATCACATACCCTTTGCCATACGGATTAAGAAGAACAGTAAAGTTAAGAATCATCATGGCAAGTTGGTACAGATTAAAGAGTTATTACGCCATGTTAGCCATCAAGAAACATATCGACATGGACGAATACTGACTGTCGATGGTTGTTTGGTTCGAGTATTTGCCAAGCGTGATAAAGACTATGGTTTAGTGATTGTGGCCACCAATCAACTAGAAACAGTGGATGCGATGACAAGCTATGCTAAGCGTTGGGAGATTGAGACTTTATTTGCTTGTCTAAAGGGCCGTGGCTTTAATCTTGAAGATACCCACTTAACCCATCTTGATCGGGTCAGTAAATTAGTCGCAGTGAACGCCTTAGCATTTTGTTGGGCTTATCATGTCGGTATTTATAAAGACAAAGATAAGCCGTTAAAGCGCAAGTTAAAGTCAAACGCTCGACCTCAAGCCAGTTTGTTTGCGCTTGGCCTGGATGTGTTGATTGAGGGCCTTCACTTGGTGTTCTTTAACAATGATAAGACTGTATTTCGACAGTTAGTTAGCTTTTTAACCCCTAAACCTATGAAAATCGGGTGGGGATGATTTTTTTGTCGTGTGCAGAGATAATGAATATAGATTTAATCACTATCCTTAAGGGCTTTTAATATGTGGAATACATTAGTTTTAATTCGTAAAACCGCAACGTCAAAAGAAATAAAAGACAAAGCTGATATGTATTTAAGCCAGTTAAATACTGCAACCATTTCAGCATCTCTTAAAGCTGAAATACTCTCTTTTATCGAATCTGTTTTAAACGATTAATCAACTTAGGCTCAACGCCTACAACTTGGAGAAACCCCATGAATTACTACAACACATTCACCATTCCATGCAATTTTAAAGTACAGCACATTGAAGATGGTCAATTTGTCGTGTTTTTTGCTGATGGCACTCAGTTAAGTTACCAGATTGAAAACACCAGCAAGGTTAAATGGATTGAACCTGAAGCATTCAGCTTAGAGCAAGTACTCCTAAGCTCAAAAGAGCCAATCAATGCCGATGATATTGACATCATTAAGTATGCTTCATACCGCTTAATTGCTGACACGCCATTGATTGATGATGATGGTAGCAATCCTGAACCTGATTGCCTTTACTGCAAAAAATCTAGTGACACTCTTAACAGCCTCATACTTCAAGTCACTGAAGCACATACCCTCCCATGTTGGCTACTGACATCAAACGGCGTTCATATCCTAGATATTAATGAATTGACTGAAGCTTAATAACAACAACCAGTGAAGCATGTCTATTGCTTCACTTTTTGGCAGTTGAAAACCGCATTCGATGTTTTTTTAGTTGATTAAAAAAAGGTTTAGAAATTTGGTTGTGGCCAGCGCTAGATCTGGCGCACCAGGATCAATGCTTATTTGTATGGTTCGTTAATTGCTTCCATCATTTTAATAGCATCCTCATTACTATTTTTAGCTGCTATCTGTTAAAAGTCGCAGCAAGGACCAGTAAAACAATAATAAATAATTTTAAAAAAGTTTTTGGGTTAGGTTCTATCTTAAAATAAACATATTGAAGCAGAAAGCTTAAAACTTGGAGTTGAAATGGTTTCTATTAATGAATTACTGAACAAAAACCTTGATCGCAAATATGGTCCAATTGAAGCGCATGAAGTTATAGAACTTGTTCGTGTAACTCGTGCGCCAGAATCCGTAAATAACCCTTCAATGCCATCAGTTAGAATTTCTACTGCAGATCTGCACCACATGGTTGAACAAGCTAAAAAGTTCAATTTGTGGGAAGAATGGTCCACCAAGGTTTTAGCAACTGAGTTGCCATACAACCCTTATCTTAAGCCAGTGTTTACAGGTCATAGTTTCCCACGTTCTAGCATGTCTACTGACAACTACGAAGCATTAGTACGCTCTACGTTAGTGCCGGTGCTACTACCTGAAGATAAAAAGTCTTTTATCAACCTGAATGACAAAGTTATGTCATTTAACAACCTCATGTTTGATATGCCCGATGCGATGGTGAACCATCTCATGACTGGTAAAAAACTTTGGCTATATGCAAAAAATGGGCAAGTGGTCTGGTATACCCGTGCTGAGTATGAGGCGCAAACCAAGTGGAACCAGGCTGAACAGGATGCTAAGAAAAAAATTACTGCATTGTTTGAATTATTCAATGCGCTGCAACAAGCTAAACCGATCTTTGATGCTATCGATCAGAAGAAAAACTTCAGTGCTTTACCGTTCAAATGGTTCACTGGTGTAAAAATTGTAATGTCAGGCTTGTCAGCTGGATCATGGGGCGATGATGAAAAATCAAATACAATGACTCACTTGGTTTTTGATGAAGACTACTCAGGATCTAAATTGGTTCGTGAGAAAAACCAGTACTTGTGCTCAGCTGGAGGCTTATTCCCTGCAGATGAAGCAAAGAAAGAATTCAAAATGAAAGTAGGTGAAGTTACCGTGGACACGGTACCGCACCTTGTTACATGTAAAGTGTGCCTAAAACGTATTTTTACGCAACTTGCATTAACTCAATCTAATTAATCAAATTTATAGGGTGTTCATCATGAATAACAAAACAATTGCCAAAAAAATGATTAACCAAGTTAAATCGGTTATCACTGACCCACAAGCAAAAAGCTTGTTGGCTGCTTATCACGTAGAGGCGTCATTTACCCACTTCTACGAAACACACAGCCACATTTACTTGGTTGGTAAAGACATTACTGCAGTCATGGCCAAACATTTTCCATACTTCACGTTTAAGACTCGTGATAACAAGAAAGCCCGTCACGGTATTGGCGATGGCTCAATGTCTGATTGCTTAAACAAGCTTCGCCGTGTGTATCGCTTAGAAATCAAAAAACCGATTAGCGAGAAGTTTATCGCTGAAGCTGGTGCACCGACTTTCACAAAAAGCCAATCTGTAAGTCCTGTTGCTTATTTGATTGATGAAGTTGTGCTACAAGAAACAGCGCCGATCGCACGATCTGACGTTCAAAACAGTTTCCAGGATCTTTTCAATTGATTTGAGGCTTATATGAATATGCATACGACTCAAAAGAGTGAGAGAGACAAAATGACAAAACGCTGTTCTGGTGATGTGAAGTCACCCTGGTTCTTCATCGAGGACCAAATCCCAAACAAAGATGGCACGGCGTTTATTGTGTGGGATGAATTCTTAGACCATGAAATTAAACCTATCCGCTGGAGCGATAAGATCCGTGACTATGCTTCAGGTGAAGTCGAATGGAGTGGAAGCTTCTTATTTTGGCGATATGATGATGGCACACCAGCTGAATCACCAAGAAGCTATCAGCAATCTTAATTTCTTATATTTCCGAGGGTGTAGCCAATTGATTTTGAGATTTGATCAATCTCTTTAAGGCAAAGGTTTGATTCCTTGAATGCCAGTTCGAGTCTGACCATCCCCGTCATTGCCAACAAATTCCCTCAAATGAATCAATTGAAGACAATCATACCAGCCTCACTAAAATAGTTACGGCTTTGACGTTCTGACTTAGGTTCCCAATCTCTATTTTTCAGATTACATGATCCAGCAGCAATTTTAGCCTTGCCAAACTTACTCTGAATGCTTTGAAACGCCGTCATTAACGCTTGCTCTTTTTCAAGCTGCTCTACGTCAGTTAGTAGGTCGATCGTGCGATGTTCTTCTTTTATCAATTCACACAACATCACGCCACATTTCTTAAACTCTATCCCCTCTTTGTACAATTTATCAATCAGTGATGTGGCAGCTTTAACCAGTTGCATCAAATTGTTTGTAGGTTGGGTAAACGTGTATGTTAACGACTTGCTGTAATACGGTTTTGACTGGTCAAATGGGTTGGATTGCAAGAAAACAATCAGAGATCCGCAAAGCTGGTGTTCATCAACAAGCCGATTGAATGCATTATGGGTATATTTGCTGACGGCTTCTTGAAGAATTGAGAGCTCAGTAATTTTCTGGCCGAAAGATTTGCTCGAGACAATCTGTTGTTTCGCCTTAGGTGAACTTTCAAATTCAAAGCATGACTGGCCAAGCAATTCTAAAATCGTACTTTGCATATTCACATTGAAGAGTTCACGCATTCGATTCGGGTTGGATGTTGCAAGATCCAGCACACTTAAAATCCCCATGTCATTAAGCTTTTTAGCGTACTTTCGCCCAACACCCCATATTTCATCAACTGGCATGGTTTGATAGTAGCTTTCGACATCTACCAGGCTCATTGTCACTAAATTACAGATTCCATTTAATTCTGGATTCTTTTTGGCAAGGTTGTTGGCCATTTTACTTTCAGTCAGTGTTCTACCAACACCTACGCACGTTGTTAAGCCAATAAGCTTATATACTTGATGCCGAATCTCCCGTGCCATTTCAGTAGCATCAAAGTTTTTAGTAAATTGAGTAAATTCTATAAAGCCTTCATCAATGCTGTAAATGCTGTAACAGCTTGGATCTACAAAACCAGATAATATTCCATGAAAACGGCGTGACATTTCGCCATACAGCGCAAAATTGCTCGATAGCACATGAACGTTATGTTTATTGATGATGTCTTGGACCTTAAAGAGTGGCGCACCCATCGGGATTTTTAAGAGTTTAGCTTCAGCGCTTCTCGCAATGATTGTTCCGTCATTAGAGCTTAAGACAACGCATGGTTTACCCTTTAACTTAGGGTTCCAAAATGCTTCCATCGAACAATATGCCGAATTTATATCAACATGAATAAATACCCGGTTTGTCATTTTCGTGCGTCTTTAATGATGTAAGTCACTACGCCCCACACAATCAATTCCTGTTCAGGTTTTAGAAAAATATGTGAGTGCTCTTGGTTTTCTGCTTTAAGCCAAACTGGAGGGATAGATTTTGCATCTGGACCAAAAATTTCATTAATTTCACCAGCTGACATTTGCTTGGTGATCATCAACCGCTTAACGGTAAAGTCTGTTTCTAGCTGAGCAACAATAATATCTAGATGCTTGGCGTCTAAGCTTCTATCGATTATGAGCTTATCGTTAATATCTATACCAGCATTTAGCATGGAACGAGAGCCTACTTTACCAATAAACGTAGAGTACTCATTGGTGATCAGCATTTCGTTGAGATCGACCGACTTTTCAATAAAATCTTGTGCTGGTGATGCAAATCCAGCTGATAATAATTCAGCTGCAATAGGAATTTGTAAAAGCGAGTTAGATTTGACGTGCTCGAGGTCAAGAATATCGCTTATCTTTTTATTTGCACCGCTAAATGCGATAACTTTCGTTTCAGGTTTTCCTGACGTTGAACTGCAAGTAGACATGAAAAAAACCTTACTATGATTTGAGCCCCATTGTATTGAGAGCTGTATGTTTGTTCAAATATTTCTTAAAAGTTACCAATACACAATGGGTTATCCTTGGAGTTAGAATAAAGATCGTCTATCTTATGAATAATAAAATTTACACGTAATATGTCAGAGATGATGCCAATTATTCATTACTTAACAGTACAGGTTTGCAAACGGGTATTCATAGAGCCTAACTACGGCGTAATGCGTTCTAATGATCCATTAGTTATAGATCCTGATCTATCAATGCAGCCATTATGTTTACTTGGCATCTCCGTCAATGATTTTCCATTAAATTACACGGAATATTATGAAAAAAATGACAGTAGTTGTTCCCTGTCAAAATTCCTGAAGACTTTTTGGAGCCGTTACTACAAGACTAATGGCCCAAATATTCCATTAGTTTTTGGAATACCAGATATCCTGGTTATCGATCATCGTGTGAAGGATATTATTAATCAATCATTTTATAGTTGGTTAGACTCGAATAATATTCAATATGAGTTTTCTGATAGTAAGAATAAAAAAGCTATTGCTAATTTTCGTCAGCATCAACACTATCCTTATATTGAATGTTACTCTGAGATAGACGTCCTAGATACATATAAAACTAAAAATGAAGAATATGCCTTACCTTTATCCGTTCTAAACACGATGACTAACTATTTAGATAGTGTTTTTCTCTTATCAAAGCATCGTAAAACTTTAATAGCGTATACCAGCAGACCTATTAAGCATCCAACATTTACAGAGTGCTGTCCTAACGATCTCCGACTATTTGACATTACACCTTTAGAAAGTAAAGCCGATAGAACTTTACAGGATGCATATTGGGTTAGCTCCGATTTAGAAAATGGCAATTATGGATACTTGCGGAATAGACAAGTGAAAGAAGACATAGATTGCACCAGAGAAGATAAAAAAGCTTTTTTGGCCCTAATAAAATCATTGCCAGTTACTCAATGGATGGATATTTTTACAAGCAATCAGATTGAATTATTGAATCAATTAAAAAAACAACGATACAAAGACACAATTGATATCGATCAGATTAATTACGCAGATATGTGTTTTAAATTAGGGTTAAGTAGGGATTCTCAATACACAGTTTTAGCACTGGAGACATCTAAATTAAAACGTTCTGAAATGATTGAACTTTGGGATCAATATTCTCATGGAGGTGATGTTAAGTACTCTTGTGAAATTATGCTTCCTGACTGGTACTCTTCGCGAAATGATAAAATTTACAGATATTTTTATTTATCTATGTGGAACAGCAGCATTATTTTCATAAGTGAATCAGGATCTCCAGCAACAAAATGTTTTGATCAAGATGAATGCATTAATTACATGTCAAAAAATCAATTCAAAATACATAATTTAAGTAATATCGTTGATATACGTCACTTTGATGAATTGCTATTAAACAACAGGCAATATTTATTGAACATCGTTAAAGAAATGGATGCTTTTGAACTTTTAAAGGACCTAAATACCGTATAAATTTGGAAGCTTTTAGATGCTATATCTTTGATATAAAAACTAACTGCTGGTATGAACGGCGTTATACACAGGAATTAGTATCTTCCGGGCGCATTGAATCCCCTATAAAACAAATTCTTCTTTTTTAACGCTGTGCCATACAGCCCGGTTGAACATTTTAAGCATAGGTTTTATTAATTATTAACTGTAAAATATTATAGTTTAAACATCAATATTAACTACTTTTAATAGTTAGGAACTCCAGTTTTATCAGGATAATTTTTAGATCATGAAAAATATTAAGTTAGTACTAAGCTCAGCTATTCTTCTACCTCTTGTTGGTTGTTCCATTCTGCCTCAACCGGATGAAATTACGCCAAATCAAATGCTGAAATATCAGACCCCTGAGAACATAATTAATTCCAAAAACCTAAATGGGAAAGCTGGGACCGGTAAAGACTATATGCTTACTGGATATAAAGAAGCTCTTTTACCCCATTCATACATGAATAATTTATGTAAAAGCCAGAATGGATCGTTGAGACAAATTCAACGTTCTTCATATGCCTATTTAGATAAACGTAATAACCCATCTCCTAAGACTATCGGGTCAGAACTCGCACCTCACATTGGTATTTTTGAATGTAATGTAAGTTCACCCTGGTATGTAAGTATTGAACCATTATCAAGCCGATACGGTGGTACTAACAAAAATCTAGACATCATTTCGCTAAAAACAAAGGTTATTGATCGATCTTCACTTAAAGGTCATATTGATTATTACAACGTTCATAGACAAGAAGAACTTGAACAAGACAAGAGAAAATATAATGAGCGATTACGTCAAGAAAATGAGCGTCAACGCCAGGAACAAGCTCAAATTAATGCAAAAAATAGATTTATAGCTGCAAATGCCCCTACAACAAAAGACATAGGTAAAACTATCTGCAATGAAACAGTATTGTCTGCTTTTACCGGTATATACGTATTTGGGCAACCTAATTTTAAGCAGACCAATGGTACGGTTATCGCAAGTGTAGAAGGCTTTTCTAACGATCAGAAAAATATCAAAATCAATATCAAAGGCTTTTTAAATACCCAAAATGGAATCTCAGCTGGAAGTGATGTGTTGTACAACCAGATCCCACTTGAAGCTGGTAGAACGGTTTGGGACAGTAAAGCAAATTGGTTTAAGTGTAATTATTAATTTTATTATCTAGCTTAAAAAGAGGTCATTAGGGACCTCTTTTTTTAACTCATAATTTATAGAATGCAAATAGCCTTATGAGGCCAGACTATATTCCTGTTCATGAGTAAAGTTGGCCAGAACCAGTGCATAAGATAAATCAGGTGGTACTGAGTTACCGACCATACGATATTGGTCTTGTTTAGTTAACTTCAATTGTTGGTTATTTTCATCATGTCCATAACTGAAAATATAATCATGCGGAAAGCCTTGAGCCTTATAAAGTTCAAATGGTTGAAGCATTCTAAAGCCAATATCTTCAATACAATAGCGTTCACCATTGATTTCAATGATTCCAAATTTTTCAAAAAGTTCATTTTTGAAATTTAACCCTTCAGTAAATCTCGTTAATAAAGCTCGTACCTCTGCAAATTGATTTACTGTTGTGAGTGTATGCATAGGTTCATTTAACTCTTGGCCAGTACATCCATTTTTCATTTTTGAAAGGTGACAAACATATAGTGAGTGGGTACCGCCTTTAGTTTCAGCTGTAATTGTCCTCAAAGGCTCATCGATCGGCATTGATCTCCGACTTGATCCATTTGCACATTCTGTAAGAATTGGAGCAGCTGCATCAACCATATATGGCTCTGGATTATGAACGATATATTTCAAAATACCGCGAACAATACGCTCTAACGTAGCTGGTGCCAGTGCTTTTTTTCTTTTAAATATACTAGGGCAATCAAAACTTAGATCTACGCATTCAGCAGCTGTACGCCATGGCAATAAACGTCCCTTTTTTACAAGACTGGTATTAGGATTACCATGGGTTTCCTTTGGCCATACGATTGGCAATCCATCACGGCGAGCTATTAAGAAAAATCGATTTCGTATAGTTGGTGAACCGAAGTCACATGCTTTTAATTCTTTGTATTCAACTGAGTATCCTTGATATTTCAATGCATTTACAAAGCAATTAAACGTTCGTCCCTTACGCTTTGGGCATGGACGTCCATCTTTATCAAGGTCACCCCATTCTGCAAACTCCGTTACATTTTCAAGCATTATTACACGAGGTCGAACCTTTGCTGCCCAGCGCAATGCAATCCAGGCCAATCCCCTAATGTTTTTATTGAGAGGTTTACCTCCCTTAGCTTTGGAATGGTGTTTACAGTCTGGGCTCAACCAGACTAATCCAACGGGTTGATTACCAGTGATTTCAACTGGATCTACATCCCAAACACTTTCACAATAATGTTTTGTAAGAGGATGATTTACCCGGTGCATCGCCAAAGCTTTAGGATCATGATTAATAGCAATATCAATTGGCCTCCCAAATGCACGTTCTAAACCGGTTGATGTTCCACCACCCCCGGCAAAATTATCAACAATAAGTTCGTGTGGTAATAAATTAAACATAATATAAACTCCAAGTTTTTGGCTTTTTGCCACTAAATTCGTGTACGCGAATACTGTATGAATACTTAGGCAAGCATTAGTTCATTTATAGAATCAATGGCTGCCAAATCATCATAATCATAGTAAGCATCATCGATGGCAGACGAAATTTCATATTCAGAAACTCCTGAATTCAGAGCGAGTTTTAAAAGATTCCGGTCTAATCGGTCATATTTGTTTGAAAATGCCATCAGTTTATGGTCATGCGCGTTATTGGCCATAAAGAATGAATATGCAAAACCAACAGGCGTTACACTTCGAGCATTTTTAGTGGCCAAGCTTTTCCCACCATATAACTTGTGCATTTTAGATCCCTCTATAGGCTCTACTGGTGCAATAGGTAGGTCAGCATTAAATCTACCTCATAATAAGGTTTTCTTAGTGTAAGTATCCCCAAAATGAAACGGATCAAACGACAGACGCCACGGCGACAACCCGGTTAAGCTCGCAATACGCCCTACTGGATTCTCAATTGCCCAAATATTCGGTTTAAAAAATTCAATTGTTCTTAAAGTTTGGTACACCAGCTCAATACTGCTTAACGTGCGACCATCAGCATCTTTGGCGGTAAAATGTCTTGCACCAGAAACAGCAAAGTCAGTACATGGGCATGCAGCTAAAATCGCATGAACGTCCAAACCATCAAAGCATGCAAAAAGCTCGTTAAAGAATTCCACGCTGAAGTTATTAATATCGCCAAAATAAGGATCTGCCTGTATATCAAAGCGAAATACTTGATAGCCAGCATCAACCCATGGTTGTGACCATGTGCCAGACAAATCAAAAAGAGAAAGGACAATTTTTTGGTTGTTTTGGTTGCGGATCGTTGGATCTAGATATTGGTTAAACGCAACGTTTTTCCATTGTTCTAAACGCTCTAATGCGGAAGATCTGGACATCCAGCCATTAGCTTCAACATATGCTTGTGATTTCTTATTTAAGCGAACAACTTCATTCTTATGCGGTGCATCAAAGATATTTGAAATCTTAAACTCAGCATCAATAAAACTACTTCTTGCATCCAATAAAAGCTTATTGAAAAGTTGCAATTGTTCATTATTGTTTTGCGTTTTTACTAAATCCACGACCGACTCCAAGTTTTAAGCAATGAGCTTGATTACCTAATTTTAGAGTAATTTGTATGAATATAATTTTTTTTAAAAATAGTTATATGTCTATTCAGTTGAAGACGATTATCTACCATAAAGCTTATTGAGCTTTTCGGATGCTAAATCACTAAATTTGACGTAAATTGTGCTGGATGTCTTTGCCAATTTAACTTCAAGATGCTCATTAATCTGGATGTAAGCACCTTTACTAATATTTAGATGAACCGTACCGGGTTTGTCGGAGAGTCAATATTCTGAGAGACTATCCCGATGACAAAATTAAAATATACCCCTGAAATCAGAGAAAGAGCGGTTCAATTATTGATTGAATCCGAGAAAGATTATCCATCGAATTGGGCTGCAATCACAGCAATTGCTCCTAAAATTGGCTGTACTCCTGAAACACTACGTGTTTGGTATCAAAAATACTTAGATCAACAAAATCCAGTTAAAGCACAGCAGCTTTCAGACCAAGAACGTATCAAACAACTGGAACGCGAAAATAAAGAACTGCAACGTGCTAACGAAATTCTACGTAAAGCAGCGGCTTTTTTCGCCCAGGCGGAGCTCGACCGCCCATACAAATAATGGTGGATTTTATCCATAACAATAAGGCGTTATATGGTGTTGAGGCGATTTGTAGAATTTTACCGATTGCAGCTTCGACCTATTATCGGGCTTTAGATCTCGTTGATAACCCAGAACATCGAGCGAAACGTGCTCTGCATGATTTACATCATGCAGAGCAAATCAAACGTATTTGGAAAGAAAGTTCAGGTCGATATGGTGTACGTAAAGTTTGGCAAAAATTGAAACGTGAAGGCTATGTGATTGCACGTTGTACAGTTGCTCGATTGATGCAAAAGCTAGGTATACAAGGTGTTTGGCGTGGTAAGAATAAACAAACTACTCGTAACCGAGATGACCAAAAACGGGCAGATGATTTAGTGAAACGTAATTTTAATGCTGATCATCCAAACCAACTATGGGTGGGTGACTTTACGTATATTCAAACTCATTCAGGCTGGGTATATACCGCATTTGTTATTGATGTGTTCTCACGAGCAATTGTTGGATGGAAAGTATCGACACGGATGAATACAGATATGGTGCTCGATGCATTGGAGCAAGCATTGCACGATCGAGGCATGCCAAAGAATGTGATTCATCATTCCGATAGAGGTGTTCAATATCTTTCTATTCGCTATACCAATCGTTTAGAAGCTGCAAATTTACGAGCATCAGTCGGTACAACTGGTGATTCATACGATAATGCTCTGGCTGAAACGGTGAATGGCTTATACAAAACAGAGGTGATTGAATATTTAAAAGCAGATTGGCAAGGTTTAGCAGATGTACAACTTGCGACACTAAACTGGGTAGATTGGTTCAATAAAAAGCGTGTACACAGTGCACTGGGTTATGTATCGCCTTTTGAGTTTGAAGCAATGTACTATGATAAGATTAACCCGTTAGGTCAGGTGGCCTAACTTAAATAAAAAAGTCTCCGACAAACCTGGTACGGTTCAAGATCTTTAGTTAACTCCTGGATAGCCTGATCAAACCTATTCTCTTCTATCTTTAATAGTGAATATTCATTACTAATATTCAAATTAATAGATTTAGCGACCTGTTCAAAAGTGCGAATCATATTAAAACATAGGTCTATTTTTCTTTTTTTATTGATGCCAGTGCCGTGTATACGGGTTCTAGGAGATTTCTCGACAAACTTAAAACTCCATATCGTGTCGTATATACCAACTTGATTTGCCAAAACATCAACAAGAGAAGCGTTGCTAGATAGATTATCCAAGTCAGCAAGTGCTTTTCTTACCATCTTTAGTCCGAATACCTTACTGTTATGAGTACAATACTTCGTATAAAACCTAGTTTTTGCATCTGATTGGTGATTTATCTTAATAACTATTTGGTTATAAACCTTAATCCAATAAATATTACTCAATGTTAAATACAAAGGATCTCTTTCAGGCTGGCTTTGAATATTAGGAAGTATTACATTGAGGTCTGAGTGCTGGTTGAGTTGTAGTATGGATAATTGTATTTCTGGATCAAAAGAAACAAAGACCTTTCTTGCTTCAAGTAGCGCCGTAGTCTTTGTAGAAAACTCCTTAGAGAGCTCTTTTAATATTTGTTCTATTTCAGACTTCATCATAGTCGGTTTAACCAAAATTATCGAACAACAATAAGTAAATTAAAATAAATAGACAATAGAATGTTGGACACAACTATTAGCTCACCACAAAGCTCTTCTAGAATCAACATTTGAATACATCCTACGATTGAATAGACGAAAGGCCTGTAACCAGGCCTGGTAAATGATTACTTTGTATAAATCACATTCTTATATTGTGTTTGGAGCTTGTAGAACTCACGGCGAGATAGCTCTTTAGGGTTTTGAGCCATGATCGTATAAAACTTACGAATCTCTTGTTCCTTTGTTTCCGATGGTTCACTGATCTCAGCAATACGCACGGTTTCATACCAGCCGACTACTTGGCCATAGTCTTTAGATGCGATTTGCGCCGTAGAATAAAATACATAAGAAATAATGATGGTTGCAACACCAGTAATCGCTAACAACGTAAATGTCGTGCGACCCCATGCAAGAAGCTTTGCTTTGTATTCATCAAGAGCAAGCAACCAAGTACCAACCATCGCAAGAGCTAAAATATCACCTAAAATCATTTTGGTTTTCCTTAAATAAATTCACATTTCGCTTTTAATTATAGAAAATAAAACCCTTAAAACTTTTTTTCTAAAAACAATTATTCTTTTCTTAAAATATTTAAAAAGACTTATAAAACCACTTTAAGTTTGCTTAAAAACGCATACGCTGATTTTAATTGATTAAAATAAAACTCACGTTTTAATTTTTAGAGAAAAGTTAAAACCTTTTAAGGATTGATACTATGTATCTATTCCAACAGATAGGCGATCCCCTATGCACTCATTACCAGTTGACGCTAAATCAGCAAAACATTTTGCATCGAATCCTTTAAGTGATTGGGCAATAGGACTTGTCAAAGCTGATGCGGTGAATAACCACCTTAGTTTTGATGCTAACTGCAACCTTCAGTTAAGCACCGTTTTTGATTTTATTGCGATTGCGGATACCGAAGCAGAAGACTTTGAATCGCTGTTTTTAAAAGAGTTTGGTGAGGATTTCACACCATTAAGTCACCTTGAATATGAATCAGTGAATAGCTTGGCTGAAATGATTACATCGCAATATGACACGGCGATCGAAACCGTTAGACACATCATTATTGAACGTGAATTGAACTAAGGATCTGGACGCATGAATAAGCTTGTACTTGCCATTGAGTCAGGGCGTATTACTGACGGAGAAGTTTTATTTTTACAGTTGAATCAGCTTAAATCTGGTCAAATACCCGATATGGTAAGTAGACAGCAATTTGCTGAATTATCTGAAATGGTCAATGCCTTTCAGGATGTATGGATGGATGAACCAGTATCTTTTTTTCAGCCTATCCAAGACTGATGTGTGCTGAAAAAACAGGAGGTTTTAACTTGGTAAACTAAACACACTCATCAGGAGTTTACCATGAGCAAGAAACACAAGACTTACACCACAGAATTTAAAGCTGAAGCCATCAAATTAATTGAAGCCAATCAAGGCAATGTCTCGGAAACGGCTTTGTTGCACAAACCTATCTGTAAAGGGTTTTTCAGCGATATAATTTTCAAATGAAGAAGCCTACACACAAAATCTACCGCACAACCAATTGGCCCGCATATAACCGAGCACTCATGAGTCGCGGAAATATTGCCATTTGGTTTGATCCTGCTACGCAATGGTATGCGCCATCAAAAGGCAAACAAGGGCGAAATCAAACCTACTCCGACGCAGCCATCCAATGCTGCTTAATGATTAAATCCTTATTCCGTCTGTCTTTACGTATGGTCACTGGCTTTGTGCAAAGTCTGATTAAACTTTGCGGATTAAATTGGATAGCTCCAGATTACACCACGCTTTGTAGAAGACAAAAGCATATTGATATTGTAATCAGCTACCAAAAAAGTAGCGATGGGCTGCATCTACTCATGGACTCTACAGGCATGAAGTTTCTAGGTGAGGGCGAATGGAAACGCAAGAAACATGGACCTGAATATCGTCGCCAATGGCGTAAACTTCATATTGGTATAGATGCTAAAACCCTGCAAATACGAGCAGTTCAGCTTACAACCAATAATGTCAGTGATTCACAGGTGCTTGGTGATTTACTTAATCAGATTCCACAAGATGAGCGGATTAACTCTGTTTATACCGATGGAGCTTATGACACCAAGCAATGCCGTCAGGTCATTGCAGATCGGCAAGCGCATGCGGTGATTCCACCTAGAAAAAATGCGAAACCATGGAAAGATACAAAGAGTAGCTCGCTAGAGCGAAATGAATTACTTCGAACAATTAAACGTTTAGGCAGGACACTATGGAAAAAATGGTCAGGCTATCATCGGCGAAGTTTGGTTGAAACTAAGATGCATTGCATCAAATTATTAGGAGATAAACTCAGTGCAAGGAGTTTTGATAGCCAAGTGAATGAGATCCATGCACGTGTAGCAGTCCTTAACAGATTTACGGAATTAGGTCGACCACTTACCCAAGTTACGCCTTAAATTTGGCTCAATTAGGGGCGCTTTGCATTTCAAATCTTTGTGCAACAAAGCCGAGCATGTGCTGTTTGTGATAAATTGAGATTATGTTGAGTGAGTTCTCTAATAATTCTAAGTTGTTGAAAGTTCATAATTTGGATATAGAATATAAAAATAAGAGCAAATATATAAATAAATGCTCTTTTAGATGATCAATGATTAACGCATTGTGACGAATTCTTCAGCAGAAGTCGGATGAATTGCTAAAGTGTTATCGAAGTCTTTTTTAGTTGCTCCCATTTTTAAAGCAACAGCAAAGCCTTGCAGAATTTCATCCATACCGTATCCAATACCATGAATTCCGACCACTTTCTCATCAGTTCCTACACAAATTAATTTCATTTTTGTGAGTTGTCGATGTTCTGTTATCGCTGTATACATGGATGTAAAGGAAGAACTATAAATTTTGATGGCATCTTTACCAAATTTTTCTATGGCTTGATCTTCGGTTAATCCAACTGTTCCAATAGGTGGGTGACTAAACACCACAGTCGGAATATTTTCATAATCTAAATGTTCATTTGGCTTATTGTTAAATAAACGTTCAGACAGTCTTCGACCCGCTGCCACAGCAACAGGTGTTAACTCGACTTTACCTGTAATATCACCCACTGCATAAATGCCAGACTGTGTTGTATTTTGATATGCATCAACATGAATAAAGCGATTCTCGTTCAATTGAACTTGAGTCTTATTAAGATTGATCGCTTCAGTTGCAGGTTTTCTACCAATTGCCCAAATCAAGCAATCTACACTATGTTCTGTACCATCTTCTAGGTGTAATACAAGTGAGTTATCTTGAACTTTAGTCACTTTGTTAATCTGACTATGAGTATGCACGTTAATATTTTCACTGCGCATATTCTCTAATAGTGTTTTACCAAGGAAATGATCTAATCCACGCAAAGGCTGATGTTTACGAATAAATAATTGTACATTCGAACCCAATGCATTAAGAACACCTGCCAATTCCACAGCAATATAGCCAGAACCAACAATAGCAGTCCGCTTCGGTAAGTGTTCTAATCCGAAGAAACCATTGGAATCAATACCATATTCAGCACCTTCAATTTCAGGTTTGAATGCTTGAGTCCCCGTAGCAATTAAAATATGGTCAGCTGTGTACGTTTCACCATTTACTTCAATTGTTTGAGCATCTAAAAATTTTGCAAAACCTCGAATGACATCAACATTATTTTTAGCTAGTCCTGTGTCATACGATGTATGTATTCGGCTGATATAGGCTTGTCTGTTTTCAACTAATTTCTTCCAGTTAAAGGATTTCAATTCTGTATTAAAGCCATAGTCAGGACCATATTTATGAATCGCATCGGCAATTTGAGCTGAATACCACATCACTTTTTTAGGAACACATCCTACGTTGACACAGGTTCCACCAATATCACCCATTTCTATCAGTGCACATTTCTTACCATACATGGCAGCACGATTGACTGATGCAATACCGCCACTGCCTCCGCCAATCGCAATATAATCATAGTGTTTAGACATAAATGAAATTCCTGTTTTTTAGATTTAAAAAGTTAATGATATACGCTGAATTATCAGGAGACTTTCCCTTGGGAGATTCTAGGCAGCCAACTTATAAAAGTCTTCGGCCATTTGATTTGGTGTCTTAAAACCCAAACCCTTTTGAATTCTTCGATGATTATAAAATAATTCAATGTATTTTATAATATCTGCTTTGGCTTCTTCTCTGGTTTGATAGTTGTAATGATGCACTAACTCATTTTTCAGTATTCCCCAAAAGCTTTCAATCGGTGCATTATCGTAACAGTCTCCGCGCTTGCTCATTGAACCTTGAAAACCATATTGCTCAAGTATATTTCGATATTCATGGCTGCAATATTGACTTCCTCTGTCTGAATGCACAATCAGTTCTTTGGTTGGTTTTTGATTGTGAATAGCCATATTTAGCGCATTACAAACAAGCTGTGCTGTCATGCGCTCATTTAAGCTATAGCCAACCACTTGTTTCGTGTAAAGGTCTTTTACCGCTGCTAAGTACAGCCATCCTTCAACAGTCCATATGTACGTAATATCACTTGACCATGCTTGATTTGGTCTAGTCATTGAGAATTGTTGCTCCAGCAGGTTTTCATAGATCGCTCGATTATGGTCACTATTCGTAGTCCTTTTAAAACGCTTGTGTCGCTTACAATACAGGTGGTTCAGCGCTTTTATCTGACGTACAGCCTACATACTCATTTTTATGCCCTGAGCTTGTAAGTATTTGGTTAATCGAATATAACCATAGCTCTGCCTTGTCTCCTCATGGGCTATTTTCACCAATATCGTCTGTTGATTTCGTTGAATCGTTCTTTTGCTCACGCCTCTCTTGAGCCAATCATAAAAACATGAAACTGAAACATGAAGTAATCGAGCCATTAAGGTAATTGGAAAAGAATATCTTTTTTGTTTCATATAGGCGTACCTTACTGACTTTCTTTGGCAAAGTACGCTGCTGCCTTTTTTAAAAATTCACGTTCCATTTCAGCTATTTTGAGCTGTTGTTTGAGTTTTTTATTTTCTTCGAGTAGAGCGTTTAGATCAGGTGAATACTGTTTTGTACCTGCTAAAGTTCCAGCCTTTGCTTTGGTATTCCAATTTGAAAGAGTTTGCATTGAAATGCTAAGTTGTCTAGCTGTTTCCGAGACATTGCCTTGATTGGCTTCAATTAATTTGATGGCTTCAGCTTTAAATTCTGTGGTGTAAGTCTTGTGTTTCTTGCTCATGGTAAACTCCTGATGAGTGTGTTTAGTTTACCAAGTTAAAACCTCCTGTTTTTTCAGCACACATCA
>NZ_CP171159.1:0-103136 GCF_044057475.1 Acinetobacter sp. P1332
ACTCACACGAGCCTATAGCTGCAATCGCCCGGAAATTAGGTGTGGGTTATTCAACTTTAGATAAATGGATTCGTGAAGTAAGCGTCCGCTGAATCCCATACCAATTTTTAATTCGATTTAGGTTTCCAGCAGTGCGGCAGCAATTCTTCAATTTGGGTCACTTTGTGTGTCGGCAGCTTTTGCAGCACATCACTTAAATAACGACAACTCGGTATTTCCATGAAAACCTTATCAAATTGATACAAGAAAGCAAAGGTTGGGACATTAGCAGGAACACAACAATTTTTGCCCGATCTCGTTGCTCTACTCGAAGAAAACAAGAAATTCAAACAACAACTAAAAATTGCTGAAATGGAAAAAGAATTTCTAAAAAAAGCGGCAACTGATGTGTCCTGTTTTTTCAGCACGCCTCAATAATACAGTGTCGTGGAATGCTAATCTGCCCAATTATATAAACAATATTCTTCAGTGGCTTGAGCCAGCCTTCTTACCCCCTCATCAATTTTATCTGCACTGATTGACCCAAACCCTAAACGAAGGAAATGTTTGTGTTTGTGATCATCTAAAAAGAAAGAGTGCCCCGATTCAATGAATACGCCTAAATTTGCGGCATAATGAGACAAAACCGTAGCATCAATATCTGCTGCGGTATCAATCCAACATGCTGAACCACCATTCAAAGCATAAGGTTTCCATGTTGGAAGATATTGTTTTAATGCCTTGTTGAGTATTTCACCTCGTTGTCGGTGTAACTGGTACTGACGGCGAAGCATGCTATGGTAATAGCCTTTATCGATAAACAAAGCAAAGACACGTTGATTGAATACATTTGGATGTCGTAACATCAGACGGCGTAAATGTCGAAGTTCTTGTATTAATTCTGGTGCGGCAACGATATATCCCAGACGTAACCCAGGTGCCAATGGCTTAGATAGACTTCCAAGATAAATGACTCGTCCATGTCGATCTAAACTTTTTAGCGCGGGGATCGTCGTATTTTGCACTAACACTTGAGCATCATATTCATCTTCAATAATAATGCTGTCGTTTTGTTCTGCTAACTGCAATAAATTTTGTCGGCGTTGTGGAGACATGGTTACTCCTGTTGGACATTGTCGCCCTGGTGTAACAAATAAATAATCACACTCATTTGCCCGAGTTAAAATCACCCCATCATGATCAACGGCTAAAGGCACAATATGCTGTGTCTGTAGCAAAAATATATTACGTGCATCTGGATAACCAGGTTCTTCGACACCAATCACATGATTCTGCCGCATTAATAACGTCGCCAACATATATAATCCATGCTGACTCCCTACGGTTAACAAGATTTCGTTCTCTTGAGCCATGATGCCTCGCGTGGGCAAAATATGCTGACGGATTGCATTTATGAGATAAGCGTCGTCCCCCTGTTGAGTAATATCTTGTGACCATATTGAGGCATCTTTTGCAGATAAGGCACGTAATGCACATTCCCTCCAAGCTGAAGCAGGAAAGCTTTCCGCATCTGGCTGACCATAAATAAAAGGATAGGAATAATTCATCCAATCACTTGGTTTAGTTAAATGCCTTTGTGCTGAAGGTCGTATACAAAAGCGAGCACCCCAGGTCGTCGCTTTTGATGTAGTCCGAATGGTTTTACTCTCACTACTATCAATCTGGAAATTTAAACAGACAAAATGTCCACTCCGCTGTTTAGATTCCAAAATTCGCTCAGCAACCAATTGTTGATACGCAATGGTGACCGTATTTCTACCAACACCCAGTTGTTCAGCTAAATCTCGGCTAGAAGGTACCGCCATACCTGGTTTTAAATAACCTTGTACTAAAGCCGAAAACATCATACGGCAGATTCTGCCTTGTAAATTCAAACCACTCTGTGCCGTATTAGAAAATAATGCCTGCCAAACTGTAGCTGAAATTGCTGAACTCACTAATTAATCCTTATATCTGTGCATTGCTGCGATCCATTTTGATGCTTGCCTACTCAAACTGGTGCAAAGCTCATGGTTTCAGTCCATCTTTAAGCTAAAACTGGACTTACTTGATATAAAGCAAAAGGCATTCCACTACTATCAATTTAAACTATTTATTTAAAAACAACAGCTTAATAATATTAATTACTGGCTCCATCAAAACTCTAAATCTGGTACTACGCCATATTTCAGTATTTCCGTACATTCATTTCATCAGTTTATAAAACCTAATTTTGGAGCAATACAAATGCAGCAAGCACAATTAATCCAACTTCTTACCGATTTTTCAACAGCTTGGAATCAACATGATATTGAACAACTCATGGCATGCATGCATCCAGATTGTCGTTTTGAAACTGTGGCTGGAGATGATGTTTTTGGAACCAGAATTGAGGGCTTAGATGCAGTTCGTCAAGCATTTAGTAATACCTTTCAAAGTTTTCCAGATGCTCAGTGGCGTAACGGTAAACACTGGATCAGTGATAACGCTGAATTTGGTATTTCAGAAACAACCTTTACTGCGACAACTGCTGATGGTGGCTGGATTGAAGCCAACATGGTTGATGTCTTTACATTTAAAGATGGAAAAATTCTCGTCAAAAATGCATTCCGTAAAAATAGACCTGTTCAAGCAATCGCGTAAGGAGTCATTCAATGAATCAATCTGTCCAACATGCAAGTTCATTTCGCGAACACTTAGAACTGCATAAATCTATACCGTCACATAGTTTTAAAAGTTACAACGCACAGTTTGACCCATTAACCTCTCCTGTCCTACAGGGAAATGAAAATTATGCACCAACTTATTGGGTCGGCACAGCAGGTACACCACCTGAAGATGATGGTCCATTAATGGGTGACACCGAAGCGGACATCGTGATTATTGGTGGAGGATTCACTGGGTTATCTACAGCACTAACACTAGCTGAACAATTTGGTGCTGCCCCACTTGTCCTTGAAGCAAACCGTACAGCGTGGGGCTGTACTAGCCGTAACGGTGGGCAAGGTCAAAATGCCTCAGGTCGTTTGTACCGATCCCAATGGATTGAAAAATGGGGATTAGACACCGCCAAACGTCTTGATGCTGAAATTCGGGAAGGTTTTGATTACTTCAAAGACCTTGTGAGCGGCATTGAATGTGATGCTCAAGATGGTGGACATCTTTATATTGCTCATCGCGCAAAAAAAATGGCTTTCCTCGAAAATGAAGGCCGAGTCATGAAAGAAGTGTTTGGCTATCAAACTCGTATGTTGAGCCGTGAACAACTACATAAGGAATATGTTGCGGATCAGGAAGCTGCAGGTGCTTTGTTGGAACCCGATGGAGTTGGCGTACACCCATTAAAATTAGCTTTTGGCTATTTAAAACGTGCCCGTGTTGCTGGTGCTAAAGTACACACTTCAAGTCCGGTACTTGGATGGGAAACGCACAATGGCATCCATTATTTACGTACTCCAAATGGTATTGTCAAAGCAAAACGTGTGGCGGTTGCAACAGGTGGCTATACGCCTAACGGCTTACACCCTCATCTTTCTGGAAAAATCATGCCGATTTTATCCAACTCTATTGTGACCCGCCCTTTAACAGAAGCGGAACGTGCTGAGGCAGGCTTACACAGCACCACATTTATTACGGATACTCGAACTTTACGTCACTATTACCGCCTACTCCCTGATGGATCCATGCAATGTGGCAGTAGAAGTTCCTTAACCGGTGCAGATGCAGATAATCCAGTCCATCTCGAACGTTTAAAAGAAGGGCTTTATCGCAAATTTCCAAGCCTACGTGGCATACCTATTGCTTATTCTTGGTGGGGTTGGGTCGATGTGAGTCATGACATGATGCCTCGTATCGTACAACCCAACCCTGAGGAAAGCATTTATTACGCTATTGGTTATGGTGGTAATGGTGTGTCTTTCTCCGCGATGGCAGGACTCCGTCTTGCAGAACGAGTGATGGGAATACACCGCCCTCAATTTGAGCTTCCGATTTATCAATCCCCTTTGCCTTCACATCTGTTTCGACCATTCCGTCGACTCGGACAAGCATTGTTATATCGCTGGTACCACTTAAGAGATGAAGTGCTTTAAGCGCACATTCAGTCATCTGTAATGATTCGGTTATAAAAATATAAGAGGGAATCCATCATGTATGATTCAGATTCAAATCAAAGTTTAAAAAGTGCTTTAAAACCTCGTCATGTCCAAATGATGGCACTCGGCGGTGTTATTGGAATGGGACTATTTGTAGGTAGTTCTGTAGTGATTCAAGCTGCAGGTCCAGCCGCAATTTTGTCCTTTCTGATTACGGGTGTGTTGATTATTTTAGTGATGCGAATGCTTGGTGAACTTGCAACCGCCTCTCCTGTATCAGGCTCCTTCTATGCATATGCACGCCATGCTTTCCAAGATTCGCCTTATTTATCTCGACTCGCAGGCTTCATGACGGGATGGATGTATTGGTATTTCTGGGTCATCGTGATTGCATTAGAAGCGATTGTCGGTGCAAAACTCTTTGCTTATTGGTTACCTGATACACCACAATGGATCGTCAGTCTGGTTTTACTCGCCCTATTAACAGCAACGAACTTATTCTCAGTCAAATCCTTTGGTGAATTCGAGTTTTGGTTCTCATCTATTAAAGTTGCTGCGATTGGTCTTTTCATTTTCCTTTGCACTTTATATATGTTCGGACTTTGGCCAAACCATCAAGCTGCTGGATTTGGTGAATTGTTAAATCATGGTGGTTTTATGCCAAATGGTTGGGGACCAGTCTTATCGGGTGCTGTTGCCGCAACTGGATTTTACTTTGGTGCTGAGATCGTTACGATTGCTGCTGCAGAAACCAAAGACCCCGAAAAATCTGTTGCCAAAGCAACTCAATCTGTAATTTCACGTGTACTTATTTTCTATGTTTGCTCAATTTTATTAGTAGTATGTATCGTCCCTTGGAATAGTCCAGAAATTGCGACGCCTTATGTAAGTGCATTAAAAGTTCTTAATATTCCGTTTGTTGCAGACATTATGAATGTCGTAATTCTCGTAGCGGTACTTAGTTGTTTAAATTCTGGTGTTTATGCTGCGAGCCGTATGTTGTTTGCGTTAACCCAAAATGGTGATGCACCTCGTAGCTTAACTAAACTTTCAAAAAATGGTGTTCCAATTCGTGCCATCCTATTCAGCACATTGTTTGGTTATCTATCAATTCTAGCTTCATACTTCTCACCAGATGCTGTTTTCCCTTTCTTGGTCGAATCTTATGGAACTGTAGCCTTATTTGTCTATATCGTGATTGCATTCTCGCAAATCCGTTTGCGTCGCCACTTAGAGCGTGTAGCACCTGAATGTTTAAAAGTTCGTATGTGGTGTTTCCCATACCTCAGTTATTTTGCAATCATCGGCATGCTTTCCATCTTTACTGCCATGGCTTTTATTCCTGGTCTTCAAAAAGCGTTCTGGTTCGGTATCGCAAGTGCAGGCATCCTGTTCTGTATCTTCATTATTCGTGATTACATAGAGCTAATTAAATTACGTCATCAAAGTACACAACTGAATACGCTCATCCCTGCCAAACAAACCAAAATTTAATCCTCAAACACAATGACCTGTACCAAGTACAGGTCATCCACGTCTTTAGGAAATTACATATGCTTTTAAAAGATAAACTTGCTGCCTTCGCAGTCGTGTTCATCTGGGGTATTAACTTTTATTTTATGAAAGTTGGCGTCAGTGAGATACACCCTATGCTCCTCGGATGTTTACGCTATCTACTGGTTTTATTGCCTGCCCTCTTTTTCATTCGTATTCCAAGCATCGGGTGGAAATGGTTATTACTTTATGGCTTTATTAGTAACTTTTCTCAATTTGCATTTATGTTCAGTGCAATTGCGACTGGAATGCCTACAGGTTTAGTCGCTTTGGTGGTTCAATCCCAAGCATTTTTTACTGTCATGATTGCAGCATTTTTATTACGTGAACAAGCCTTCTGGAACCAGTGGTTGGCCATAGCGATTGCCTTTATGGGCTTAATGCTAATTGCATTCGGTCAACAACATAGTCATGTGCCATTAATGGGGCTGGCATTGGTTTTATGCTCTGCAATTTCATGGGCCTGTGGTAATATCGTAGTCAAAAAAATGGGGCCTGTTAACCCAATTGGTCTGGTCGTATGGGGCAATATTCTTACCCCTTTATGGTTTTTACTTTTAGCAGTACAAAATATTGGCTGGCAAGGCGTGATAGCCGATTGGCATGCGCTGACATGGAAAGGATTTGGTGCTGCAGCATTTCTCGCTTACTTTGCCACTATTGTCGGATATGGCTTATGGATCTACCTACTGACACGTTATCCTGCTGCTAAAATTAGCCCATTGTCACTCTGGGTGCCTGTTATAAGTATGATTTTTGCCTATTTATTTTTAGATGAACAATTAAATACTTTGCAGTGGCTGGGTTCTTGTATTGTTATGCTGGGTTTAATGGTGCATTTATTGGGGCAAAAAATTCAATCACACATCACTTCACGTAAACTTGTCCGAACAACATAAAATAATTAAATAAGAGGCTTAGGAAGTTAAGCATATAAAAAAGTATGGTAACTTCCTTAGGCTTTATTGCATAAATATTTTGAAAGTTACTGATTTTTAATGTTTTTGTTGAATTTCAATAAAAATAAACATAATAAAATTATAGTGTTAGGTATTTGTGCAACAAAGCCATGTAGAGCATTAAATTGAAATTGATTTTTTCTATAGTTTCTTTAAAAATGAATGTATAAAAAATATATGAACTAAAGATTACTACTGTAATCTTTAGTTCCGTAAGTGTCCGCTAGCGAATCCATTTAAATACAAGCTAGTACAATTAAACAATTAACAAATCTTTCTCGATGTCACTTTCCGCACTCATTTCAGATTCGTCATCTACCCACACCTTGTGTTCTATATCTTGAATTAAGCTACTCATTCCATGTGTAGGTTTTATACCCATTACATCAAGTTTTTCCTTTAATGACATAATCATATTTTCACGTTCAATGGACCAACTCGATGCAAAGCATCTCCAGAATGTCCATCCTGCGCGTTCTAAAGCACGTTGACGAGTCATGTCATCATGCCATTGTTCTGGCCCATGATAGCTATCACCATCACATTCAACAGCCAAACGCTGATCACCATCTGACTCAACGACTAAATCGATTCGATAGCTTCCAACCTTAACCTGTGGAGTAACTGTGTAACCCATTTCATGGAGTGTCGTAAATACAGATTTTTCAAACTCCGATTCACACAAGTCTAATTTTGCTTCAAATGATGCTTTTTGATCTTCTTGCAAATCATAAAAATGATTGAGTAAATTCAGCCTTAGATCTTTTGGAGATATATGATCACGATTCACGGAGTGGACAAGATACATCCTTTCACGAGCACGGCTTGCAGCCACGTTAAATCTCTGTTCATGATCAGATCGACTCAAAGCATGACAATTCTCAGGATCTGCTACCATAGATAAGAAAATAATATCTCTTTCTGCACCCTGAAATGCTGAAGCATCTCCACAAGCAAATTGAACCTGAGTAAGAGTTCCTGCGCCAAACTCATTCAAAGCTTCTGATTGAATGAACTCAGCCTGTGCTGGACCTAGCAACGAGATCACGCCAATTGATCTATTCGTATATCGTTCATCTTTAATAAGTAGCTTCATTTCCTCAATAATTGCTTTCGCTTCTATTCGATTAATATGTTTGCTGTTTTTAGATTCTCTATACCCCTGCGGTGTATAAATTGCGACTAAAGCTGGGCTTAACTGCTCAGACTTCTTCGATAGTCGCATTGGCTTAATACGGTTACCATAAAAGTTTTTATTACTATAACTAATGATTGCAGGATGACAGCGGAAATGCTCTAGAAGCATCACACTTGACTCATAGATAGAAGAAGCCATGTCGTATAAAGACATATCTGGTGTTAAATATGCAGCATGCGGCTGACCATGTAGATAACGATTCCTTAATACATCAATTTGAGCACTTGCTAGGCCGACATTACTCGGAGAAACCTGCTTATTATCCCCCACAACTAATAACTTTTTAGCACGCATTAAAACGGGTAATACGTCAATTGATGATTGTGATGCCTCATCCACAATCACTAAGTCAAAGAGACCTAATTCAGCAGGCATAGATTCAGATACCTGAAGGTGTGACATGACCCAGCAAGGAATAGCTGCTGTTGCCTCTTTAAGGGCTACTTGAGCATCTTTTCTATAACGTGGAGCATTCTTACCTGTCCCTTTTCCATAGTGTTGTACAGCAATTTTATAACGCTGTAATGCAACTAAAATTTTATCTGAGGCATTTTCCTTTAATGCCAGCCATGTCTTGTTTGCTGCCAATTGAGCATAATTTTGTGATAGATTCTTCTCGTGAATACGACGGCGCTCATACAAATTTTCAATTTGACCTGTATTACTAATGGCCATTACAAAAATCTCAAGACGTTTCCATTCCCAAGCCTCTAGCAATGTATTACGTAATACAGGATCCTCAATTTCTTCAGCGTACGGAATTCCAAGAATGTCTTTACTAACAATCAAAGCATTTGTTTTACTCAATCTAATACTGGCGGATTTAACTCTTTCAAAATCTTCAGTTAGATCTTTTAAATGTGATAATTTTTTTAATAGATCAGCATACTCTCCAAGTTCACTTTCATGTAATGAATTGGAATCAATCTGAGATACTATTTTTTGTAACTGATTTGATATCTTATTACCAAACTCTGATAAATAAAGGATTTGATCAGCCAGTTGTTGTTGATAGACTTCTAAATTAAATATTTTTAACTTCTGCCCTAACAATTGAATCAAGTCATCAATATTTTTAGGTAATCCGTAGAAATCAAAAAATTTAGCTCTCTTAAAAACTTTTAGATAATTCGCATTAAATAGATCCAAATATTTATTTTTTAAATCTAGGCATTTTTGGGTTCTACTGATGAGCTGCGTGAACTCTTTTAATATTTCATCGATATTACGATTATTTAACTCAATTAAAGGAATGTCTAATTGTGCGGCAATACTATTCCATTTGCTCATAAAGATGTTAAGAGTCTGCTTTCTATCAAGATATTCTTTAAGTCTTTTCCATTCATCTGATGTATCAGGATATTTTCCAGAAACTTTAATTGACTTAAAAAGGTCTTGTAATTCAGCAGTACCAAAATGATACCAATTAAATGGCTTACCTGTATCAACAGCACGTTGAACAGCTTGATATTCTTTTGAGTTTGGTTGTATCTCAAAATTCAGCTCTATGGGATCAATTAGTAGCGTTTTTCTGTATTCCAATAAAGGCTGAACTTCTTGAATAAGGTTGCTATAGATATCCAGCTCCATAGCCTTATCTTCTGAATTTATCTTTTTGAAATAGCTCAATAACCATGGTTCTGCATGATCAAGAACAAGGTTAAGATCTTCTAGATAAATCTTTAACCAATCTCTTAGCTCATTAATTTCTGATTCAGAAATAGTTTCCTTGAAATGATGTAGGTCATTTTGCTTTAAGAATTCCTCAATCTCATCTTTTTCTTTTAAGAACTCACTTAATTTCTTCAGACTCGCCGAATCTAACAGCTTTTCAGGAGCTGGCAGAGGACCATAATTTATGTATGGTAAATCTGTACCGATTTTCTTTCTTGAGTCTCTCAATTGAATCAACTCAATCTGGGAAAAAGGAAACTGGTCTTTTTCCTCCAAAGTTAATTGGTCGGTAAACCATTCGTAAGATACCCTACTTTCTAATACCGTTTTCACGATATCCATAGGTAATTTTTTATTACCATCTACCTCAATATTCTGATAATGCTTTTCTGCAAAGTTATATATTTCTCGATCAATCAAAGCCATTTCATGATGGTTATGATCTATTTGATGTTTTAGAACTTCGATCGTTTTTCGAACTTCTGCAACATTCATCTGGGTAATTTTTTGCACAATCAAATCGATTGAAGATTCAAGCTGATTTTTACTTTCTTTGCTTGAACCAATGCGACTGACTACTAAAGGCTTTAATTCATCAGGAATCTTTTCATGTACTGTTTTAAGAACATGCGACTGCTGTGCAGTTACTAGTACTTTTTTACCATTCGCCAAATAGTGACAGATAATATTGGCAATACTATGTGTTTTACCTGTACCTGGTGGACCTTGCACAACTACACCACTGCTGGTTAGCAGATTCTGAACAATCGTAATTTGTTCTTTATTATAAGGCAGCGGGAAATAAAGCTCTTCAACTTTTGATCCGAATCCTTCGGTACCAGAACGCCCCCTAAAACTGTAAGTTTCTTTTTGATTAATATCGCTTTTTAATTCTGTCACTAACGATAAAGGTTGTTCAGGTATAGCCACTGAAGGATCATTAAGTTTAGTTTTCAATAACTCAATGTCATCACTTAAAATAGAATTTCTTTTAGGACGACTAAACAATACAGAGGTTAATGTCACCGCTAGATTTTTAGATGGTATAGCCCTATTTTCTGCCTGAACAATTACTCCTCTTGAAAAAATATTCGCAACGAAAGCGTCAACTAGATCAGAGTAAGTCTCCCCTTCAAATAGTTGTAATGAACGACCATTATTTAAGTTTTCTTTTAAAGCTAATTTTACTTGTCCTGAAGTAGGCAGATCATCCTCTAATAAGATGGCATCCATTTCTATATTGGCACGTGTATCTTTGGCACCTACACGTATTAATCCATTTTATTCTATCTCCATTTCTAACGGGATAGTAATAAGAGGATATGAGTAAGATTTTTGAGTCGTTGGAAGTACCCAGTCAACTAAGCCAAAGCCTGCAACAATTTCTTCACTATCGCCTGTTCCACCTAAATTAATCGCTGTATTCCATGAGAATAATTTGTCATAAACAACAATAGATTTTTTAATCTCATCGTTATTTTGTTTCCAATCTTCCCAAATATTTTGATAGCTTTCGAATTCATTGAACAGCTTCTGAAGTATGTCAATTTTAGGAATCAAATCACATGCCACACTACTGTAGGGCAAGCGGAATTGATGAGCTTTTTTAAAAAATACAATCTTATTTAAACTAGAAAAATTAACAGTGGGTTCTTTTTCGGCATCAAAATGAATATAGGAAGAGAGTATTTCAGATGGTTTCGGCATCGATTGAAGCTGTAATCGTTCAATTTGAAACCACCAATCGTCATCATTCAGAATTTTTAAGCCACGAAGTTTTTCTAGATCATGAGAATAAAATCTATTACCACTCATTTCATATTGAATTTTTTGAGTATCCTCAGCTTGATGAGATACATAATCCAACAATTGAATCAGTTTATTTTTAACAATATCATTTAATTCAAGTTCAGAGTTCATCATTGGTCTTTCTAATTTTTTAACTGACGGGTTTATAGCTAAAGACCAGCAAAAGGCTTCATCTTGTGAAAATATATCTTGATTTTGATATAAAAAAGCATTCACTTCTTTCTTTTCAATACCAAGAGTTTTGGCAATTTCTCTAGCAGTAAGTTTGGACTGTTTAACCAAAATAGCTGTTATTAAATCCTTCATGTGATTCATATTTCCTAATCATTTTAAAAGCTTTTCTCTTTAATTGATTTATACAGAATCAACTTAATCCACTCCCAGCCCCTTAAACACAGCATCCACCGGATCTGCATAGAAACTGGTCTGGAACTTGGTAAACAGTTCCACAGGAATCGTAGGGATATCTGCCGCACTACTCATTGGCAAAGCAACCTTCTTGGCACCAGCATCAAAAGCAACTTGCAGACATTCGGCAATACTTTCCACCGGAGTCACAGAGCCACCCAAGCTCATATCACCCAGTACCACCATCTGACTCTGTACCGATCGTCCTAACAGGCCAGAAGCGAAAGCCACTAAACTTGGCAAGGCAAGATGGCTGAGCGGCCCGGTATTCTGTAATTCCACCACATGTAAGTGGAAATCATGTTCCAGCACCTTACTGCCCCCCGAGATCCGGGATGCATTGGCCTTGAAGTAATCAAAAGCAATCTTGACCTGTTCTTTGGCACTGCTTGAATTCCATAAGCCGGATGTCGCCAACTTTCCTGAACCTTTAGTGACTTGAAGTTCTAAGCGGTATAAGCCTGGCATGCCCTTATTACTGAGGCCAATGGTATACAGAAAACCTGGCTTGGCTGGACCTTCGGGAATCAGTCCGCCACCACCCTGCTCTTTGACTGAGACAAAATGTTCTTCTAAGGTATCATTATCGATGTAGCTGAAATGAACATCATAGAATTCCATACCACCAATTTTCTTCAGCTGTTCTTTGACCCGACGGCGCACCTGCAGTGCATATTCCAGGCATTGCCGTACATCTTCTTTGTTAAATTGACCATGTGGGTAGAGCAGCTTCATCAATCCAGAAACCGTCTTGCGAACGGCGATCACATCACGCTGATTCAGGTTATTCCCTAGCTTGAAGTACTTCTCAATGGCATCCGCAAAACTACGCTTACGCATTTCCCGGAAGAATTCAGCCAGATAATCAACGATTAGACCATAACGGTTGGTAAAGAATTCCGGACGCATTTTTGGAATTTCCCAACCTGGAATATAGGCATGAAAACGATCGAAGAATGCCGAATCGATCATGGCTTCAGGGAAAGGTGCCAAGAGATGGCTGGTTTTTACCAACGATTCGACGCTTTGGTTAATATTACCCACAAAAACCATTGAAGCAGATGCTTCCATCTGTTCCCGGCCACGGGCAAAAGATCCCGATGCCATGTAGTCTTTCATGATCTGAACGCCATCTTTGTCCTTAAAGGAAATACCGGCAACTTCATCAAAGGCCACCACATCCCACAACCCCACCAGACCAATACGGCGGCTACTCATGTTATAGAACAGATTGGCGACAGTCGTTTGCCCACCCGAGACTAAAATACTGTTCGGTGAACACTCTTTGTAAATATGGCTTTTCCCGGTACCGCGTGGTCCAAGTTCACAGACGTTATAGTTATTTTCAACGAACGGAACCATACGCGCTAATAGGTGCCATTGCACATCCTCTTTTAGCGAAGCCGGTTCCATGCCGATCGAACGGATTAAACTCTCGCGCCACTGATCCGTGCTTAATGCTGCTCTGCCACTGAAAAGTTCATCCATATTCATATTCGGCATTTGAATCGGCTTGAGTAAACTCACCCCAAATGGAGAATTGGTTTGTCCTTCTTCAAAATAGTAACTGAGCGTAGCAATGACCCAGATACCACCCACCAGTAATTTTTCATACTCTTTGACGATGCCTGCCGAGATTTCGGCATCTTTGATGCCCAGATTACTAAATGATGCTTCGTATTTGTCCTTACGCTCATTCAGCTTTACGGTCACCCGATCAATGACTTTATAACTGCCCCGCTCACGAACCAGGGATTTCACCTTCTCGGCTTCATCCGGGCGGACATAATTCTCTGCCAACACGGTCTTTACGTTACGCAGACCTTGTTCAATGATCTCAGGGTCATCCGAGGCACAGTACATCCCCAGCAGGTACTCAAGTACATAGACAGGGACATTGGCCCCTTCTTTGATCAGTTTAGTCAGATCCTTACGTACCACCCGCCCAGCAAAGTGTTCATTCAGCAGCTGATCCAGTTCTTTATCGTTAGCAGATTCCATGTAGGCTACGCTCTATCGTTAATTCGTTATCAGAAGAAGTCATCGGTAAATGCCAGATCAATGGTGACCTTATAGCGTTGCATCTCGATATTCAGGTCTTTGTCCTTCAGTACCAGGAAGTAATCTTTCTTACGGTCAAAATCAGTGCCAGACAATGACAGCCTGACCTGCTTGACCCGATCGGCAACAGAGTCGGTACTGCTATCAAAAGTCAAAGTTTCTTCACTGGAAACTTTAAGATCCCCATCATAAATGGCAATGGATAAAGTCACTGGCATGACCAGCTCACTGACAGCTTCAGTTTGCATCAAATCAAACTTCTGGATGTTATTGACCATCTTCAGCGTGGATTTGGTAGAAATGACCTCAACTTTACGCTTGGTTCGTTGCCCAGCTTTTTCACCACGTAGTTGTTTCACGGTCAGTACCGGCACCACAATTTCCTGAGGCATGGCTCCGCCATGCACGAAACGTGAGCCTCCTACAAAATGGAAACGGTTCGCCCCTTTTGGAATCCAAAAATCAGTCGCAGATAATGTGCCTGCCGTAGCTTGGGTTGAGCCTTTCCAGGCTTCCTTGCTCTCTGGTAAATCATGCCCAATCACATAGCGTTTTTTGCTCTTCAATGTATTGGCAGGTTTTTCAGTCAAGCTTGAACGATCCGCAGATTCCAGTTTACTTTGCTGGAACAAGAAGCCATGGTCGGCTGTAATCAACAGGGTGGAAATATTGAAGTGCATTAAAATTTTACGGCTGAGTTCAGTCAGTTCTTCAATAGCATGTTCCACCGCCATAAAGGTTTCTGATTCTGTCGAGGCACTGTCTCCACGAGCATCAATCACGTTGTGATAAACGTAAATCAGCTCATGGTCTTTCAGCGCTTCACGGCCTTCATCACGCGACCAGCCTTTTACCATTTCAGCGGTTACTGCCAATCCATTATAGGCAGCCAGAATTTTGGATCGTGCTGCAGTCCCTTTGCTGGACTGCCCATCTACTAAAACATCATCCCCTGCGGCCTCTTTGTACTCCAAAGTCTGATGCGGCAATAACGAGGCCATGCCAAGTGTGGTGTAACTTGGTACAACACCCAGCTGTGAAGACAAGGTCGCTTCAGAATAACGCTTTTCATTAATACGATCACGCAACTCTACCGCAGCTTCATAGCGAAAAGCATCACTGATAATTACCACAATACGGCGTTTCGTTGCAGAATTGAGTAAGGGTCTGACATGGGTATCATAGAAGTTCTGCTGATTTGGGATATCTGCCACTTTCCAGACATTCAAGCGTTGCTCAGCTTCAATCCGCTCTCCCCAGTTGCGTGCCAAGTGGTCAATAAACCAGTAGGCATAGCAATTTTCGACTTCTTCATCGAGTTTTTTCAGGATATCGACATGCGCTCGCTGAGAGGCTGCACTGTAGTGGCGATATGCCATATCAAAGCGATACAACTCCTGCTCGTAGGCTTTATACAAGGCTTCGCTGGATTCGAAATAGAACCCAGAATCAAACAGCAGTCGCAGACTGAACAGCTCAATCGCTGCCTGCAACGCTGTATAGACGGTACGGTATTTACGGCGGGTTGCATCGTCCTTATGTTTGGACGCCCAATAGCCATCCAGACGGGTAGAAATAACCGTTCTGAAATGTTCCAGTTCAGCTTTGGCTGCTGCAGGGATATGACTGGCCAAATCAACAATGATCTTTTGTTCAATCACTTCAAAGGTCATGACATCGAGCAGCTGCTCCAGATCAAAAGCCCCGACCTTTTCTTGGATCCGCAGTGCATTGGCCACGCTCTGGGAGAGTGTATCGAAGGTTGGGTAGTATTTGGAACTGTCTCTCCAGCGCGACAAGAAGGCTCTAGCCGTCGCACGTGAACTGACAGATGACATCACCAGTTCCTGAGCCCATAGCGGTATATCGCCCAGGCTTTCACAGAAACCTGTGCTCATCAAACGGATAAAGAACGTACCGAGCTTGAATGGTGCTTCCCCATTCAATTCTTCAACCGATGCTGGATAACCAATTTCCGCCTGTAATGCGGTCACCAAAGCCGGCACCAGTTGGAATTTTTCCAGTTCAGCAAAGGATTCTGGATTGACTTCCAGAGCCAGGTTCTGCTGTACCATTTCATCTGCCAACGCCAGGACAATATGCATCAGCTCGGCACTGTCAGCCTTGACCACAGCTGCAATCATGGCCATATCCAGATCCTGTGCATCTGCATCAGGCTGGATATAGCGTTTTAAGGTGCTCAGACGCGCTTTGGCTTTGAGGAACTCTTCACGTTTGGCCAGATGTTCTCTTAAACTTTGTTGTTGTAAACCGAGCTCATTGAAAATAATCGAGAAACGATCGGCATAGAAGCTGCGTGAATACAGCTTGATGTCCAGTAACCAGTCTTTTTCAGTTTCAGGCTCTGGACTTGGGAAATACAGCAAGTATTTGCCCTGTTGGTCTTGTAGTTCCAGTTTAAGCTTAATAGCAAGGCTGGATTCTTCTGCCATATTCAAAATATGGACATCATTAAGCTCTAGGGCTTTGATTTCTTCAGTAAATGACTGTTCAGCATCGTACCAAAAGACAATTCGATGCTGTTCAGTATAAAAGGCTTGTTCCAGGCCTTGTTGAAGTTGACTTAAGTTCATGCAACCACCTCTGCATGATCTAGTGTGGAAGAAAAGCTATTCATTATTTCTCCCCCGTCACTGCTTTCACTTCAGCCAACAAGTCCCCAAACTTGCCATAGTTCACTTTCACCCCATCATCTAGATCCAGTGATATACGCTGATCGGCATAATGGCGCAGTTTTTCTTCAAAGCTACTCAGTTCAGCCTGTTGCTTATGCAGATTTTGTAGTTCTTTTTCTTTACGTTTGATTTCAGCAGCAGAATCACTGTTTTCGATTTCACTTTGCAAAGAGTTAACCATCGCTGTCATTTTGGAAATCAGTGGCATCACGTATTCAGTACGCATACGCGCCAAGGTACTTTCGTTATAACGATGCAAGTACACCAACGCCTGGAAAGCCCCCTGTTTACCACTACTGAATAACCAGTAGATCGGACGCTTTTTATAGGTTTGCATGTGGTCTTTATAGAACTTGCTGGCTAGGTAACGGCGAATGGTATCTTCCGCTGTTTCACTGGCTTTTTTGTCCAAGCTTTCTGCCAACCACAGCATATTAGCGTCTAATTTGTCTTTACCCCAAACCGCAGTTAAGAACTCTTGGATACGATGTGTTGCGTCATCTTCAAACCAGTGCATTTCGGTCAGTGGAATAATGCCATCTGCATCGGCTGGGAATGTTTGATAACGACTGGCATCAAAGTCTTGATTGCCTGCATGGGCATAGATCAAACCTGGTTCGTCCAAGCTATAACGCCCCATCATGCAACCCAGTGCATAAGACACTAAACGCTGGCTGTCTTTTTCACGGTCGGCTCGGGTTAAAGTAATCTGCTCATCTGGTACATCTGGGGTGAGTTCATCCTGTAAACCATAAGCGTCAATAAACAGCTTGTTGTTTTCTTCTTCCAGACGTTTCATTTCCGCCACGGCGTCAGCATTTTGCTGTTGCCATAAACTAAAGGCTTGCTCTAGATTTGGTTGATTAGCACGAATAATTGGATTTTCAGTAAAGTCCCATGATGTTTCATAAGAGTCCCAATCTTTTTTAGCTATATTTACTAAGTTTTCACAATTAGATTCTACATTTTCTTGAATAAGATTAGTGTCCTTATGAATTGGCAAAGCTAAAATATTCTCAACTTGAAAATTCATTGTAGGATTTGATACGTTTAGGATCTTTTTACCTAACTTTGAACACATCAACCCCAGAATCAAGCTTTCATATTTTTCTTCTGATGGAAATGCACTCGAACCAGCAACATCCCATACAAATCCAGCAAAGCATTTTCGTGCAGCAAAAAAGGAAGAACTGATGAAGGTCCAAGTAACGCACGGTTTCAAATAATAATTTTTATTTTGTGTTCTTGCTCGAACTAAATCTTTTCCCTTGTTTTTCCAATTAAGAACGTACTCATTATTACCATACCATTTTCTTAGATCTCCTCCCTTATTATAAGGTATCCAATACTCATCTTTAATGTCTCTCATACTTGATTTATCTATTGCTATAACATTTTTTTTAACTTCAAACCATAATCTCAAAAATTTATTGTTATCACCTGTTATCATACCTTGTAAAGAATGAGCAATATTACTTAATAAAGTGCTAGAACTATAAATATCTAAAAAACTTCTACTAATCCAATAAGCTACAGGGCTTCCCGGAATTTTCTTAAAATCATCTGGTTTTGCTGTTTTTAGTCGTTCATTTTGTACAGGGAATTGTTTGGGGATGCCAAATTCATTTACATCATCATTTTCACAATAAGAAAAACTACCTGCATAATTACTAATATGGTTATTTAGCATGACAGTAGCAGCCGTACCAAAGGCAATTCCCATCACCCCATTACCCATATGCACCATACAAGACAAGGTTCTATCCTGTAGCAGTTTTTCACGCATTGCTTCATATGACGATAAGAACATCCAGCTTTGCATGGTCACCATGCTATTAAAACCGCTGTCCTTACACCAATCGAAACCACGTTCAATAAACATGGCAAACAGGTCTGACTTGCTGTCTGGGAATTGCTTTTTGGCAAAATCTTTCAGTGCTGCATTCATGCCTTTACCACCCATATACGGCGGATTCGCAATCACAGCATCATATTTTTTAGCTAAGATTTTTGCTTGCTGTACTAGTGGTAATAGCTCTTGTGCTGACTGCTGTGCAAAAATATCCCCTGACTCTAATGCTATATTGAGTTTGGTTTCTAAGTCAGGTAGTTTCTTAGCAAATGCTGCTGGAATTTGAATCAAAGAACCAAAAGTCGAAGCATGTTCAAATAGATCCAGCAATTCCTTTAAATCTGTCTGTGCAATACCAGTACTTGCCAAATCCTGACTGAATGCATCCAAACGTTCTGGCTGACTGTCTTGTAGCGCAATAATATTCAGCTTCGGTGGATTGCTAAATAAACGGCGGTCATCCTCACGTGCTTTCATCAGCAGTGCAAAGCTAGCGAGCTGTGCTGCACGGGTATCAATATCAATGCCGTACAAGTTATTTTCCAGAATCAAACGTGGAATATCACGGCTACGGTAACCACGTTCTAAGTAAATCGCTTTTAAGCAGTCGTAGGCTTCCACCAGAATATGCCCCGAACCACAGGCAGGATCGAGTACCGTAATGCTTTCAGGGTTTAAGGTATCGCCATCTTCACTGATCCGCACATCAATCAGCTGTTTTAACTGTGCATTGACTTCATTGCTTTGCTCAGCCGGCTGAATATAGTATTCCCACTCACTGGCAAGCATACTTTCTGGCTGTGCCATCATCCATAGACGACCAACACTGTTCTGTACTAGATATTTCACAATCCAGTTTGGGGTGAATAACTGTGTCGCTGCAGGAATGTCCTCACTCTTGACGACTTTACCAATCACCTGATCTTTCTTTTCAGAAATATAGAACTGATACAGCCAGCCAATAATCTGCACATCCGACCAGTCTTCTTCCGGAATACTGCTCACCAAATCACGGATCAAGGAGTCGGTTTTAGTCAGGTTATCCGGTAATAACAGTTCTGACTCATCAGACACCTGTTCGAACAAGAGTGGCATGACTTGATTCAACGCATGACATTGGGCCAGTAACAGTTCACGATAGAGTTCTTCGTCTTTATTGCCATCCAGTTTGAGTTCAGCCACACGGCTGGCATCTAAACCTGGTAGGTCAATATCCAGACATTCTTCCAGAATCTGCGGCAAGCCTGCACTGCCATCGGCACTACTGAGTACACGGCGACCATGATCCAGTAAGCCTTTGCATTCCATGTAGCGAATCGCACAGAGACGGTTAAACCAGCTATAAGCGATATAATCAATCGTCTGCTCAAAATTGCTGGTTTGAATGCGTTTGATCAGCTTGTCACGTGGTTTCATGACGGATAGCGGAAAAACCTGATCGCCAATCAGCAGCAAGTCGCCTTTCTGTTCTGCCGGTAAAATGCGGTCTGCGGTGATGCCATATTTGGCCGCCTGCTTGCGCATGGCTGCGATAAAATCATTGCGTGCTTGCGGTGCGTATTTTTTAATATTACTGGTATTCATTTAAAAACCTTCAATTGATTGCTGATGCCGATATCCCTAACCCAAGTTAGCGAATACGCACACGCTTTTTGTCACCCACAATTTTTTTCAATTCAGCTTTGAGTGCGTCTACAAACTGATCCACTGATTCTTCTGTTTCCAGGTAAACACTACTTGAACTTTTGCTGTAAATGCTGGCGACATCGACTTCGACAACAGGTTTCGGTGGCACTACGGCTGTCGCAGGCTGTACCGGACTCGCAGCAGGTGTTGATGTAACTGGGCTGGAGGTGGTTGCAGTGTTGGTTACACTCTCTGCTTTGCTCTGAGCCAGTTGTGCCGCTTTGGCCTGACGCTGGATTTCCGTCTGAACTTCGCTTTCCAACTCATACAAGGCTTCATCAAAACGCTCCACGGCGGTTTGAGTTTGCAACATATAGATGGTGGACAGGCTAGTTTCCACTTCAATATCCGTTTTCAGCAGTTGTAGTGGGCGTAATAGCTTGTTACTCAGCTCAGCGGTAGCGATGCCACTGTTTTTAATCTCGGCTTCTAACTGTTTGATCTTGTCATCAATGTGTTCTATCGCCTGATTGCGCTTCTCACTCAACAGTCGCTCATTGACGCTTTCCACAGTGCGAACCAAATCAGCGATTTTATTGAGTAAACCATATGGTGATTCAAGGGTCGAAATGCGATGTAATTCAGAGAGGGCTTTTTTTGCCACCTCATCACTGCCCAGCGCCTGTTTGTTTTTCTCAAAATGACGTAAGGCCTGTTGCAGTTGCTGCCAGCTCGGCATCTGGTTAGTGAAGAACTCATGAATATCACGATAATCTTCTTCCAGATCCAGATAGTCGTCCTTGTTCTCAACCACGGCCTTAAAGAAATCGAAGCTGTCGCTATTCGCCAGCAAGCGCTCCAAAGTCAGAATCGACTTTTCAATCACTTTCTTGCCCGGGAACTGCCCAACATCAGTTTTACTCTTATACGATTTAAAGTTGGCTAACCAAGTCTTAAAATGCTGCAAATAGAATTCAAACAGCTCTTTCTCAGTCGCTGGTCCCATGGCCGAGAATAGGTCTTGGGTCAGTTGGCGTGCCTGTTTCAACACCTGATCATCAGTCTGGCGCTTTTTAATAATGGAAACATCACGGCGACGGCGGCTGTTTTGTAAAGGCTCAAAGGCATCTTTTAACTGTAAGCTGCCGCCATTTAACTGCAGAGAAATCCGCCCCATCGCAGCCAGCTGACCCACCAATAGTAAAATCTCGGCATCCGGCCAGCCATAAGGACGTTTGGCAAAACGATCTACCACATCTGAGACTAGAATACGCTCTGTACCGGTGGCCCGTAGTGCAATGTACTGCTCCACTTCCTGTAGGGCTTTGGGATTGCTCTGACCGCCATCCAGAGACAATCCGAGTTGCGCCATATCATCCACAGTCAAGACGGCGTTCAGTTCACGCCAAGCATCCTGCTGATAGACCTGCAGATAGCTCAGTTTGGTATAAGTGTTTTCCAGCAAATAACGACAAGCCTCATCCAGCTTGGTGGTTGGACTTGAAGATGAAAGTTGTAGATGTTGACCCAAGGCATAACTTTCCGCGTCCAGCAACATTTCTTCGACCCGGACACGCAGGCGTTTTTTACGTTCTTGGTTCTCACGGCCACGGTCTGCCAGAATACGGGAAATATCGGACTGAGTGCCATCATCATTTAAGCGGATGAATTTATTGGTTTTCAGCCAGGTGCGCAGTTCATTAAAGAACTGTTTATCGTCTGCCAGTTTAAACAGTATCTGCCCTTCGGCCTGAGTACTTTTACCAATACAGTAAGCTTCAGTGTAGAGGTTATATTCCGTATCTAGTGGAGAAATGATTTCAACTTTCAAATCGCTCTCATACTTGCCATCCAGGCTATGACCATCCAGAAAACGTCCAATCTGATAGTCCATCTTGTTGGCTTGATGGCGGTATTTGTTCTGATCGCGCAGTAAATCTTTAAAGATCAGATTGGCTAACTCTTTATTTTCTTCTGAAGCTGCTAAGTCAGTGGCTTTAATTTTGCGAGTGATATCACGTTCTTCATTGGTCAGGAACAGGAACTCATCGCCATTCCTCGTAATCAGGCTCTCTTTTTCCAGACGCTGCAGGCTCTCTTCAATCCGCTTGCGCAATGCCAGCTTATCTTCATCAATTTTCTCAATCGACAAAGTCACCAGGTTATCCAGCGTACCTTTGATGATATCGACATAGCGGATCATGAACAGGGTACGCAGCATCTGCACATCAAAACCATCCAGGGTCTTATTCTGCCCTGCCTGGTCGATGGTACGCTTCACTGCTGTATCCAGAAATCCTTCCACTGAAGTATAGAAGCGGTGGAAAGGAACCAGGGCACCGACTTCATCTGTGGCAATCGCATTCGCGGCCATCTGGAACGCATCCAACATGGACCGTTCACCATAGGCCAGGTGTGCACCGGTCGCACCGACCTTACGGATTTCTTCAAATACTTTTTGCACCAGCTGGAAATGGTACGGCGCAAAAGGATAGTTATTGATAAAGCTGTCTGGACCCTCATAGTTCTTGAGTGTTGGGCCTGAACGGTCAAAGGTGATCTGGTTTTTTAAGATATCGCCCTTTTGCTCAAACACCGATCTGAGCAATGCTTCTGCTTCTGGGGTTTTACGTAATAAACGTTTCTGGATGACTTCATCGGTATTGGAACTGGACAGTGATAACCGGGTTTTAAAACGACCAGCAATCTTGGAGAAGTCATTGGCTTTGGAAGAAGACATCTCACCTAAAACAGCATCGATGTCTGCCTGTGAGGTGACAATAATCCAAGCGCGGCCTTTACAGATCGTACCTAGGTTTTCAGTAATGGTTTGCAATGTCAGCATCAAGCGAGTATCGCTGCCAATAAACTGCCCCACTTCATCGACCAAGAACAACATGCGTTGCTGGGGTCCTTTGCTGTCCAGGTATTCTTTCACCCACTGACAGAAGTTTTCCACCGAAACACTAAAGGTCTGCTCAGAATCCTCAAACCATTTATGCGCTGCTTCTGCTGATAGATTCAGTGCCTGAGAAATCGCAGTTTCGACATCATCCTGATAGAACTGGTAGCCATCACGCTCCCCTAGCCAGGACATGCCGCTGGATTCCTCAAACGCCTGTTTAAAGCGCTCATAGACCCCTTTCTGGCTCAGATGACGTTCCATATGGGCAATATGTGGATGGTCAGCACTAAAACCCTGATACTCGTTAAACACGCGTAAAAACACATTCAGAATCGGATTGCCATCATCATTGGAGCTGGCTTTACTGTCGATGTTAAATAGGATGACATCGGCATGATGACTAACGGCCTTGCCAATATCAGCACGGATAAACGCATCACGGATTTTGCTTTCATCAAAGAATTCTGCAGCACTGCGTTCGTTACCTTCCGCGTCACGTGCCACTTTATTGGCCAGAATATACGACAAGGTTTTCAGGAAATGTGATTTACCTGAACCAAAGAAGCCAGAAATCCACACGCCGACACGATTGGCAATCGAAGGGTCGCTCAGGTCTGTACCATAGGACTGGAAAAAGTCACGAAAATGCTTTTCCAGCTCATTGGTGACCACGTACTCATCCAGCTCCTGGTAAACCGTGGCATTATCATCCTGGTCTGCTTTTACGACCCCGTTAATCGCACGATCTAATGGCTTGTAAAAAAGTTCTTTAATGTTCATCTCAATCCATTCCCCCGAATTCTTATTTCTATTTGCCCTGTTTAAGGCACTAATCTGAATGCTCTGTAGTAATTGTTGCTTGGAATTTTTCCAAATAAACTCATCGCTTGACCGTCGTAATAGCCTGGGTAAAACAGCACCACTGGCTTATGCCCCAGTAACGAATGCAAACTGTTCAATAAGTGATGGGCACGTAACAGTGGCCAAACCGACCCAACCCCAGTCATCAACACAATATCTTGCGCATTGGTGGCATATTTACTCACCAGATACGGCGCGAACTTATCCATATGCAGTGGGCCCTTTAAGGCTTTGAGCAGCGCTTCATCGCCTTTGGCTTTTTGCATTTGAATGGCTTTATCGATGAAGTTACGCTCAGCCAGATAATCCACCACGGCTTGCAGCAGGTTGATATTCACCACCTTCAGCTGACTGTGTTTTTTCTCCAGCATCCCTTCGAGAAAATGCAAATATTCGCGCACTTTCAACTCATCTTCAGGCGCATAATCAAAAATCCAGAAGCCAATTTCATTGCCCAATCCTTGTCCAGTGAGAAACTCAGTGGAAAGAATTCGCTCTGGAATCTGGTTCAGACGCTCATGTATTGTTTGACTCATTGCTGCCCCTCTACAACTACCGCGTCCATAGCGACACTTCCATAGATCTTTTAATGCGTTGTTTATAATGTTCTTCCAACAGGCTACGCAGCTCTGCTCTGACGATCACGCGCTGCAACTCCAGCTTACGGGTACTTTTTAAGTAACCGGCTTCTGCCAGCATGCGAAACACCACCTGCCCCATTTTTTTCTTGCTGGACTCTTTCCATTCGCAGATATCCGGATCGCGTTGTGAGCGCTCATCCAGAAAGTCTGACCAGATATAACTGTCCAAGTATTGCGCCTGGGAGATATAGGCATCCCTCATCACCGTTTCCATAAACTCAAGCAGCAACAGGTTGCGTTCCAGTGCCCCACAAAAAGCCACCTGGGTCGCCAGCTCATCATCCCCATCACGCAAAGCTTTCCAGAAATCAGGCTCTAAGCGCTCAAGACGCTTACGAATGGCAGTGGCGTTACGTTGGGCTGAAGCAGGCGTTCTTTTTTGCAGAATATTGTCAATCTGAATGGCCTGATGCCATTGTTCTGGAGTCGCTTCTCGTAATAACAGATCCGCGATCAGCCGGCTTTCACGCACCATCAGTGAACCACCAATCAGGTCACTGTCATAATGAAATTGTTCTAACATGGCCAATCTCCTATGAGGCCTGATCAAACAGGTAAGACGACAGCTTTTCGATATCTGAGCGTTGTAGTACCAAGGGATATTTCAAGGCATCATCCGCCTCAGCCAGCGTGATCGCGGCCTGATATCGCTGCAAAGTATAGTGAGCCAGGGCTTTTTTCACCGGAATCTGTAATCTGCCATCAGGCATGCCGAAGTCTTTTTCGACCAGCGCTTGTTGTGATGAGTTCAATTTTGGATTAGGGATCAGCGTCAGTACAATTTCTTCATGCCATTGCTGATCCTGAGCAGGGTCTACTGACTCAATCGCCACCACAACAGGTGTGCGATCAATCCTGGAGAGTAAAAAGTCCTTAAACTGCTTGCTCTGATGGCAATAGGCACGAACATGCCAGCGAAAACCGGTATACACCAGGGTGTGTGGGGAAATGATGCGCTCATGCCACTGCGGATTCTGCATCGAGGCATAAATCATTTTTAAAGTGTTTTGGTTTCGGCAGGCACGCAAAACTTCCCGAATCACTTCAGGACGTACACTGCGATCAGGTAATTGAACTGCTGCAAGATTCGGTTCTGGTGTCGCAATCAGGGCATGTGATTCACTGACCAAGCCCGAAAGCATGTTGAGATACTCATTGATATGCGCTGTAGTCAGTACCGGTTGAAAACTGGCTTTAGGCACATAGCCTTTTACTGATGGATCATGAATCAAGGCATCGGGGTTATACAGCGTATTATAGCGTTTGATATCAGTAGAAGCCTGCTGTCGACTGAGCCCAAACCAGCTCATTAAACGATTGGTGACCAAACGACCTTCCCAGTAAGCAAGCAGCTCGATCGCTCGCATTCGTAGCAGGACTTCATGCTTATCTGTCGTCATATACCAATCAGTCAATAAATAGCAGCTTTAAGATTACCCTACAGCAAATATACAGTAAACATTTTTGACGGTATTTTTAAAGCAATTGGATTTTTAGTCTAATCTCAGGGGAGCCATAATTTATTTGCTATTTGCACCCATCCACATCAAATAATTATTTTCTTTCCCTTGAGCATATGACCACTCCGCCACTTTATGTGACCGCTCTTTATCTGTTAAAAAACCGAGCACTGATATCTGATCTACAATAATCAAATCCTGCTCTTCATTCCGCTCGTACCACTTATGCAAAAATTCATCAGATGCCAGTAAATTACTTTTCTTAGAATTACAGCTTGAATCTGCCAATACGAAGTTATGAGCTGTATCTGATGGATACATAGACCATGAAATGAAATGATCAACGGCGTAATTGCCATTACACATCGGTTTATTGCAGTAGAAGCATTTACAGTCCCAAATATTCCAAAGAAATCCAACACATTTTCGAACAATCATTATATGGATTGGCACTTATATAAATTCAGACACTTTGTTGAGAATATATTCGCAAGACTCAAGCAATTTAGAAGAATTTCAACACGCTATGACAAGCTAAAGCAGAACTATGAAAATTCAGTTGCTTTAGCTTGTATATTTATTTGATTACCATTATGAAATGTCAACAGACCTAATTTTAAATAAAAATATATAGCTTAGGCTATTTCCCATAAATAATCGTTTTTTATAGCCTCTAACATCAAACCAAACACAACACAACACATAGCGTAATATTTTTCTCATTTCCGTCACGAAAACTCACCTTAATTTCACGGCTTTTCTGCTTAATATTCACTGGATAATTATCCGTTTTCAACTTGACGTTATCTGGTAAAAGTTGCTGAATGCCGATGATAAAATCCCCCATAATCCATTTCATTTTTGGTTTGTTATTCTCATCAAAACGATATTGAAAATGAATATAGTTTTTTCTTAGCTTGGTATGTTGAATTAAGATTGCTAAAGCAGACAAGGCTTTAGCTTTTAAAGGTTGCTCTAGTTCTGTGAATAGAACCAGTGTTTTTGGATCAAAATTTCTTTTAAGAGCATCATCGTAAAATTCAAGTAAATATTGCTCATCCATCGATTCTGTACTGTTTTGCTCCCACTTAAGTTTACTAAGTTTGGGTGACTTCCATTTCGCAGCTAACCAGATACAACGCTGAAGCCAAATATGCTCTTTATATTCTGAACGTTCAATGTAACAACGTATAATTTCATATGATGATGCCGTCATATCTGACTGGGTTTTAATTATAGGGAATGGTTGTAACTTCTTTAATGCTAAAGACTGGTGATAGAAGTCAAAGCCCTTATTATTTTGAATATACTGACGCAGATCTATCTCATCTTTAGTCTGTTGCTCCCCTAGTAATGTATTTACTAAAGAGTGATGGACTAGACACGGCGTATTGTAAATCCGATCAATCGCTAGCAGATCAAGCGTATGTAAATAGTGAGATGCTGTTTGTTCAATTGAGCTATGCCCCATCCAATCTGCTAACAGACGCCACTTATGTTGAATCACACCCTCATGTTCTATTGCACATTCTCCAAATAAATATTTACGCATCAATTTGGCATGATTCCAAGTATAGTCCGTATAAGTCATAACCATTTCCTTTGAACCACACCATGCGATAGCTAAATGATTTGCAGCACTATGGCGGAAACTATGAAAGCTATAATTGTGATCTTTACCTATAATTTCATTAAAGAGTATTTGTGTCATTTGAGTTATATATAACTCGCTAAGAATTTCTCCTTTACTCGAAAAAACGAGCCGCTTATCAATCGGCTGAATTAGATTGATATGCGAAAAATAAGTATTTAGATATTGTTTAATAAATTCCATTTCGTCTTTGAGTAAGACCGCATTGAGGTCCAATTGACGATTTGCATTTTGGCTTTTTAGTCTTCGATATACATTATTTTTTAAGGTGATCCGAATTTGTATATCTTGATTATGCTGTGAATTTTTCCAGATGAGCTCAGGGCAGATAATTTCTGCGAATGTAAGTCCTCGAATTTCATTGAGACGAAGTCCCAGTCTGTAAGCCAATAAATACATCAGTTGCAGCTGCTGCATATACTCTTGCTCTTGTAACGTTGAACAGGCGTTGATTTTCAACATCAATTTTTGTTTCAATTGATTAAAAATTTGTGGACTGACTAACTTTGCGTGACACAACTGTACTCGCTGAAAAGTATTGTATTTAAAGTTACTCACTTGTGGAGTTCCATATTTTTGTATACAGAATGTATGAAATGACTTGAGCCGTCCAAATGCATACTGAGCGCGACCTTGACGCATGTTCGGTTTCGATGTGCGTTGAATTTCATCACGATCGTCGATACCATTTAGGATGGATTCATACAGCTCTTCATAGTCTTGAGTATTCATTGTTTCAATCGCGTCTTCATACATATATATATGAAATAAATAATCTTTCGCCATGCTACTGAGATAACGCTCGATTGAACTCACTTTATTATTTTTCTCTTTTAAATCAAAAATCCAACCTAACAATCTCAGCTGGGCCTCAATAAGATTTTGTTCTTTGCTATGCACTGCTGTTTTTTTCTTTTGTAAACTTTTTTGGATATGCTTCCAACGCATCAATTTAATACTTTCGCTTTTACGTTGTCGCTTCTTGTTCTGTTTTGATTTTTCTTCATCACGTTCAAATAACATTAGTTCAAACGGAATTTCCTTAAGTTGTTGATGTGCCGTGATCATTTCTAACTGAGCCACTTCAGTTTGTAATGAGGGTCTTTGAGATGATGAAGTAAACGCATCATCTTTTGTTAAGGCCTGTTCCTTAAACCAAGCGGCCTTTTGATCTTGCGGTGTTAGTGACACGGTCTTAAGACGATTTTGCAAGACCTCACTTAAACACATATCCAAGCTTAAATCTGGATGAATTTCTAAACCTAGATTTACATGTTTGAATGTTTTTAAAGCTCCCATATCTATAAGTGCTTGATCGGAACATCGTAATATTTTTTTTAATTCTTGTATTTGTTCAGATACATCGACTTGTACACTGATCACATCAAATACAGCAATAATGGCTTCAATGACACAACGCGGATTTTGTGCTAGTACTCCCTGCCGTTTAATTCCCTCCATAAACATTTGTGCATAAGGATTGAACCACACGTGACGCCACTGATAAATGTTCTTTTCTTCAATTTGGTTGCCGTAATACCGATGTTGGGTGCGGTAATGTAGAACAAGAGGATTAGTAATCTTTTTATAGTCTGCGCGGTATAATTTCGAGCACAATGACGTTCTCGACTGCTGCATCTCATCAATCAAAGTATTACCAATTGCCGTCAGCTGACTCAAATCATTACAACCAGAGCAGTAGATTAAGCTTAGATAAAAATTCCCCCATAACTGTTGCGGTGTTTTCGTATCTACAGTTCTGCTCCGCCAATAAGTTTTAAGCTCTGCATTAATGTGAAAATGCAGTCGTCCCAATTTAATTCGCTCCTCTGTGGTTAATATCTGACGCTGTGGCGGGTCAATAAATTGAGTTTTCGGGCGAAGTTTGATTAGGTACGCATTTTCGGTGTTCCTTTCGTAATTCTCACGGTGTTTTAAGAAACATTTTTCACTATGTTGGATATATGGTTTTCTAAGTACATTTCTATTCAATTTCTTTTGATCTAAGAAGCAAATTAATCCATCATAAAAATCTGTCCAAATTTCTTTAATCTTTGCATCTACTACCCTCGGCTCTTGTCTAGATTGGTTAATAAGATTCAATATTTCATCAAAGATAAATCCTACTTGTTGCGTAATTTCATCGTAAATAGCATCACTCTTTTTCATCATTATCTATCCTTTATTGAATGGTGCTCTATCACGATAAATGTTCGATATTAAGGGCTTTGATCATGTCATCAATACCATGAGTCACCTGAACCATGTACTGATGTACAGAAGCTGAGGAATAACGATAAAATAACTCTTGATCACGTTGATCATGGCCATACAGTGCTTGAATAACATTAAATGTAACGCCTTTTTCCACTAACATATTCATATCAAAATGACGATGCCAATTGTTATAAAAACAATGAGAGAGATAACGGTTAACCCAACTGCGATCAAGTGAACATATTTTTATTTTCTTGCTTGCCCATTCTTGAGCCGTCACTGGCAATTCTTTAGGATAAACAATTACCTGGCCAAAGAGATCCTCAAGCAAGATACTTTTACTGAATACAAATTTTAATAAATCCGCATAGTTGTCGACAACACTTTGTAAAAAATTGATATAACGGTTGAATGCTTGAATAAAAAACTTTGGTAAAGGAATAAAGCGACCATCCTTTCGAGAATTACTATTTTTCTTATCGTTTACATACAATAATTTCAATTTGAGATCATAGTCACTCAATTGACCAAGTAAGTTAGCTATCGGGCGTCGTGTTAAGCATAGTAAACTGACATGCCACATCCAAGCACTATATGCATTGACTCGCTCTATCACATGCTGATGTAATTGTATTTTCTCATCACAAAATTGTTTTAACTGAACAAAGAAATCGGTAACGAAACGAGGGTTAAGTGCCAATTGACTACCAAAACGTGCATCTTCAGATAGAGCATATGTTTTGAATTGTTGTTGTACGTCTTGCATCTCTGCAGCAATATCTGGCGTGGTGAGTGTTTTTAAATAAATTAAATAATGCTCATTGATAAGATGCTGTGCGACACCATTATAAAAACTGCTTGGCAAGTCATGATGACTATCTTTTCCCGACAGCACGTGTGCAATATACTCATTAAATGTGCGATGAAAAACATGAAAATACAACTGTGCTTGTAATTTTTCAACTGTGATTGAACCTATCTGCTGTTTTGAACTCCACTTTTTCAAGTATCTATTCACGTGATGGACAGTAATTACCTCACGGTTAACACGTAAGTTTAAATAGTCAAACCAGCTGCTAGAAAGATGAAGATCGTGTGAGACCGTATGATTAAGCTGATGTTGTTTTAAAATTTCAATCTTCTGTTTGGTGATATCTAAGTGTAGCCTGAGACGATACTCTGGCTTCTTAGAATTCTTATTTTTAATAAGCACACCCTCTTCAATCAATTGTGAATAATCAAGTAGTGCAACTGGCGAAAGACCTGTGGTGAGGCTTAGTAAACACGCTGCAGCAATTGCTGCTTCATTCGAATGGCCATTATTCAACTCAAGATTTAAAATATAAACCAAATGCCGAATCACATCTTCGCTCATATAATGAGCATTGGTCACAAACGGTTGTAGTCGACGCTGGCGGTGTCGCAGTAAATGCTCTACATGTTGATCAAGTACTTGATTAAACCGCGCAGTACTTAGATCTGTTGTATGTATTGTAATGCTGGAGTCTAATACATCCAGATCTCCTTCTTCATCTAATACAGTTTCTTGTGTAGCTATAATTTCAGCTGGATAATCGACTAAAACTTGTTGCCCTTTCTTCTTTCGGCGATAGCTGATGAGTTGTTTTTTAGACGGCCAGTCTTTCGTATGCTTTTTCTTTTTACGTTGTCTATGCACAATTTTTTTCTGTGTGAGTCTTTTCAAAATGATCGACAGTGCACGTAAATGTTTTAAAACTTTTTTCTCTTTAAAATTTCTACTCTCAATGTACTTGCCCCAGGCACGATAAACATCTTTATCAAAATCTGCTTGATTGAGCATAAAACTTAAATACAACTGTAATAATAATTCACTTTCTTCTACTAATTGCTGATCTTGATCTTGCTCGAGAATGGGTTTGGCAATATACCGCAATAAATCACAAATCTCTTTTTGCTTTGCGTGAGAACCAGACAACTGAGCCATGGCTTTATAATGTGCGTAAAAGAAATAACTTACTTTTAATACAAGATATTGTGTTTCGCGAAGCTCTGAAGATAAGTAAACACTGAAGTATGTGAATGCAGCATATAGATAATCGGCTCCAATTTGGCGTGATTCAACAATATTTTGATAGATCTTAGCTGCGCCACTTTTAAGCAAATTAATTTGCTTTAAATCATCCTCACTTAATCCAGCAAATTCTTTCAACATAGCAGTTTGCTGGAATTTCAAATAATCTTCTAAAAAGTTTTCTTTCATGTTTTATTAATCTCAGCTCAAATTTTCTGCTTCATCAAAGTGTTGAAGAAAAGATTATGATCGATATTTGAAAATTTCTAAGACTTGTTTTTTGATATCTTCATTACGAAAATCAAAGAAAATTATAAAAAAATGAGCATTTAATATTTTGTCGTCACCAAAAATTTCTTGATGGAATAGTGGATCGATAAATGTATCAAGTCTTAGGATTAACTGTAGCTGTGGGACATAATTCACACTTGCACGTACTTCTCGCTCATTTTTTAAAATAACTAAAATTTGCTTCCAGATCTTTATGTAGAGTTTTTTGAAACTGGACTGCTTACTTTTACTATTTCGCGGTTGAAGATTTTTTAAGCGCTTAAGCTGCGCTTTCACAGTAGTCAACTTGTCAATTTTAGCAGCGAATGGAAACATAAATTGATAAAGAAACACAGTTGTATTTGTTGCAAGCTGATCAAAAATCATACTCAAATAAATCTAAAATCATATACAAACTTTTATACCATTTTTTTTATTTAATTTTCTAAAACTTTAAATAAATTGAAAAATAAATCTCAAATTATTAATATTAAACATATTATTTTTTTTATTAATTAAAAATTCTTCCAAAAAAGTGGTGTTTATCGTTATTCCAACTGTATAACGCCCTTTCCCTTCAAGGGCATCTGAATGGAATCTTACGAAAATCCCATAAATATCACCAATAGCTATGCTTATTGCCCTTCTGCTTCTTCAAACACATCTTTTTTGTTTAAAAGCATATGTTTGATCGGCCGACCAGTTAACTGAGCAATATCCAACAGATCACAAACCATCTGTTGTCCTAGCTGTTCACGTCGAGCAGCTTCAACGATTTCCTGCATGTTTTTAAATTCTTCAAAGCTTAGAACAACAGCTTCGGGCGTATTGTTCGTACAAACAAAAACAGGTTTATGGCTATCTTTGACAACTTGAACAATTTTACTCCAAGATTTGCGAACATCCGTCGTAGAAACAGTCGCACCATCAATAAAAGTTAATCCCTTCATATCTAAGACCTCATACTATATGGTAAGAATTGCATCATATTTGCCCTATAATTTGACCATATTTCAAGCATGCAATATCAATTTAACTATGTAATTTAATTCTTGATCGGCTACTTGGAACAAGAATGACAGGTAGGGTGCAAATAGGAATAGTTCGTAGGCTTACACAGGAATAGGCTATTTCGGCAAATCCGCTGAAAGTAACTTTTCATACTCCTCAAGTGACAACTGATCTTTGATCGCTTTGATGATCTTATCATCCACAACATTTGGTCCTAAATAATACAGCGCTGAGATCGCCATACCGACCTTTTGCAAAGGGTATTGAAGCAGTCGTTGATCATCTGTGTGATTCAGCACCACATCTACACCCGCCAGTTTGAATCGTCTTGAACGGCCATTTGTATGCAAGACATGATATAGCGGGACTTGAGTACTTAGCCCTAAACGATTGGCACAATAGCCACCATCATATTGAAATATCTCGCCTGTTAATCGGGTCATCGCAGCCAATACTTCAAAGATATCAGGCGGCAATGCTCTCGGCGGATTAAAAAGATTTGAGAATTTAACTTTATAGTAAATATTAGGGATAACCTGACTGACCTCCCCTTGATCCAGATTGGGAGATAAAAAGCTTAAAAGCTGCTTCTTAGAAAGAGCAACACTAAACTCTTGAATAGAAAACACGGAACCCGCTGCTAAGTTTTTCAATTCAGCTTCTACTAAAAGTCTTTTAATATTGTCATCCATAGGCGCAATCCATCATCGTGATATCTTTATTTCCGACCAAATCGTTCCAATTCAGCTTCGTTAAAATCCTCATTAAACATCTGCTTCACCCGATGCTTTCTTTTTAACGTTGCGACAGTAGCGAAAAAACATGCCTCACATAAATACAGTTGATACTGTTCTCCATCATGTTTGGATTCCTTACCCCAATTGGTAGACAGGACAGCATGGTTCAGTTTCGTGGATTCCATACAAACATCACATAAAATATCTGCGAGTTGTTCTAGGTCTTTATCTTGTTCTAAATCTTTGTGTTCTTTGCTTTTCACATTGGTCTCCTCACTTTTTGATGCTTGTGAGATTTATGTCAGTGCCAGATCCAAAGCAATCAGGATCTCACCCTCTTGGCATTCACTGGGTGAAGGTAAAGTCCGACCCTCTTCACGATAAAAGTCCACACTGGTGAACAGCGCATCTTTGGCCATTTGTAAGGCATCGTCCCAGTCATCACCACAAGTGATTGCCTCGGGAATATCCCGAAAAGAGACGTTGTACGCTTGCCCTTCTTGTTCAAATTTTGCTGGATAAAATACTGGACGACATAACATGATCGAATTCCTATAAATACTGATTGAATCATTCATTTCTTGTTTTAAAGGCCCCTGCCTCAGCAAGGGCTCGTCTTGATCACTATTGCAATCTGGTTATCTAAAATAATAACCCAGCGTATCGTCTTTTGAGTCTCCCCACCCTGTCCAGATCTCTGTCAGCTGTACATAATCCTGATTGACGCTTTTGACTTTATATAAAAAGCTACGGGGTGGAGAGGTCTCATTGAGGCGTACTTTTTCAATTAAGATAAAGGTCTTGTCATCCAACCATCTGACCCTAAGATGTAGGGGATCCTGACACTGCCCCAGTTCTGCATACATCGCCGCATCTTTGCCATTTTTGGAGAAGGACAAGCCGGCACATTGAACCTCAGGGATGTCCATCACCAAACGTTTTCCGATCAGGCTTTCTTTGGCGCCCGCACAGGCTAAGGTTGAAAGGCTGAGACATAAGCCCGCTAAAAATATTTTTTTCATGATGCTACTCTTTATTTATTCAGTTGAAGCGGTTTAAAACATATTGTCAATAAAGCCACACTGTAATATGTGCTGTGATGGATCTATTGGATGGTCATACAGACTGATATAGGCAATCATGTCGGTCAGATCAGAAACATCCCGTTTATAGTGCTGGGTATAGATGTAAATCTGTTTAGGGCTGTAACGCTTTCCATTTTGAAAGACCTCCCCGTTAAACACCTTTAAATGCGGATACTGTTGAAAGACCTGATGGGTCTTAGTACGTTTCTCATTGTCATGTGCTGAGGCTTGATCCCACTGCTGTTTAAAGCGTTTAAATTGCTGCCCGCTATAGTGACTGAACTGAATCTTTAAACCCGCTTCAATTTTTTCTTTGGTTTGGGCCATGTCATCATTGCGATAAATCGAGGTACTTGCCCCAGCTACACTGACCTGCATCAAAGCCTCGATGCGTTGAATCGGATTGCGTTTATCTTTGGGCAAATAGACTTCTATTTCAGGACAATCCTCACAGTAGTTTTCATCGTCTGGATCATCTACCACGCTTGATTTTTGCTGGGTGTATTGCTGCTTAAATTGTTGTTGCAGCGTTGTTCGCTTAGAGGCTGCGGTATGCGTCCATTCTCCTGTGGCCAATTGATTGCTAAACGACTGTTCTTGCTTGGCCCAATCCAAACAGTTTAAGCCTTGCTCTAAAGTCACTGGCTGTGCCACTGCAGTCTGTAAAACCAACAGTGAAGCATTAGCAAGTAAAAATGGTCTCAGCTTAAATGCCATTGGAGGATTCTCCTGCTGAGCGTTTTTCTCCTGATAAGTGCTGTTCATCAGACTGATCATCGACTTTAAACCAGTAGGCATAATCCTCAGCTTTTCCATCCACCAATACGTTTTGCACCTGAACGTCATAGATCACGTTGTATTGCATTGCGTTAAAATGAAATTGCAGGTTATTGGCCACTAAACCATAGCTGATATTGTCATACTGGATGTTGCTGATCGTTTGGATGTGCTGATTGTCTCGTCTAGTCACTATGAGCTTCGCCTGTGAAAAATCCACCGTATTGTTGGCATAGGCATTTTGAGTATTGACTAAAATCGACAAGGATAAAGGTTCAGTTTTTGCAAAGAATTTCTTCGGATACACATGATACGGATAGGCAATCACCCCTTTCGGCATCGTAGTGCCTAGGGTTTGTGATGCATAGGGATAGACCACCTTCATGGCAGCCCCTAAGATGGTCGCTACGCTTTTAGCCTCGGTATTGGAGACTTCACCATAGGCGGTTTTAGTCAGGAAGGGACTCAAGATATGACGTCGATGTCCAATGCTGGCCGAGTTTTTTTCAATCAACCAATTGATCACATGGGTATCAGCACCGTAGCTGGCTAAAGGTTGATAGGCTTGAACAAAGTTCAAGTTCGATGTTGAAGCCCCTTGATAGCCAATATCACTAAAACAACGCCATGTTCCATCTGGATAATGTGAGGTCTTTTCATTCACCGCCAGTAACATAGAGGCTTGCATCATTTGGTCTTCATAAGCCTGGTCATAGCGAACTTTCGGCAGATTATGTAAGGCACGAATCTCATTCAATGTATTGATAAACAGCTGACGCTCCGCCTCACTGGGTCTTCCTGCATGACAGGCATTCAGATCTTTATGCTCCTCTGCTTGCGCCTCAATGACATCCACCATCATTGTGCTATTCACAGGCAGAAGCTGTGATATTCCTGCCTGTGTCAGTGTTAAAGTACATTTGCCCACACCAAGGGCTTTGAGCTCGCCTAGTTCGAAGTCACAAATATTGGGACTCTCACTGCTAAAACTGAGGGTCAGATCTTGATCCGTCTTCAGGTTTAACTGATAGGCCTGACCTTTGAGAAAGCGCTGGAGCTGTAAAGGTTCAAAGCTTTGTGCTGTCTTGTTTTTACAGATCCCTTCTTGGAGATATTGCGTTTCAGAACACGTGACAGGCTGAGGTGAAGTACCGCCATTATTTGAGTCCTCTGCTCCACTAGCACTTCCACTAGAACTTGAACCGCCACCACCACCGCCACATCCGGCCATCGCCATACTGATGGCCAGCATTAAGGTGCTGGTTCTAATGGATTGCATCCCCGATTTTGAATGTTTCATCATTTTATTACCCTCTCTTATTCTTGGTTATTATTGGTAATGATCAGCTGATAGTAGTTGGCGGATTTCACTGGCCATTTTGGGGCTACGCCAAGGAAACAACACTTTGAGGCGGTAATGCGGTTTGAATTGATCGCGTGTTCCAATATTGACTTGGTATTCTCTTTTGACTGGGCTGCGATGTTCGTGATAGCGGATATGCGTTCCCGTCATCGGATTGCTAGTAATTGTGCTTGTCTAAGACACTTTGTCTTCAACTAAGTTGAAGTGACCGACCGAAGTAATATAATCAAATGGGTATTTCACTAAACGCTGTTCGGGTTCATCAAACAGGATGATGGTTTTATGCTGACTGTTAATCCAGACCCCACGATTGTGATAATTAAACTGTTCACCTTGACGGGTCAGTTGCTCCGTCATACCTGCAAAGTAGGTATTGCCATATGTATAGAAGTAATAGGTGATCACAAACCATAACAGCCAGATGCCAAAGAATAGGTAGCCAAACCAGCCAAAGGAAAAGACTTTAGCAATAATTAAAAAAATGACGATCGGCACCACGATGCACTTTACAAAGACCTTGGATTTTTGTGGGCGATTTTCGATTGAAATGATTTTTGGTTGAGTGAATTCAGACATCATTGTTCCCCGCATGTTCAATGCAATTGACAATCACAAGGGGATATAAAAATAAGTATTTTTTATAGGCGTGATTGAGCCATCCACCTTAGAGATTGTTCGTGTAAAAATGTTTTATTAATACAGCTTAAAAATTAAAATCAGTGCTGTATGCCCTGTTGAAGGACACAACAAGGTTGAACGAGTGCGGAGGTACAGGGAAGAATAAATAGAAATGACATAAGAAATTCCTTTGTTTAGAACAAGAAATTCTGCCAGTTACTGCTAAATAATGGTGGCAGAACGAAAGAGGGTTAGCAGACTGGTAAACAAAGAAACCAGCACGTACAAAGACGTCCCCCTTCCGCCCTACCATAGAGAAAAGGGGGACGAGTGGGTACAGCAGAATATAAAGTCAAACTTTATATTCCTTCTTTGTTTACAGGGTCTGCTAAAACCCACTGGCAATGTAGGCCAGCGAGCTCATATTAGATTTATCCAGCGCTTTAGTCAATTTCGAAATACGATAAAATTCACATTATTCGATTAAATGAATTTAGTTGAGTTGCTGACTTCAGCGATAAACCCAAAATTAATACAATCCATTAAATGCTTTTGATATTCATATATTTTTTTCATTTCTTCTTGGGTAGTTATAAATATTACCGAAATCATGATCCATTCTTATAGATTAATTGTACCACACTCGACACACTATAACTTGATGATGGAGAAAACATACTAATCTTCGAATTCTCACCTAGAAAATGGTGATAGCCTTCGCCTACTAATGAATATAAAGCACTAGTACTCAATGTTTAAGGTGTCTTAATAAATGCAAATTATAACTAAAAAGTACCAATCTAAATATCATCTCCAAGTTATAGGGGATTTGAAACAACACTCTTTAATCATAATAATGTGAAATTAAAAGCTTTCAAAATCAAAAGAAATGAATCACATGAAATTCATAAAAAATTCTTGGGAAGATCTATTTATAAAATATTCACTCTATCACCATCTCAAGAGGATTAAAGCTAAGTGTCATAGAATTAAATCATTTGTGATAAAGTTAAAACAAAGAACATTTGGAATCGAGTCAATCAAGTGCATACTCATATATCCCTTCTTAATAAACTTACAGAATGAACCAGTCCTTCCACTCAAGTTTATTTAGATAGAGTAACCCGAATTATCGTATTGATGAAAAAGTGTAGCAAATTGCTACACTTTTTCATTTCTCTCTACCAGCTCTTTCAATAAAATTTCAAGTTTATCTAGACTAGCATTGTCAATACTCGAAATATTTAGAGAAACCTTTAACTGCTTATCATTGAACTTGATATTACCAGCGACTTTTCCAGCGTACTCAATTTTTTTTACCACCGATGTTGATGCTGTTTCTTGATTACCCTGTGTAAGTATTTTTTCTGCATGAGATACGGCTTTCGTTTGTTCAAGCTTCCCAAGCTTAACTTTATTCCAAGCATTAATTAAAGCTTCTTCTGCCAATTCTTTTAAGTCTGCATGATCAGATAAAAATTTTTTAAACGCTGTAGCTGCAGTTCGACCAAGCAGTTGCGGATCTTGAGCTAAATCCCCCAGAACTACCTCAGGCAATTTTTCAAATGCCAAATATTTATACATATCTTCACGATTTAGGCCTAAAGATTTGGCTAAACGTTGCTTATTCTTTTTTAAACTCTCATCCAAGCCATTCAGTCCGATATAAATTTCAAAATCGGTTAAATCTTGGCGTTTTAAATTTTCTGCTAATGTTAGCAAAGATGCTTCTTCGTCATTAGCATCTATGATAATCGCTTCAATTGTCGATTTTTTCAAAAGTTCATGAGCGCGTAATCGACGTTCACCAGCAATCAGTTCAAATTTTAAATTTTCAAGCTTTCTGACTGTAATAGGCTGGAGTAATCCAACTTCATCAATAGACTCAGATAGTTCTTTAATCTCCTGCGGATCAAATTTTTTTCGTGGCTGGTACGGACTCCGTGAAATGTCTTCTATAGGGACATTTCTTCTGAATTCCTTCAACTCTTTAATATTATCTTTTTGAGCTAGCTGATGTTTTTGAGTATTTTGTTTTAGCTTTTGAGCTAAAAGTTCTTTTGCAGTGGCCATAAATATCCCAATCAGTTAACTTTTTTTAATATTTCTTCTGCTAAACGTTCGAAAGCTTTGCGAACTTTCCCGCTTTTATCTAGTTTTAGAAGTGATTGTTGCATAATAGCTGCTTGATTCACTTTTGTGCTTTGTGGAATTGTTGTTTCCAGTATATGACCTACTTGTTTATATGCTTCATCACGGATCAACTTACAAACATTTTGGCGTTCATCATGTTTAATTAGTAAAGCTCCTAAAAGTTTAAGTTCAGGATTAATGCGTTTGATTTTTTCCAAATGATTTAACAGGTCGGTAACACCGTATAATCCATACTGTGATCCAGATTCAATTGGAATAACTACATGAGTAGATGATGCCAAAGCATTACTAGTCAAAAGTTTTAAACTTGGAGGACAATCAATTAAGATAAAATCATAAAGATCTTTTAAAAACTCAAGTTTAGTTGCTAATTCTTCTGAAGGTCTTGGCGCATCTTCTTTAAGTTGATCTTCCGTTTTACCTAAATTAAGTGAACCATAAATAAGTGATACATTTTCAAAATTTGTATCTTCTTCAAGGGCATCGGTAAGTAATGAAACATCACCTATTAATAGTTCCGCAGTTGTAACACCAACTTCACTTGGATGACGTAATCCTATATGCAAACTAGCATTAGCTTGAGGATCTAGATCTATAACTAATACTTTTTTACCAAAGTTTGCCAGTTCAGAAGCTAAATGAACAACTGTTGTTGTTTTACCACAGCCGCCTTTGTGATTTGCAACAGCAATAATTTTTGCAGACATACTTGTCAAGTCATTCTATATTTCAATAACTAACTAATATAAATAACTTTGCCCTAAGTTACTATACCTTTTGAATTTATAAAATTTGATTGTATGTATGCAATACAATTTTTAAATTTAAAATTTTACATAGCTAGCTTATTAATAATTAAAGTTAATTTATAATTAAGTTAATTTATAATTAGAGTATTTTTTATTATTATATTTCAATTGGTTATATCTGTAAAGGTGGAGGTTTTGTCATTGATAAGTGGAATACATGTCACTAATAAGTGGAGTATTAGTCATTGATAAGTGGAATACTTGTCACTAATAAGTGGAAACAAAATCACCTAAAAGTGCGGTGTATGTCACCACAGTGGAATACTTGTCACATATTTTTATTAATTTGCATAATTTTCATATTAACTTACAGTAATTCAATATTTTATTTTATGGATATTTTTTAAAATTCAGTCTTTATAGTGGAATATTTGTCACTTTGTAATATTTATCTGTGGGTAAAAAGAAGTGTTATTTAATTGTAAGATTCAGTTTTATTGGCTATTAGGGAAAAACGTGGAAAACTTATCATCTATGCTTATAACCTTGTCTAAAATTTAAGCTAAACAATTAAGTTTATTATCAATACTAAATTTCTAACATATTTAAAGGTGGAAAACTTGTCATACTATCGAACTTTAAGTGAATAATAAAAAATCATCTAGCAATCCTAGTGATTAAACTTTACCTAATTTGAAATCCTAAATCTATTAAAAGTGGAATGTTTGTCACTATCAGTATAATAAAATGACATTATGGTGGAATGGTATATATATTTTCCACTTTATGGTGACGATTATTCCACTTTAAAGTTTTAAGGTGAAAGTGTTGAAAATTTTTCCACTTTTGTATATAAAATTACCCATACACATTAAAACCGCTATTTTGATAGCGAATATGCTCTATGACTGAAGTACATCAAATCAATGAACAATTGGATTCAATCCCATATTGCATAGGCAATATTCGTCAAAACGGTGTTGTAAGCACAAGTAATCGCTTGATAAGGCCTATTGAGCTTTCAGCAAATGAATACAAAGCATTGCTTTATGCAATGGCTGTTGCAAATTATGGGGAAAAAAATAATGCGGATAAAGAAATCACTGAACAAACATATATCTATTTATATAAAGATGATTTAGCAGATCTATTAGGTTTGAGTAAGCGGAATTCTATAAATGTCGCAATTGACCGTATTTATAAAGAATTATCCTCAAGAGTAGCGCACTTCGTTATTGAGGAGCCCGTTGATGATGGGCGAAAAAAAACAAAAAAAGTGCATTCCGTTGTTCCAATAATACGCGAACTTCGATGGGAGGATGATTCTAAGAATGCACTTCAGATTCGATTCACAAGTGAGGTGCTTCCATACTTTACCCAACTGGCTGGAGGAAACTTTACAACATATCAGTTGAAGCATTTGTTTGCACTTGATTCTGTTGCTAGCATGAGTCTTTATACTTACTTTATTAAAAACGAATTTAAATTTAATACTCAGGAAACATACGAAGTGCCACTCCTCTTAGAAAATCTTAAGGCACTTATTGATATTAATGAAACTAAGTATGATCGCTGGGTAGACTTCAGAAGATATGTATTAGATAAAATTGTTGCAGAAATTAATGAAAATACTGACCTACAGTTGGAATATGAAACAGTAAAAAAAGGACGACCAATTGTAGGTGTTAAATTTAAACTGCATCATAGAGGTTTTGATAAGAGTGAAATTGAAGATAAGAAGACAGAAAAGCTTAAAATTTATTTAGATGTACCTTTCGAAGATAATGCAGAAGTTAAAGAATTAGGTGCTAAGTTTGATACTACGGTTCGTTCCTGGTATATCTCAAATGATGATGCTAACTGTATGCAATTAAAAAAATGGTTCAAAGCTATAGGCTGTTTAACGGACTCTCAAGCAAATGTTGTAATAAATGATTCATTATTTCAAATGGATTTTGCGGAAGTTGGTATGAGCTTGGCTGATTTCAAGCGAAAGATGAAACATAAGCTTAAAACAGATCGTATATTTGTTGAAAGTATCAAAGAACGTTTAAATGAAATCTTTGGTAAAAATGTTATTTGAAAGTGTAGCAAGTTGCTACACTTCTTTATGTTCAGGTTTATTGCAATATTTGGTGTAATGTGAAAAAAGGGGTTCCATTTATACTAGATTCACTGCACTATCGTATGAAATATTTATAATTGAGCATAAAGAAGTATATATTTTATTGAAAACTGAATAAGTACACTAACAGATAAAATGAATAGTTCTTTAAGATATGAACGGTCTAAGTTTTTTAATTTACTAAATCAAGGTAAGTTCAAGCACTTATCGCTAAATTTTAATTTGCATTTTCGAAGGTACAATATATGAGCGTATTATCTTTTTTACAGTCCAATTTTTTGTAAAGGTAGGGTACTACACCTAAAGATGGATAAAAATTTTTAAGAACTCTAATTAACCCGAATAGTGGATAAGAAATGGACTTGAAAAACAGAAGGACTAGAGCCATCAGTTGAGTTACCACACAAAACTCACAACTCTAGTTCTGATGTTCAATAGTACCGAATTATTCTGTGTAATTGATGATTTCTTTCTTAAATTTGAAGCAACTTATTGGAAATTTCTCAAGCAAAACAATCACTGCTTAAGAATCCGAAAAGTGCAATTGAGTATCTCTGAAATCCTCTTTATCGCCATTTGGTATAAGTGTTCTCACTTCAATAATTTCAAAGCATTTTTTTCATGGCTGAAACAGCATAAAAGTCATTTATTTAAGAGCTTACCTTGTTATCAACGCATGATTCACCTGATTAATATGCATCAATTAGCACTACATGCTTTACATGTAGTTGTAATGAAAGCTCAACATAGCCAATATTTATGGATTGATTCAACGACTCTACCTGCCTGTAAAAATCAGCATATTCAGCGTCATAAATCATTAGCCAAGATCGCATCTCGAGGTAAAAGTTCAATGGGGTGGTTTTATGGCTTTAAAGTACATATCGTGATGAATCAATTCGGAGAGATCGTTAGCTCAGGCTTATCCAATGGGCATGTTGCTGACATTAAAATGGTTGAACAATTAGCTGAATGTTTACAGGCGAAACTCTATGCCGGCCGTGGCTACATCAGTCAATAATTAAAAAGAAGATTAAAAGAACAAGGTATTGATTTAATTACCTATCATGGAAAGAACATGACGTCTATTAAATTATCTGTATCAGATGAATATCACTTAAAGCAGGGCAATAAAATAGAAACGTTATTCAGCTTATTGAAAGGACACTACAATTTAGTGACGAGTAGAGCACGTAGTGCTTGTGGATTTCTAGGAGGGATTTATGCTTCATTGTGCGCATATCAATTGAGCCACCGAAATAAGCCAACCATTCGAGTAATCGAATCATTGGCTTAAACAGGATTCGGGTTAATTTATATACCCAATACCTCTATGTTGGGCAGTTTTTCGTTTAATGAAAAATGAATAACAGGTATAAAATTAATATTCAGCTTGTAACTAGATAATTCATTGTAAGTAAAATAAATAACTGGAAGTCTTATCGCATAAGGGCTACATTTAATTAATAAGGATAAGATTCTTACAATAATTAACATATAATTACTGAAAAATATACGTTATTTCTCCATATTGAATTTACTGATAGCAATTTAGATTTTAATGATTGTGTCCTTCAAACTAATCATTAATCAAGTATTCTAAATTGGTGTTGGATTATAATAATAAATGTTACATGAACCGCTACTTTTCTCACGAAAAGCTCCACCTCCTTAGGGAGGTTTTTTTTGAATAATTTCATAATTTTAATTATAGTATGGAATTTAACACGTATTTAACTAATTTTGAGGATTACGTAGCATTTTGTGTAATTTTCTACTTACAATCTTTACTTGATTGTTCTTCTATATAACGCATACCCTCTATGGTTTACTTTGTGTAAGTATACAATTGATTACATTAGGAGCATATGAAGTAAGGAAGTACATTATGCCACAATATCTTACATTGGCTGAAAACGTCATCGAGAGTATTAAAAAAGAGGGTGAGGGTGAGTGTGATCGAAAGATTTTTTTTACATTAATTATTTTACATGTTAGAAAACAATTAAAGACGTCTCACCTAAAATTTAATCAAGAAGTATGTAATTCAATTTTTGATGATGAAAATCATATTGCTGACGTGTCAACAGTAGATTTGAGCTTGATCCCTCGGATCGATAATGGTGGTGAATTTTTATTATGGTTGGCTGGTTTTATTCAGCAAATAACTATTGATGAGAATAAAGAAGAGCAATTACCTTTATCTACTATTATGATACAAAGTGTGAAATCCAGATCAGTTATATCTGCTGGAAATCTAGCTACCGATGTGGATTATGGACAGGAAATTAAAAACTACTTTTTAGAATCCACAAAAAACATAGAACGAGGAGATTGAATAATATTTTGAGTGTTTTGTAAGAATATATGTGAGTTATAATAAAAATCACTTAATTGTTTTTATTTGAGTGAACCTGTTTTTATTAGTTTTTCAAAACAATATTAATTTAAATTATATTAAACGTTAAAGTAAATATGAGAATATGGGTCTATGAATAATAAATTTGAATTACATGTGCTTAGCCAGATTTATGATTTTTTGATCGAAAGAGTAGGATTTAACAAGCAGTCTCTTCACCTCAAAGTATTGTATTTATTTCGAGAAATACATGTTGGTGAAAAAATTGACTTTAATGTTTTATCTTCAAATAAGATATCTGGAAATTTTGGTGATGTATCATTGATAAATTTATTGAATGTCCCTCATTTTAATGAAAAAGACAAATTTATTAATTGGGTTTACAAATCTATTAATTTGTCGTAATTAATTTGGTGAAATTTATGAAAATTTTTGCAACAGTTAGTCTAGTATTTATACTCGGTTTATCTGCCTGTCAGTAGAGAGATACTGACACTTATGATCAGGATAAAACAACAACTCCACACTCTAAGGATAGAGACCAATAAAGACAAGGTCTTTTAATCGTGCGCTTTTATTTTGTGTTAATTTATTGGTATTATTAAATTTAGATGATATCAATTGAGAGGTGTTGAGTGATCAAATTATTGAAGTGCTTATTTGGTCTACATAGTAAGACGGAAGTCCAATATTTTAAAGATGGTGAGCTTGAAGTGTGTCAAATCTGCCTTAAAGTTAAATATATCAAATAGATAAATTTGCGTAACTAAGTCTATAAAAACCTGCTAAAGAATATTTTTGGTGGGTTGAGCTTACTTGTGAAACGTATAAAATACCTATCATGAAAAGACCTCCTAAATGTAAAGTAGTTCAAAAGTCCACCTGGACTACAGAACAAGATATTTACCTGATTGAAAATAGTTTGCAAAGTATAGATGAGTTATTAAAACATCTACCCTATTCTGAAGATGAAATTCTTGATCGAAAGAAAACTCTAGGCTTAATTAAACGTGAATGGCAGTTGAGAAAATTTATATAAATTTTTACTTAATCTTTTTCTCTTTATTTTAAAGATCATTTATTTTAATTAATATCAATTTTTTATAGATATTAACGGCTTTGTTGCACAAACCTATCTCTATAGGCTTATTCCACAATATAATTCTCAAATTAATAAGCCCACCCCTAAAATCTATCGTACAACCAATTGGTCTTCTTATAACAGTGCATTAATAAATCGAGGAAATCTCTCAATTTGGTTTGATCCCAAGACTCAATGGTACGCTCAACCCAAAGGTAAACATGGTCGAAATCAAACTTATTCAAATACAGCCATCCAATGCTGTTTAATGATCAAATCCTTATTTCATCTTTCTTTACGCATGGTCACTGGCTTTGTGCAAAGTCTCATTCATCTTTGTAGATTAGATTGGACAGCACCAGACTATTCCACCATCTGCAGAAGACAAAAGCATATTGATATTGCAATTAACTATCAAAAAAGCAGTAATGGTCTCCAGCTACTCGTCGATTCTACTGGCTTAAAGTTTCTAGGCGAAGGTGAATGGAAGCGTAAGAAACACCAACCTGAATATCGTCGCCAATGGCGTAAACTTCATATTGGTATAGATGCTGAAACCCTTCAAATACGCTCTATTCAACTCACTACAAATAATGTGAGTGATTCACAAGTGCTTGGTGATTTACTCGATCAGATTCCACAAGATGAGCAGATTGACTCTGTCTATACTGATGGGGCTTATGACACCAAGCAATGCCATCAAGTAATTGCAGATCGGCAAGCACATGCGGTGATTCCGCCAAGAAAAAATGCGAAACCTTGGAAAGATACAAAGACCAGCTCGCTAGAGCGAAATGAATTACTTCGAACAGTTAAACGTTTAGGAAGAACAATATGGAAAAATTGGTCAGGCTATCATCGCAGAAGTCTGATAGAAAACAAGATGCATTACATCAAATTATTAGGCGATAAACTCCGTGCGAGAAACTTTCAAAGCCAAGTCAATGAGATTCATGCACGTGTGGCCGTATTAAATAAATTTACAGATTTAGACCGACCTCACACCCAAGTTGCCACTTAAATTTAGATAACTTGGAAGAAGTTTAGCTTTTGAATATTTGTGCAACAAAGCCGTTACAAGGTAAAAGTTATTCATGATGCTTGTGCAACGCTAGACCAAGAATTTAATGGCATCAAAGTATCTGCTGGTCATGTCCATGCAACATTAATGGCTGCTTTTGAATTTGCATATGCTCAAGTTATATCAACTGAAGATTATGTTAGCTAAAGATTAAGATTTTAATATTGTACTTTATTTATAACTTTTATTATAATAATCAATATCATAAATCAAATCATGATAGAGTTAAGCGCTCTATCATGGTTTTTTGTTACTTTGACTCACCTAAAACAAGTTGCCTAACTTTAACTGCTTTCTCGAAGTGATCTAATTTGTGTTTCATAATCCACCACTGAGCAGCCTCCATCAATAGTTCTGGGTTATCGTTTTTGTTCTTGAAGAAAGCGTAAAATGATAGACCAACATTTTCCCCTTTCTTCTCAATTTTCTCGTTGCATCCACGAATAAAAATTTCTTTTAATTCATCTCTCATTCCCGATGTATCCTAATTTTTCAATATCTTTAAAAACCGCTTAACGCCAGATCGATTTAGTTCACCGTTCCCAACACTGGAATCATTCTAGGTCCAGCCTGTCTCGCCTTACCAATAATTTCCACCAGTTCATCATAAGTCAGCTCAAACTTATCCTCACTGTCAAAAACATAGACCATATTCTTGTCTTTGAATTCTTCAGGTGTAGGCGGTACAAAACGCTTTGGAATTAAAATCTGCGCCAATTGTTCATTTGAAAGTTTATAAATATGCATTGTCTTATCTCACTCTAACGAGTTCATTCCATTCGGTTAAGTAGTTCGGGGATTTGCGTTCTTGATTCATTTGCCAGTGCTCATCTTTGCGCCCGCATAAACCCAAGGACAGCGTGTTCTTGCCATACTTGTGGGTGATGTGATTTAAGGCGTCGGAGAGCTTGGCTCGCTTAATCTGTAGCGAATAATCGGTAAATAGGTCAGGGGAGAATTTTGCTTTCGGGACAATCTCCATCAGGATGATTCCCGCCTTTTTATACTTAAAGCCGGGTTTGAATATTTCATCAATGGCCCGCATGGCTATACGGGTAATCTCTAAAACATCGTCGGAGTGCTCGGGCAGCTGCATAATCACGTAAGGTGTGTATTTTGCACATTTATCAAAGCGACCTGTCTGAATAAACACCCCAATCATCTTGCATAAGGACATATCATCACGAAGTCTTGAGACAGCTCTCTGCACGTATAAGCGCACTGAAGATTTGATGTTTTCAATGTCGTAAATGGGTTGGCCATAAGATTGGCTGCTGATGATTTGCTTTTTAGCAGGTGAATCGCTCTCTATATCGATGCATGAGATCCCATTCAATTCGCGTACGGTCTTTTCCATGATAATGCTGAACTGCATTTTAATTTCTGCCGGGTGCGCTTGAACTAAATCCAAAACTGTACGGATATTCATTGCATTAAGCTTTTTACAGTTCTGACGCCCAACACCCCAAACCTCGCCAACGTCGATCTGTGCAAGCATGGCCTCAGTAGAGCAAGGATCCATATCGACTAGATTGCATACCCCATTAAAAAACTTATTCTTCTTGGCTAGATGGTTGGCAATTTTTGCTTCAGTTTTTGAGCGTCCAATGCCCACACAGCAGGGTAAAGTGAGCCACTGCCAAGCAGTTTTACGAATGTCTTGGGCATAGTCGGTTAAATCAAATAAATGCTCATAGCTGGTGAGATCCAAGAAGCATTCATCAACTGAATAAATCTCTTGTTCTCCTGGTGCAACATACATCCCCAGTAAAGTCATAAAACGACGAGACATGGCTCCATAAAGGGCAAAGTTGCTGGAGAACACCTGAACATCATGCTTCTTGATGATGTCTTGAATTTGGAATACTGGCACACCCATTTTAATGCCAATATCTTTGGCTTCTTGGGAGCGTGCCACGGCACAACCATCATTACTCGAGAGAACAATGACCGGACGATTATTAAGGGACGGATTAAAAATACGCTCACAACTGACGTAGCAGTTATTCACGTCAACTAACGCGAATATACGATTTTCAGCTTTCATTTTTTATACTTCTTATTTGCTGGTAGAGCGTCTATAAAATTGCTTGAGGTTGAAGGTCACAACCCCTTGGATGGAGATAGACTGACTGTCTTTCGGAATTATATGCTCGTAAGCTGGGTTTTCAGCTCTTAGCCAAATAGGGGGAAGTTCATAGTCTTCATCCCCAAACATTTCTTTGATTTCTTGTTTTGACATCTTAGCGGTCATCATTAACCGCTTAAGTGTTATTTCACGCTCATCGATGAGGGCTAAAACGATATCTCTATGCTGTGCTGTAATGCTCTTATCGACCAAGAAAGGGTCATCAATTTCAAAGCCAGCGTAAAGCATAGACTCACTATCGACCCGCCCCATGAACGTCGATATTGGGTTAAAAATAAGGAAGTCATTTAAGTCGATCGACTTATCGATATGGTCTTTGGTACCAAAAGCAGGACCAGCAGAAAAACGTTCAAGTGCAGACGGAATTTCGAGGCGGGTTTTGACTGAAATTTCTTTAAGATCAAACTTAGAACCTAGCTCATGCTCTTTTTGTATTTTTTCAAATACAGTATTGACTGTAGGACTTGGAGCGCCATCTGGGCCCATAAGTGTTTGAAGGAATGACCAGACGTCATCCGAGAAATAGATCGGTAGTTTCTTTGACATGTTTGACTCCTACGCTACGAGGCGTGTTTGGAACTGAACTCTTTTTTTAGGATAGTCGGTGGCAAATTAAATTTCAAATTTAAAAGCTGTGGATAATCAATGCACCTTCAAATTAAATTAGGTTGAGCACCATTTTCGGATAAGCGGGATTTAGGGAAGGAGATGTACTCATCCTGCATTTCAAAGAAGAATTCATGCGCCTCTTTAAAGCTGCAATTCAGCCATTCTTTGCGGTATTCATCAGGGATTACGATGATCGAACGCTTCTCATCTTTAGGCTTATGGAATTGCTTCATGAAAGGGTGTTTATCAGCATTGATAGTGAGCATACTCATCGATCGGATTTGCTCTCCATTGATGACAGCATTCTCGTATATGGCCGCCACTGTAAAGGGCATGCCATCTTCACGAGCAATCCCATACCAGTGAGATTTCCCGTCAATATATTTAGGTTCAAAGATGGTTTCGACTGGAATCAAGCCAAACTGAGACTTATGCCAAGCTTCCCTAAAACTGGGTTTCTCAGCGACCGTCTCAGTCCGGGCATTGTATGTGTACTTGCCGAAATTCTTTTCCTTGGCCCATTTGGGAATCATTCCAAAATTAACTGATCTCCATTCGATCTTGCCGTCATTGGAAAAGATCAAAGGTGAAGGATAGTTCGGGAAAATGTCTTCAGGGAACTCCAACTGATCAGGCTCAGGGAGATCTAGGAGAAATGCACGATTCTTTCTGATCGCTTCGAAATTTGCGCACATAGACTTATCCCTGTTTATTCTTTATGATCGTCGATCAAATAATAGCCCAAATAGAAATAAAAATTACTTTTAAAAAAAATCGTTAAAACAATATAGTAGCGGAAGTTTCAAAATTATTTTCTTATTGAAAAATACAGAGGAAAATGAAGAAGTTTTTAGAGGTATCTATTTGATGTGGTCACTGAAGAACAGCTTAATTAATTCATAATAAACTTAAAGTGCTAATTACTATAAAGGTAGGATTGCGTAACATATCTATTATTGATAGATAGAGCCTGATGTCATATCTATTATTATAGTATTTCACGTGATGGAACCGACATGCTTAATAAGCAAAATCCAGAATCAAAACCTCAAAAAGAATCAAACGATGACAAGGGTGATCAGAAAACCTATCAGAATCCAGATCCTCAGAAAAAACCAAATGAAGAGCCTGAGAATCCACTTAAAGAGCAAAAGTAGATCAAAAAGCCCTCGTCCAGGGCTTTTTGAAATCAAATGCTTACACTACTTTTAATCTCAAATAAATTCATGCTGGAATAGCTGCGACAACTTTTTCTCTATCCCACAAACGGTGATTTTGAATAGCTTGTTTGAATTGATCTTGGATCTCTTTAAAATTTTGAGTAGAGAATAGAGCTGCATCCTTAGTGAGCTGAAACTCATCTATTAAAGCGCATTTATCACCCAGGAAAACAATGGGCTTGAGATGTTTATATGTCTCTAATACATAATGTTTAGAAACTCCATCAGCCTTAAATACTTCTAAATTATTCCCATCAATCACGATTACGGCATCATAAGTCACTGAAGGCTCGCCATTTTGTCTTCCATCTACTGGTATTTCATTGCCATCACTAGATTTAACAGGGGCTGCGTTCGGTGCTAAAGTTTCCACAATAGCTTTTTCTGCTTCAGCCCATATTTTAATATCATCTATTGATGACGCATTTACACCGTTATGAACGAGCAAGGCAATTTTTCGCTGTTTAATATCAGATGCAGGAAAAGATGAGGTACTTAATCTTTTCGAAGATGCAATTACGGGTTGGTGCAGACTATCTTGCTGTTTAGGGGGAGTTTTAATACCTAACTCTTTCGCAACATATTCAGCTAAGTCCAAGTCAATATTAGCTAAGACAGCGTAAACTACACGTCTGCGGATATCTTCCGATTTAACCTTAGATAATTCAAAAGAATATGCATCCTTAATATGCTGTTGTTCATGTTTTTCCAAACTATGGTAGTGCATTGTGGCTTGCGAGAAATGATCAGCGAAACTTTCTGGTCGAACTCTTAGTTTGCTGCCTTGTACTTCTTCAGTATGTGTCTTGAAGGCACCACTGTCATTCGGTGATTCTCTTGGCCAATTTTCATCAACAGAATTAGGTTCATAATTTGCCTTTCCTTTATAAACTTCGTGATTAGCATAACCACCTCGTCTATTCGTATGAAAAGGACAAACGGGTTTGTTAATTGGAATTTGATTAAAATTTACCGTACCTAGTCTGTGTAAGTGAGTATCCGTATAGCTAAACAGCCGTCCTTGTAAAAGGGGATCGTTACTAAAATCTATACCTGAGACAATATTTGCAGGACTAAAAGCAACTTGTTCTGTTTCTGCGAAAAAATCATCTGTATTTTTGTTTAAAACAAATTTACCTAGTGGAGTGACTGGTACAAGTTCTTCTGGGATTAATTTTGTAGCATCTAAGACATCAAAGTCCCATTGTTTTGCATCTTCTTCAGAGAAAATTTGTGCGCCTAATTCCCATTCCGGGTAATTGCCACGCTCAATAGCATCCCACAGATCACGTCTGTGAAAATCGGGATCTTTGCCATTAATTTTTAAGGCTTCATCCCAGACGACTTGAGCTACCCCTTGCTTTGGAGTCCAATGGAATTTCACTAAGAATGCTTCATTATTCTTATTAATCAATCTAAATGTATGAACACCAAAACCTTGTATAGAGCGTAGATTTCTTGGAATTGCTCTATCAGACATTATCCAAGTAGTCATATGTGATGCTTCGGTGTTTAAAGAAATAAAATCCCAGAAAGTATCATGGGCAGATTGACCAGTTGGAACTTCATTGGCATCTTCTGGTTTTACTGCATGAACAAAGTCCGGAAATTTAATAGCATCCTGAATGAAGAAGACAGGGATATTATTCCCCACCAAATCATAATTTCCTTCTTCAGTATAAAATTTTATAGAAAAACCTCGTACATCTCGAACGACATCAGCCGAACCTCGCCCACCTTGAACTGTAGAAATACGGACAAAGATAGGAGTCCGATTATTTGTGTCCGTTAGGAACTTAGCTTTAGTCCATTTTTCATTACCGGTATAAGCTTGAAAGTAACCATGAGCACCGACCCCTCGAGCATGTACAACACGTTCTGGAATACGCTCACGATCAAAATGAATAAGTTTATCCCTTAGAAGAAAGTCCTCGAGAAGAGTAGGGCCTTTCTCATTAATTTTTAGACTATTTTGATTATCAGCTACGGGAACACCTAAAGAAGAGGTAAGGGTTTTACCTATAGGATCCACGTATGCTTCCTCAGAAAGTTGGTCAATTTTTGGTGTATTTGATTCTTTCATATCACATTCTCTTATACATTTGCTTTATAACGTTTTATGAAAATAAGTATTTATTTTCACGTAAGTTAATGGCTTATTTGTTGACGGATATTTTGTGCTTATACAATTTAATAGGTTATCTACAATCGAATATGAGTTACTTGCAAGAAAACTCTTTTTTGGATCAAAGATACCCATATAAACTTTAAGTATTTACGCTTTGAGTAAGGTAAAGAAATGTGTATTTTTTGTTCGCTTAAACTATTCATTTTAAATAATATTGAATTAATCTAAGTCAAAACAAAAGCTTATTAATTTTGATATTCCTCACAATACAAACAGGATTTAGCCCATTTTGTATTTTGACAGCGAGGGCATTCTTCATTTAAATGATTTAAACGTTGGGTTTGACCACACAACATACAAGAATAAAAGTGATCTACATTGTGATGATCTGCGATTTGGTATTCATCGGGAAACAGAGGAAGGCCCCATTTTATATTTTCTTTAGAATATGGGATCACGCTTAGGCAGCCATCAGTCTCAAGCAGTGCTATTTTAACTTGTCCGAGATGCTCTATTTTCTTTTGGCGCATTTCAGCAAAGAATTCATCGTATGAATACTTTTCTTGCTTAATATCCTCAACAATCAGTAAACCATTTTTGACGATGTATATAGGTCGACCTTCCAATACGGTCTCAATAGCATCGGATTTCATCATTAAATAAGTTGTTAAGCGATATAAAGCCATAATTACTGCAAAAACGATGACAGCATGAATGATAGGAACTTCTTCATAGAACATAGCATCGCCAGCAGCAGATCCTAAACTAAGAATAATTGCGATTTCAAAGATGGAAAGTTGCCTAACACCACGTTTACCAGAAAATCTTAAAACTAAGATAATCAGGAAGTACATCAAGACACTACGAAGTACAATTTCTGCTGCAAAAGTAAATGTAGTATCAGCTAATAGTATTTTTATAAAGTCCATTTTACACCTATTTAATTATTATTTAGATGTGCTGATAATGAGCCTAAAAGGCTCATTATCATTATATTGGCTTACATTTTGTCCCATGCATCTTTAATCGCATGTTTAGCTTGTTCCCACTTTAAGCGTGATTCAGCCTTTAGTTCTTCCCATTTTACTTTCAAATCACTTTCGGAATCTTCAAATCGTGCATCAGTACCACGCTCATTACGGGCATGCTGACCTAGTTCATAGGCTGAACGAAGATCACGGTCATAATCCACATCAGGAAGTTCTCTTTGGATATCGCCGTAATATGGGCGGTTTGAATAATCTGTACGCCAATCATGCTTGATTGGGTTTTCGTCTTGATGGTCATTGATAGTCATAATGAACTCCAACTCTATTAAACTAATGAAAGAATTCTAGTATTTTTGCTTTATTATTAACCTAACTACTATTTTCGCTGTTGGTTTTGCTTGTCATCTTGCTGGTTTTGCTGACGTTGCTTGTCGCCCTGCTGATTTTGCTGACTTTGCTTGTCGTCCTGCTGGTTTTGCTTGTCATCTTGCTGTTTTTCCTGACGTTGATTAGCATTCTGCTGATTTTGATTAGTCATTTTATTGAACCTCCTAAGATTAGAATTAATCTACATTAACTAATTGGTAGATGTATTATTAATATCATAATTGCATTGTTGTGGAACCTTAAAGGTGTTACATTTTATTTTTTTGTTAAGTTTTGTTTTATTTGGAGTGTTTGGTATTGATAATTAATAAATATATATATTTTATTTATTAAAAATAGTTAACATTAATATTTTTATTAATTTTTAAAGACATTAACACATAGATAAAAACTAATATTTAATTTTTTGATTCGTTAATCGTTTTATAAGGGGGGAATTTTTTATAGTATATTACATAGACAAATGTGCCAAAAAATGTTTTTCTTGGCTTTAGATCCAAGTTTATTAATCAAGCCTGCATTCCTTATATAAGAATTTGATTTAATAGGTTTTTATTTTTCACATTAGTGTTGAGGTTATTTTTTATTACTCTAGACAGTACTTTCTGATTGATTTATTTTGAATATTTATTAATTAAAATTTAGAAATGATGTTATGGGTATCACACATATTAAAATTTTACTTATTTTTAAAAATTATAAATATTTAATTAAGGTGTTGAATTGTGTTGTTAAATAAATTATTACGTTACATTTATTAACGTTTCTTTTCAATTTTGTTAATTAATTGATTGTAAGAGTCAATTATGTTGGTATAAGTTATTTACCGCGAGAGAATTATCATGCCTACTGCAGTAAAAGAGAGAGTTTTAAATTTAATAACAGATGCCCATCAGAAATATTTTGAAATAACACAATTTTTCTTAGATCAATCAGTGTCGCGTTCTGCAAAAGAGTTGAAAGCTTTTCATTTCCTAGAAAACGAAATACATCATTTGGATAGTGATTTCTCTGATTTTCCTACTAATGTTGATCAATTGGCAGTCTGGATGCAGCAACAAAATAAAACACAATGCTTGCATTACAAAGAGTACTTAGAAAGGCGCGAAAATGGGGGTGCTAGGGAGTATTTTGGAACTACAAGTAAAGCTTATGAATTTTTATACAAAGTAGCACCGACCAAACGTGTAGACGGGGCTTGGCTTTATAGCTTTACACAGTACTGGAATGATCCAGCTTTTAGAGACTTTATACAGATATATGTTGAGGAGTTGGGGTTAGGTTCCAGTCAAAGTAACCATGTAAAACTTTTCAATAAATTACTTCTATCACTTGGTCTTCATCAATTTTCAATGAATTTGCCTGATGAATATTATCACCAGTCAGCAATACAATTGGCTTTAGCTTATGCTCCATCAGATTTTATACCCGAGATTGCAGGTTTTAATTTTGGATACGAACAACTACCACTTCATTTACTGATTACAAATTATGAACTTAAAGAGTTAGGTATTGATTCCAAATATTTTAACCTACACATTACAATTGATAACTTTGATAATGGACATGCTCAATTAGCTACAAATGCGATTAAATGTTTAGCCAAACGCTACCCAAATCAATCCGAATTTATTCGTAAATTAAAGATAGGCTTTTTATTGAATAATCGGGGAGTTAGCTCAGTTCAAATAATAAAGAACCTAAATACTGAGCGAGTGGTTCTGGACATTTTCAAGAGCAAAGCTTTGGTTGGAAAGCACATGCATAATGAGAAATGCAAGTTTAATAATAAGTCTGTAAATTCATGGCTATCAGAAGAAGATCAGGTTGAGGAATTCATTATTGAGCTAATAAAAATAGGATGGATTAAGCTTAACGAAGATCCGGAACATAGCCGATTTTGGAAGCTGATCAATGAAGAAGATGGGAAAATGTTTGGAGTTTTCTCTGCTGCAGAAAAAACTTTTATTTATGATTGGATTGCTGGTGCTAATTTAAGTAGACGCATTAATCCAGTAAATTCAGAATATATAAAAAACTTTATAGAACTAAATGATTTTAGTTATTTGTCAGAAAAAGAATTATCGCTGTTACAGCAGCAAATTCAGATATCTACAAATACTGGGCATAAACTTAGTAAGTTGATGCCATATTTAGCTCCACATCAACATCACCAAGAGATTGGTTTATGGGCTACGCAAAAAGTGGTCGAGTATATTTTCCCATTTTTAGGCAGTAATTTTAAATAAGAGTAGGCTAACTTGTTAATTTATAGAGAATAGATGTAGTCTATGACAAATAGATTGCATCTCGCTATTTTTTACATGTATGAAATGAAACACCTATGATTCAAACAGGCATTGCGAAGGATTAGGGCTTTTTTGAAATTACTTACAAAGAAATAAAGAGTACGATCAAAGTCTAGCCGTACTCTTTATTTTACGATAATTTAAATAGCTTGCCATTGTTGCTTAACTTCTTCTGAATTTTTAATCAGAACTACTTTGTCATCTTTGACCTCACCAATCCATGCCGTTGGGATCAGATGATGCTGATCATTTTCATCACGCGTCAGTTTGAGTTGGCTATCACCTTCGAGATGATCAACTGTTCCGACTTTGGTACCACAAGAAGCAATTACATCTGAATGTTTTTTAATATCTTGAATATTTAAAGTACTCATTTCTTAAACCTCTTTTATAAACATTACAACACAGAAGCCTTTAAGCTACTGCTTATTTCCTCATAATTGTTGGATTTTAAATAATCCTTACATGATGATTTTATAGATTCACTTAAACATACTATTTAGTTAACAATGAAACAAAACGAAATAAATAGTTAAATAAGTATGAATAATTATCTTTTCATTACAATTTATCTATTTAACTAAACGGATTGTTTCAATTATTATTTAAATAAACTCATTTGAATTAACATTTTAAGAATGAATAGCAAAATATTTATAAAAGGCTCAACTTTAGACATATTAAATCGCTTTGAGCAGTACTCAGCTGAAGAAAAATTAAGTCAACGTCCAATTGTGTTGAAACAGTTGATTCATTCTGTTGGACGATTGCCTGAACCTGCTTCGGGACAAACCTATCAACGCTGGCAAATTTTTGCTCAGATAGCTGGCTTTGACCTAAGTTTAGCCAAGCTTTTTGAGTCCCATTTTGATGCTTTAAGTATTTTGCATGAACTCGGTTATCAACATGAAATCGATGAGGAGACATGGGCTGTTTGGGCTGCCGATGGTGGACCCGTGCCGTTACAGGTCGAAAATGGGCTTTGTCATGGAATTAAGCCGTGGTGTTCAGGCGCTGAATTTATTCATAAAGCATTAATCAGTTTTAAAGATCAACAGGGGCAATCTCAGCTCTGCATTATTGACCTCAACCAATCCTTGATCACCATTGATCTGGCTCACTGGCAAGCTATAGGCATGCAGGGAACACAGACCGCAAGAGTCAATTTTCAGGAGATAGCAGTCAAACTCATTGGTCATCCCAATGATTACCTTGATCGGGTTGGTTTTTGGCATGGTGCTGCGGGTGTTGCAGCTTGCTGGTACGGTGCCGCGGTGCGGTTAGTGGATGAGCTACAACAAAGTTGCCTTAAAACCCCTAATCCTTTTAAGAAAATGTATTTAGGTCAGTTGGCAACTCGACTTGCTGTAACCCGACAATATTTCCAATATATCGCGCAACTGATTGATAGCCAACCCAAGCTTAGCCATGAACGGGATGTACGGATCTTGCGTGCGCAGGCAGAACAAAGCTGTTTGGAGGTTATTGAAGGGGTAGGAAAAGCGCTTGGAGCAAGGCCTTTTTGTGAACAAGCAACTTTTGCCAGCCTAATGGCTGATTTACCTGTATTTATTCGGCAAAGTCATGCGGCATTCGATGATGAGCAAATTGCTGAACGATGTTTACAGGAGCAAATATCATGGCAGCTCTAAAACATCCTTTAGTCGAAGATCGTATTATTGAAGGGCAAGGGACCTCCCGAGAACAATGGCTGCATGCATTTGAGCAGCAGCCGCTTTCTCTACTCAATTTTAAAAAATTTCAATCTAAAAGAATCTTGATTGTCGCACCCCATCCAGATGATGAGATACTGGGGTGTGGCGGCTTGATGCAACAATTAATTATGTTGAATTGTCAGTTAGTGATCGTTGCCGTCAGTAATGGGACACAAAGCCATCCACATTCAACCAAATACAGCCCAGATCAATTAGATCAAATTCGCCCACAAGAAAGCTTGGCGGCTTTACAGTGTCTAGATATTTCTGAATATGTTCAACGTATTGCATTAAATTTACTAGACGGGCAGATTCATTTGCACAGGGAACATCTGTGGCAAGAATTAGACAAGTTGGTTAAAGCGGAAGATATTTTAATTTGTAGCTATGCACAGGATGGGCATCCAGATCATGAAGCGGTAGGAAAAACTGTACAGGCATTTGCTCTAGCTCATGACATGTCATATTTACACGTGCTGATCTGGGCTTGGCATTGGGCGCGACCACTAGATCCGCGTATCAACTGGCAAAAGGCTAGAGCTTATAACTTAACTCAGGCCCAATTAATCAAAAAACGTCAGGCCATCATGCAGTTTAAGAGTCAGATTGAAACTGATGAAAGTACAGGCAATGCTGCGATTTTATCTCCAGCAATCATCGAACGTTTGTTAATGCCTTGGGAGGTTTATCTTTGTGAATGATTCTAGTCAATATTTCGAAGCCTTATATCATCACAATAATGACCCTTGGGGCTATGATTTACATTGGTATGAAGCTCGTAAAAGGCAGATTTGTTTGGCATTGCTTACTCAACAGCGTTATTCATCAGTGTTGGAAATCGGCTGTTCCAATGGCCATTTAAGTGTACATTTAGCCAAACGCGCTGATCAGCTTTTATGTCTAGATTTTTCTGAACATGCTGTTCATTGGGCCGCTAAACGTTTACAGAATTTGAAGCATGTGAGCGTTCAACACCACAAAATTCCTGAATATTTTCCTGAACAGAAATTTGATCTGATTGTCATCAGTGAAGTGGCCTATTACTTATCACGCACTGAACTGCATGAACTGATCGATCAGCTCAAAAACAGTTTAACGCCACAAGGTGAAATCCTGTGTTGTCACTGGCGTTACGCCATTCAGGATTTTGAACTAGATGCTTCTCAAGTCCATCATCATTTAAAACAATCTTTGTTGTTCACTCATTATTTAAGTCTGAATGATCCAGATTTCATCATTGATATCTGGACGGTAAATCCTTCATCTTTGGCAAAACAACAGGGCTTAATATGAAAATAGGTATTGTTATCCCAGCCCATAATGAAGAACAGAATTTATCCGCTTGTTTGCAGTCAATTGAACTAGCTATACAGTATATAGGTCACGGTCAGGTCAAGATTTTAGTGGTTTTAGACAGTTGTACTGACCAGTCCCTCATGATTGTAAAGTCACATCAGATGAACTGGATTGAATGTAATTTTGCTTGTGTGGGCAAGGCCAGAGACCTTGGCATTAGGCAGCTAATCGATCAAGGTGTTACATGGGTTGCTTGCACGGATGCTGATACAATTGTAGATCCAGATTGGTTACTATGCCAAATGCGACATCAGCCAACAGATGCCATTTGTGGAATCGTTATACTGGATGATCTTAGCCACTTATCAATACAACAACAGCAAAAATATCTGACGCATTATCAGGACATGATGGATCATCAACATATACATGGGGCGAATTTAAGCTTTAGTGCCGAAGCCTATATTCAGGCAGGAGGCTTTGAACCTATTCCTTGTCATGAGGATGTCTCATTAATTGAAAAATTTATTAAGCAATGTTGCAAAATCACTTGGAGTAATTTGGTTCGGGTCACCACTAGCAGTCGATTAAATGGACGTGCACCTGAAGGTTTATCGTACTTTTTAAAACATTTATAAAATTGACCTAATCCGAGAGAGAAAGTTAATCCACAGCTTTAGCGGGTGACATATATTATTCAGCTTTATAAATGAGCTATTTAATTCTGTCATCCTTACAAAATTTAAGTAAATTCATATCTTTGCCTAATAAGATTGAAAAGCTAAGAGGAAAAAGTGTTAAAAATAAATGCTTTAATTTTATTTGAATAAAAAATAATAAGTTGTTGATATATATAGATTTAATTTTTGTAAAAAATACTGTTTCTAGCTTGGTTTTGTGTATAATTTCGTCATAAAAGCCTCTGTGGATTTATAGAACTTCTCTATAGATTAGCAGGGGTTTTTCTATGGTGATTTATCCGAGATGGACGCTCTGAGTTAATTTGTGTGGATGGTATTAAATGATCCTTTTTTCCAGAACTGCTCTTATTGATCCTGAAATTCAATTAAGTGCTCAACGTCTTTCAACTCGTTTTAGCTTTTTCGGTCTGGGTTTCGCCACGGCTGCATGGGCGCCGCTGATTCCTTTTGCCCAGCAACGTTTGCATTTTAATCATGCCGATTTTGGTTTGTTGCTATTATGCGGCGGCTTAGGTGCAATGCTAGCTATGCCTGCAACAGGTAAAATTGTTCAGCGTATTGGTTGTCGTGTGCCGATCGGTTTCGCTTTACTTTTGCTTGCCGTTTTATTGCCAAGCCTAAGCTTATTGAACACGCCGTTAATGATGGCGATCACCTTATTCTTATTTGGTACAGCAGCAGGAAGTCTGGGCGTTGCTCTCAATATTCAGGCCGTAGTGGTTGAGAAAAATAGCTTAAAATCATTGATGTCTGGCTTTCATGGTATGGCGAGTCTAGGCGGATTAGCTGGGGTACTGACGATTACTGCATTGCTTGCTTTAAGTATTTCGTCTGTTATGAGCGCATTTGCTGTGAGTTTACTGTTGGTAATTATTATTTTTCTTTCAGTGCCATACAGCATAAAATCTGTAGAAAACACCAGTCTTGAAGCATCCTCGAAAGTGAAAAACTCGATACGCCAGCGCCTGCCACAACCTTTGATTATATTAATTGGTATTGCCTGCTTCATCATTTTCATGACGGAAGGCGCTGCGATGGACTGGAGTGGTATTTATTTAACGCAACAATATGGAGTTAATACCGCTTTTGCGGGATTGGCGTATACCTTCTTCGCGATTGCCATGACCACAGGACGTTTTACGGGCCATTATCTGATCCGTTATTTTGGTGAAAAAAAGCTTTTAACCTATAGCGCGATTTGTGCAACTTTAGGTTTAGCTTTGGTCAGTATCGCGCCTCATTGGTGGCTGGTTTTAGTGGGTTATACACTGGTTGGGACAGGTTGTTCTAACATCGTCCCGATCATGTTTTCCCGTGCTGGACGTCAGACGGTGATGCCGAGCGCAGTTGCACTGTCCTGTGTTTCGACTTTGGCTTATACAGGTATTCTGGTTGGACCTGCTTTCATTGGAATGATTGGTGAGCTGATTGGTCTAAAGACAGTATTTATGGCGTTATCTGGTCTATTATTATTGATTGTGGCTTTAAATCGGTTTACTTATGTGAAATAAGCATCATAGTAAATTGAACTGGCAATACTGGATATTATTGCCAGTTCCTTACAAATCGAAGTACTATAAATTTTGATAAATAGGGTTAACGTTACGCATTCCCAGGAATCTGAAATCCTGCATAGCGGTTTTGTTCTGTAAGTCGTTAAGAAATGCATTGCGCCAGTCATTAATATCAAAATTTTTTAAACCTTTCATTAGTTGTTTGTAGCGTGAAATACGTTCATGTCGTGGCATTTCCAGTGCTTTTTTTAAGGCATTGACCATCGCCATTTTGTCGGTGGGATCAACCAGAAGTGCTTCTGACATATGCTCTGCAGCACCTGCATATTTGGATAGAATAAGTACACCAGGATTGGATGGATTTTGCGCGGCAATATATTCTTTCGCGACCAGATTCATCCCGTCTCGTATTGAACTGATCCAGCACACATCGGCTTGACGATAGATTTGCATCAAATGATGATGTTTTATTGCATCATAAATACATTCCACGGGTTGCCACTCTTCCTGTGCAAATTCCTGATTAATCATCTCGATCTTAATCTTGAAACGCTCAAATAAACGTTGATAAGCTGGAACTTCCAAACGACATGGGCAAGCAATTTGTAAATGTTGAATATGCTGCTGATACTCAGGATATTTCTCTAAGAACTCTGCATAGGACAAAAAGCGTTCCAGTAAACCTTTTGAATAATCAATCCGATCTACGCCGATAATAGTTTTTGCAGCATTCAGCTCTACTGGACGGGTAAGGAAGTCTTGTACATCAATAAACTTATGGGCCGCTTTTTGAATCGCTGTTGGATTTACACCAATTGGGTAGCATTTAATTATGGTTAAACGTTGATGGTAGCTTAACAAAGTTTGTTGAATTTTCTGTGCGTTCAATAAAGATGTGCATACTTGCATACACACTTTTTGATCTTTATCTGTTTGTAGCCCCACCACATCGTATTGGCATAGATCCTCAATCAATTGTTGAGCACATGGAATTTTTTGCCAGATAAATAAAGGTGCAAAAGGAATGTGCAGGAAAAATCCAATTTTATTCTGCATACCGAGTTCACGGCAATATTTCGCCACACTTAAAAAATGATAATCATGAACCCAAATGGTATCGTCTGGATCTGCAATTTCGGCAAGTTTTTGAGCGAATAAAGAATTTACTTTTTGATATCCTTCGTATTCTGATGTTTTAAACTCAATCAGGTCTGAACGATAATGCATGGCAGGCCAAAGTGAATTATTGGCAAACCCTGCATAATAATCTGAATATTGAGAATTTGTTAAAGGGCAGGTGACGTATTCAACTTTATCCTTCCGAAGAATATTAAAATGTACTTCCTCTTGCTTATGAACTCGTTCGCCATTCCATCCGAGCCATATACCACCAATATCATCTAATGCATCTTGTATAGCGACTGCAAGCCCACCTGCTGTAGTTTTTTGCCCATTGGGAATACTGACTCGATTCGATAAAATAATTAATTTAGACATGTTTTCTCTCCATCTAAGTTGTTGTTACCCTTAACATTATGGTCATAGTTTCGAATGTGTTCTAAAAATAATTCCAAAAAATTATGTACTTGCTTTGTGTCTTTAAGCTGGTATTTGGCATAGGTAAGCCCTTGACCGACTTTGATTGAGATGCCATCTTCCACCTGATTCACAAAATAAAAACCATCTTCGTCCGTGACGTCATCGCCAATGAAAATTGGTGTGTAAACCTCATACTGGTTTAAATGAGCTAAAACTTCCTTGATTGCTAAGCCTTTATTGGCTTGAGCGGGTATTAATTCATAAACGAATTTCCCTTGAATTAATCTTAGGTTGGGGAATACCTTTTGACCTTCTAATATTATTTTTTTTGCTATATCTTCTAGCTCTGGAGCTTTCCTATAATGCAATGCAATTGATGATTTCTTGTTTTCAATCAGTAAACTCGGATAGGCGATACATGCTCGAGCTAAAATTTTGTAAATATTTGAAATTTCTAAGAAACTCTTTGGTGTATGTAATTTTTTTTCATTTCCTATATATATTTCTAATCCATGCAATGCGGCAATTGGAAGATCAATGGATTCAAATAATTTACGTGCAGAATCAATATCTCGTCCAGTCACAGCTATAACAGGAATCTTCTTTGAAATAATTTGTCTTAAAATATTTAAAGTCTTAGTCGGAATATAACTATCGATAGGATTTAATTGAAAATCAGATAAAGTGCCATCTATATCTAAAAATAGACATGGCTTATTGTAATTTGAGCTAAGCTTATCTCTTAATAAAGAGTTCAAGTATTCTAATTGTGAAATTGATTTATCTATTATGTCTCTCAATTTTTAATATCTCATATTGCGATTATATTTTATTATAGATCGATATTTTTTTTATAATACTTAAGTTGTCAATAAGCAAACACAAGCAGAACGTAATTTACATTATTAATGCTTATAATACATCGTAAACCTTTCTTACATGTTTAATAAGAATTCATTTTTTTATATTTATTATGGCTTTGTTACACAAAGATGTATAAGTTGAAGTCGCTTTATTGCATAAATTTCTTCTTGAATATTTTTCAACAATATAAATTCCAAATGAAGAAGCCTGTACCTAAAATCTATCGTACAGTGAATTGGTCCACCAATAACCGAGCTTTAATAAATCGAGGAAATATCTCGATTGGTTTTGATCTTACAACTTAATGGTAGACTCCTCCCAAAGGCAAACATGGTTGAAATTAAACTTATTCGAACACATCCATCCAAATTATTAACTTATTATTCCTTAAATGTCTCATTCAAAGCTTGTTGTACAGCATCAACACGTGTTTTACAGGCTTTGTATGCCACCATAGACTCTTCAACGATTTTCATTAAATTGTCGATGTCTGGCTCTTCGTGTGACTCCAATAGCTCGGCATTCTTTTTAAGGACTCCATAACCTTCCTTGAAAGAGAGTTCTTTTTTACTCATTACCAATTACCTTCGTTACATTTGCTTGAATGGTACCATCCTGTAATTCGACCTGGATGTTATCACCTGAAATCTGTTGAATAGAGCGAATAGCTTTCCCTTCACTACGAACTATTCCATAGCCTTTAGCCATCACGTTTCGCGGATTCTGGATTAGGGTTTCACGCATCAGCGATTCGACTTGATTCGTTGCCAGTTTGATCTGTTGCTGGGCTAAGTAATGTAGGGTGCTTCGCATCAAATCTACGCTCTTATTTGCTTCATTAATTTGCCCATGCGCAAGCGTCTTAATCACTCTCATGTATTGATCATTTTGGCTTTGGTACGTCGTGATTTGATGTTGGGATAATAGCTTAATGGTTTGGAATGAATCTAAGACACCCTGAGTCCGTTCAGCGATAAGATTACGAATACCACCAATTACCTTACTTGGTGTGTCAAATGAACGGTTTGCAACTTCATCCAATATCGTACGGTCTTTCTCGTGACCAATACCGACCCAAATCGGAACGGTTCGTTTGGCCAACAATGCTGCCAGTTCGAAATCATTTAAATAGGCAAGGTCGTTCACAGCACCGCCACCACGGATAATCACGATGAGATCGGGTGGCGTATTGAAATCAGTAGCCCATTGTCTCAGACCATTACTTAGAGAAGTGATGATACTCTGTGCTGCCGTGTTCCCTTGAAATGTGGCTGAATAGTATTTGAAATGACATACACCAGATTTTTCTAAAGCATCAGCATCTTTTTTGAAGTCACCTAAACCTGCCGCATTCTCAGGAGCAATTACCAGGACATTCTGAATATCAAACGGAGTAGGAATGAGCTTATTTTTATTTAACAGACCTTCAGTGGTTAGTCTTTCTAATATTTGTTGATAACGCCGTGCAATGTCTCCAAGGGTATAGCTTGAATCAATATCTTCAACATTAACTGAAAAGCCATACTGTGGATCAAACTTGGCTCTGACTTTTACCAGGACATTTAAATCTTTTGAAAGCTCTACACCGCTTTCCCTTTCAAACTTAAGCACCATTTTCTGAGCTGTAAATTTCCAGATGGTTCCTTTACAACTCGCTATAACTTTGTCGGTACTTTCATCCTTTTCAGCTAACTCAAGATAGTAATGTCCGCCCTTAATATTTAGATTACGGATCTCAGCTTTCACCCATACAGGCTCATTGAAAGTAATTTGAATTACTTCCTGTACGGTTGATAGATAATCACTGAGAGAAAACTGAGGTTCAGACATTAGATCAATTATTTGAAGTGCTTAGATGAATAGTATTAAAGCAAAGCCAGAAGTGCAAATTGAGAATATGCTCACTTGACCCTGATCAAGGTATATGGCATATTTCTGCTATAGTGGACGTACATATGGAAATTCACTTAATTACCGTAAAAAGCTCATCATTTGATGGGCTTTTTTTGTTGCTAGAGGCTTTGTTGCACAAACCTATCTGTAAAGGGTTTTTCAGCGATATAATTTTCAAATGAAGAAGCCTACACACAAAATCTACCGCACAACCAATTGGCCCGCATATAACCGAGCACTCATGAGTCGCGGAAATATTGCCATTTGGTTTGATCCTGCTACGCAATGGTATGCGCCATCAAAAGGCAAACAAGGGCGAAATCAAACCTACTCCGACGCAGCCATCCAATGCTGCTTAATGATTAAATCCTTATTCCGTCTGTCTTTACGTATGGTCACTGGCTTTGTGCAAAGTCTGATTAAACTTTGCGGATTAAATTGGATAGCTCCAGATTACACCACGCTTTGTAGAAGACAAAAGCATATTGATATTGTAATCAGCTACCAAAAAAGTAGCGATGGGCTGCATCTACTCATGGACTCTACAGGCATGAAGTTTCTAGGTGAGGGCGAATGGAAACGCAAGAAACATGGACCTGAATATCGTCGCCAATGGCGTAAACTTCATATTGGTATAGATGCTAAAACCCTACAAATACGAGCAGTTCAGCTTACAACCAATAATGTCAGTGATTCACAGGTGCTTGGTGATTTACTTAATCAGATTCCACAAGATGAGCGGATTGACTCTGTTTATACCGATGGAGCTTATGACACCAAGCAATGCCGTCAGGTCATTGCAGATCGGCAAGGGCATGCGGTGATTCCACCTAGAAAAAATGCGAAACAATGGAAAGATACAAAGAGTAGCTCGCTAGAGCGAAATGAATTACTTCGAACAATTAAACGTTTAGGCAGGACACTATGGAAAAAATGGTCAGGCTATCATCGGCGAAGTTTGGTTGAAACTAAGATGCATTGCATCAAATTATTAGGAGATAAACTCAGTGCAAGGAGTTTTGATAGCCAAGTGAATGAAATCCATGCACGTGTAGCAGTCCTTAACAGATTTACGGAATTAGGTCGACCACTTACCCAAGTTACGCCTTAAATTTGGCTCAATTAGGGGCGCTTTGCATTTCCAATCTTTGTGCAACAAAGCCGTTGCTAGATAATTTGGAATAAAATGTGAATGAGGTCTCAATATAAACCAAGTATATTAGTTGGTATTAAGTTCTCCATGATAGTTAATATCAGTTTATACCTGCACCTTCCCCAAGTTGCAGGTTTTTTTTCTTCATTTTTTATTCGATTAATGATTTAATTATTTTGTTGTAAATAAAAACAACGATTCCTTGTTTCGGCGCAAAAGACCAAGGGGAAAGCCTTACAGAAATGTAGGGCTTTTTTAATAGGAGCTTAACTTAAATCGTATTGGTATAAATTTTAATTTTTTATCAGATGCTTAGTCGATAAAGTGCGTTCAAATAATTGCGCTTTTTTGTTGTGATATATTTTAATCATTACTTACAACAAGAAGAATAGAAATGAATATTTATATCGGTGGTGATTTAGATGGCAGGGTAATAGTGCTTGATAAACCATGTTTTAATGCTAAAAAAGTAAACAAGACAAAAGCAGCAAACTACATTAAGCAAATGTATGTCATACATGGTGACGTCTATTATTTTTGGCGTGATGCTGAGCTTAAATTATTGGAAGTTACTCAACGTATAGAGATCTTACTGGCAAAGACTAAGCGAAAATCTATTTAACTGTCCCTGATAGTAAGTTTTTTATTGTCTTTATCCGTAAAAGAAATTAGTTTAAATTGAACCAATTGTTAAAATAATTATGAGAACGGAAAAAATGAATAGAAAATTTGAACTACATGTGATTAGCCAGATCTATGACTTTTTAGTTGAGAGAGAGGGTTTTACCTCACTAAACCTTGATCGGAAGGTTACGGAGTTTTTTCGAGAAGTACATGTAGGGCAAGAAGAAGATTTTACAATTCTTGAATCAAATAAAATCTCAGGAAACTTTGGTGAAGTTTCCTACATCAATTTATTGAATGTTCCGCATTTCAACGATAAAGATAAATTTCTGAGATGGGCCCATAAAGCTTTAAATCTATAAGTTGTAATAATTCAGTGTAATCTGAGAGGAATTGTTTCATTATTTAATAAATTCAATTACATAAATAATAATGTGGTTACATTATGAACAGTAATTCATCAGAAGGCGGTTAGATAGATACAAATCAGAGTGATATGTTTGAATCAAAAGTTCTACATGGATGGAATTAAAGATGAAATTATTAACTTTGGTGAGCATAGGTGCGGTAGCAAGTTTCTGTTTATTGTCAAAGCGTCACACTACTGAAAATTCATTTCATTCAAACTTCGATAAAGTTGTTCGAAATGCTGTCTTACAGGGATTCATATAAATATAGATGCCTAAGATATATAGCTTTTAAGTAGTTAAAGGAGGAATAAGATGATCAGATTATTAATGTGTATATTTGGCCTTCATGGTGCTAGAGAGATTGATTACACCAATGACCAAAAAGAAATTTGTGTATGCCGAGAGTGCTTGAAGAAAGTCAAGAGTCCTCATGATTAGGTATAATTTCTTTTTATGAAAAGACAGTCTAAAAAATCTGAGCATATAACCTCAAATTGGACAACCGAGCAAGATAGTTTCTTAATTGAAAATAGTGTTATGGGGATTGAGAAGCTTATCAATCATCTGCCTTTTACTGAAGATGAAATTATTAAGCGTAAAGAGGTACTAGGTCTCACTAGAAGACATAGACAGATGCGTAAATTTTTAAGCAATCCATCTTAAGAGAGTTCTAAGCCTCTATTTTTTTAAAACGGATCAGACATAAAAGACCCCGTTCGATATCTATTATTCGCGGAGGTTTTTTTCTCTTATGGATGTTGTTATACAACTTTATACACTTAATTAACGTCACAGTTACTTTTATAAAATCTCTTACAAGTCAATCCCTAAAATTTGTGATAATCGTTTGCATTTAGAGTCAAATGCCTTCTTAATGATTAGAGGATTAAATAGAACAATTGAAGGAGATGGATATGACCTCGCAAGAAGTACTCGTATTTTCAGCCTCAGCATTTGGTCTCACATTACTCATTTATGAGTTTGGACAGATGTCCATGATGTTTAGTTAAACCACCTTCGGGTGGTTTTTTATTGCAAGATATAACTACATCACAATATGGATAGAATATGTAAACTGGTTAAATTTTAGTGTAATTATGAATTTACAATATTTACTGGAAGTTTCGTTTACGTAACAAACGAGTAATTAATTATTGATTATTTATTCACATAATAGTTTAGGTATGATTTATATAAAGGAAATTATCATGCCACAATATCTAGCTCTGGCTGAAAAAGTCATAAAAGACATTAAGGAAGAGGTTGGTATTGAAAGGGATCAAAAAGGCCTTTTCACATTGATAATCCTCAAAGTTAGAGAGTATACCCACTCAAGTAATTTAAAAGTTGATCATGAAATTTGTGCGACCATTTTTGATGATGAGAATAAAATTGAGGGTATTAAAAGGTTGGATTTAACCCTAATTCCTCGAATCTCAAATGAAGATGAGTTTCTGTTATGGTTAGCAGGTTTCATACAACATATTACTATTGATGAGAGTAAGAAAGACCAGATTCCTCTATCCATTGTTATGAAACAAAGGGCTTTGTTGCACAAAGATTAGAGCTCCTTAATTGATTCAAATTTAGGATAAAATTTTAATAATTCATTGTTTTTATAGAACCTCTTTGCTTGTTGATCTGAAATCACTTATCGGCAGTAATTTTGTATTATAAGCCTCATTAGGATAAACAGAGTTAATCAACTCATCCAATAAAGAGGTACTTCACATGGATGAAGCTACAATCAAAAGTATGACAGCTGAATTAGCTAAAGGTTTAAAAACTCCTGAAGATTTAAACCAAATGACAGCCATATTTAAATGTATTAGTTTAGCAATGAATTGTTTTACGATTCAGTTCGATGATCGATTAAAAGATCATATATAAAAAATGGGACTTACACAAAATAATTTACAGGCTCGTAGAAACATGAAAATACATTCTTTTGGTGAACACAATAACATTACTTTATCTAATAATTGTATTGAAGTTCGAGGTGCACGTGAGCATAACCTTAAGGATGTAGATGTTTCTATCCCAAGAAATGCACTTGTTGTTTTCTCAGGTGTATCGGGTTCAGGAAAATCATCACTTGCTTTTGGAACTATTTTTGCTGAAGCACAAAGAAGATATTTCGAATCTGTTGCACCTTATGCAAGACGCTTAATAGATCAGGCCGGAGTACCAGATGTTGATGCTATTGATGGTCTACCACCAGCAGTAGCATTGCAACAACAACGTGGTGCAAGTAATACCCGTTCTTCTGTTGGAAGTGTAACAACTTTATCAAGTCTCGTGCGAATGATTTATTCGCGTGCTGGTGCATATCCTGCCGATCAGCCAATGTTATATGCCGAGGACTTTTCACCGAACACTCCTCAAGGTGCTTGTCCTACATGTCATGGTTTAGGTCACATTTATGAAGTTACAGAATCGACAATGGTTCCTGACCCAACACTCAGTATTCGTGAGAGAGCTATCGCATCATGGCCACCTGCTTGGCACGGGCAAAACTTACGCGATATCCTAGTAACCCTAGGATATGATGTTGATCGACCATGGAAAGATTTACCGCAATCGGATAGAGACTGGATTTTATTTACTGAAGAAACCCCAACAGTTCCTGTCTATGCTGGTTTAAGCCCCGCTGAGACTCAATCTGCACTTAAACGTAAACTAGAACCCAGCTATATGGGCACTTTCACTGGTGCTCGTCGCTATGTCCTTCATACTTTTGCTAATACCCAAAGTACGTTGATGAAAAAACGTGTTTCACGTTTTATGGAAGGTAAATTGTGTCCATCCTGCCATGGCAAACGCCTTAAGCCAGAAGCCTTATCTATTACCTTTGCAGGAGTAGATATTGGTGAGTTTATGCAACTTTCTTTGGATAAATTAACTTGTTTGCTTGAACCTATAGTTCTTGGCGATTTCGACGCTCATGATGCTGGAGAAAAGACTAATAATAAAGTAACCCAACTTGATAGAGCTGAACGAGCAACAACAGGTAGAGCAGTGCATTCTGTATCTCCAGATGTAAGACGTACGTCAGCACTTTCAGATGAAAAGAAAATTGCTGCTCAGCGTTTAGCAAGTGGTGTAATGGGCCGTTTAAATCAATTACGCCAGTTAGGTCTTGGTTATCTAACATTAGATAGAGCCACGCCAACTCTTTCAGCGGGAGAGTTGCAACGTTTGCGTTTAGCAACACAATTAAGTTCTATGCTATTTGGTGTAGTTTACGTACTGGATGAACCGTCTGCTGGATTACATCCTTCAGATAGTCAGTCATTATATGATTCTCTCGATAAATTAAGAGACGCTGGAAACTCCGTATTTGTTGTAGAGCATGATTTAGAGCTCATGCGTCGTGCTCAATGGTTAGTGGATGTTGGACCAGATGCAGGAGAGCAAGGTGGTAATATTTTATATAGTGGAGTACCTCAGGGTTTAAGTGAGATTTCAGCTTCACGTACTGCAAGTTATTTATTTAATAAAATCCCAGTTACTCAAAGTTATGGACGTACACCCTCTGGTTGGCTTGAACTTAACAATATTTACCGACATAACCTGCATAATATTGATGCTCGTATACCTCTTGGTGTACTTACAGCAGTTACAGGTATTTCAGGTTCAGGTAAATCTAGTCTCGTTTCTCAAGCTTTACCCGAGTTAGTACTTTCATATTTAGGCAATGAATCTGAAACTGAAAACAATAATGAAAATAATCCTTTAAATGAAGGAATGTTGGTTACCGAGGTTACACAGGGTTCTCTGGCTGGTGATGTGGAGGCTATACAGCGTCTGGTACAGGTTGATCAAAAACCAATTGGCCGTACTCCACGTTCTAATCTGGCAACTTATACGGGTTTATTTGATCATGTTAGAAAGTTATTTGCTGGGACTCCTGAAGCTCGCCAAGCTCATTATGATGCTGGACGTTTTTCGTTTAATGTGGCTAAAGGGCGATGTGAAACTTGTGAAGGTGAAGGCTTTGTCAGTGTAGAATTATTGTTTATGCCAAGTGTATATGCCCCTTGTCCGACATGTCATGGTGCTCGATATAATGATGACACTCTGAAAATTCGCTGGAATGGACGTAATATTGCTGAAGTATTAGGAATGACCGTCAATGAAGCACGTGATTTTTTTGATGGAGAGGTCTCGATTGCTCGTTCACTACAATTATTAAAGGAAATTGGCCTTGGTTATTTACGTTTAGGGCAACCAGCGACTGAACTATCTGGTGGAGAAGCGCAACGTATTAAATTGGCGACCGAGCTGCAACGCAATCAGCGTGGAAATACACTGTATATACTTGATGAGCCAACTACAGGTTTGCATCCATCAGATGTAGATCGATTGTTAGTTCAATTGCAGCGATTAGTCGATGCGGGTAATACCGTGGTTATGATTGAGCATGATATGCGTGCCGTTGCACAAGCAGATTGGGTGATTGATGTGGGACCAGGTGCTGGAAATGCTGGTGGGAATATTGTTGTGGCAGGAACACCAAAACAAATAACAGAAAATCAAGATAGCCGTACTGCTCCATATTTAGTTAATGAGTTAGTGAGTCGTGATACTAAACTTTGATATTGCGAGTGGGTAGAATAAAACCTTAAATTAAAAGCCTGTAAAATCAATCAGATATTTTTTGTTTTAGGTGGTGTGTGAGCATGAAATCTAAAAGTTTTTTTCAACTAAGGGCTTTGTTGCACAAACCTATCTGTAAAGGGTTTTTCAGCGATATAATTTTCAAATGAAGAAGCCTACACACAAAATCTACCGCACAACCAATTGGCCCGCATATAACCGAGCACTCATGAGTCGCGGAAATATTGCCATTTGGTTTGATCCTGCTACGCAATGGTATGCTCCATCAAAAGGCAAACAAGGACGAAATCAAACCTACTCCGATGCAGCTATCCAATGCTGCTTAATGATTAAATCCTTATTCCGCCTATCTTTAGATATGGTCACTGGCTTTGTGCAAAGTCTGATTAAACTTTGCGGATTAAATTGGATAGCTCCAGATTACACCACGCTTTGTAGAAGACAAAAGCATATTGATATTGCAATCAGCTACCAAAAAAGTAGCGATGGGCTGCATCTACTCATGGACTCTACAGGCATGAAGTTTCTAGGTGAGAGCGAATGGAAACGCAAGAAACATGGACCTGAATATCGTCGCCAATGGCGTAAACTTCATATTGGCATAGATTCTAAAACCCTACAAATACGAGCAGTTCAGCTTACAACCAATAATGTCAGTAATTCACAGGTGCTTGGTGATTTACTTAATCAGATTCCACAAGATGAGCGGATTGACTCTGTTTATACCGATGGAGCTTATGACACCAAGCAATGCCGTCAGGTCATTGCAGATCGGCAAGCGCATGCGGTGATTCCACCTAGAAAAAATGCGAAACCATGGAAAGATACAAAGAGTAGCTCGCTAGAGCGAAATGAATTACTTCGAACAGTTAAGCGTTTAGGCAGGACACTATGGAAAAAATGGTCAGGCTATCATCGGCGAAGTTTGGTTGAAACTAAGATGAACTGCATTAAATTATTAGGAGATAAACTCAGTGCAAGGAGTTTTGATAGCCAAGTGAATGAGATCCATGCACGTGTAGCAGTCCTTAACAGATTTACGGAATTAGGTCGACCACTTACCCAAGTTACGCCTTAAATTTGGCTCAATTAGGGGCGCTTTGCATTTCAAATCTTTGTGCAACAAAGCCCTTAAAAACAAGAAAAAGAGGATTGATAAAATGATGATAAAAAATAAAAAAGCGCCTGACGGCGCTTTCCTTTAATCATATTTATGGCGTCAGAATCACTTTACGACAATCTTCTTCTTTTTTATCAAAAATACGGTAACCTTCCGCAGCATCTTCCAGTTTCATGCGATGGGTAATAATCAGATCTGGAGACAGATCTCCATTTTCAATATGTTCTAGCAACTGCGGCAAGTAATTATGCACATGAGTTTGTCCCATTTTAAAGGTTAAACCTTTGTCAAAGGCATCACCAAACAGGAAGCCATGAATTGGACCGGCATAAACTCCAGGTACACTCACCACACCGCCGCGGCGGACCGCTGCAATACATTGTCTTAACGCTGAACCACTCGAACCTTCTAATTTCAGGTTAGTCATTACGGTTTCCAGCATGCTGCCTTTGGCTTCAAAACCGACCGCATCAATGACGGCATCGACTCCACGATAACCCGTGGTATTTTGAATGATAAATTCAGCGGCATCGACTTCATCAAAATTGACCGGAATCACCCCATAGGTTTGATGTGCGAAACTCAGACGATAAGGATGGTGATCGACCATAAAAATCTGCTCGGCACCGAGCATCCGTGCACAGGCAGCAGCCAGCAGACCAACTGGGCCAGCACCATAAATCGCCACACTGGAACCTCGACCAACTTGGGCATTGTTCACTGCTTGCCAGGCGGTTGGTAGAATATCGGTCAGGAATAATACTTTTTCATCAGGCAGGGAGCCTGGTACTTTAAATGGTCCGACATTGCCCTTGGGGATCCGCACATATTCAGCTTGACCACCTGGTATACCACCATATAGATGGCTAAAGCCAAATAAAGCTGCCCCTGGTGGAATCTGTTTTTTATTGAGAATTGCACCACGGCCGGTATTGGTATTTTCACAGGCAGCCATTAGTTCATGTTCACAGAAAAAACAGTGACCACATGCAATCACGAAAGGAATAATTACCCGGTCGCCTTTTTTGACTTCTGTGACTTCAGGGCCGACTTCTTCTACAATTCCCATAAATTCATGGCCGAAAATATCGCCATCTTCAGTGGCCGGAATTTTACCCCGGTATAGGTGCAGATCTGAGCCACAGATGGCGGTGGCTGTCACCCTTAAAATAACGTCATCTGGTTCCTGAATCACTGGATCTGGAACAGATTCAACTCGTACATCCCGAGCACCATGATAGGTAAGAGCACGCATGCGGATTTCCTCTTTCTAGTTCAACATTAAACAGACTCGTAGCAAGGCTGCCAAGAATTAAAAAACACTTGTATTAGAGCCTTAGGATGAAACGGCACGCTGTAAATTAATGTATGAAATAAGGTATTCAACTGTTTAAAAAATAAACTTATATAGGGTTTACGTAATTCGTGACCTTATGTGTCGAATGAATAGAAAAGAACAGAATTAAAGAAAAATCTAGTAATTTCTATAACTTATAGATTATTAATTCTGTGCTATCTATTATTTTTAGAAATAAATGTCCCTAACATAATCATAGAGGTACTAACTCCCCCTATTACTAAACTCATGAGTATTATTTCTATACGGCTTTGTTGCACAAAGCTGTTCTTAAGGACTCCTTCGGCAATATAATTTCCAAATGAAGAAACCTACACACAAAATCTACCGCACAACCAATTGGCCCGCATATAACCGAGCTCTCATTAATCGTGGGAATATTGCCATTTGGTTCGATCCAAAAACACAATGGTATGCAGAACCTCAAGGCAAACAAGGTCGAAGTCAAACCTACTCCGACATAGCGATTCAATGCTGTTTGATGATTAAATCTCTATTTAGACTCACTTTACGCATGGTTACTGGTTTTGTTCAAAGCTTAATTAAACTTTGCGGATTAGATTGGACAGCACCAGACTTCACGACGCTTTGTAGAAGACAAAAGTATATTGATATTCAAATTAGCTACCAGAAAAGTCGTGATGGGTTACACCTACTCGTCGACTCTACGGGTTTAAAATTTTTAGGTGAAGGCGAATGGAAGCGTAAGAAGCATCAGCCTGAATACCGTCGGCAATGGCGTAAACTGCATATTGGTATAGATGCTGAAACACTGCAAATACGTGCCGTTCAGCTTACGACAAATAATGTCAGTGATTCACAAGTACTTGGTGATTTACTCGATCAGATTCCTCAAGATGAGCATATTGACTCCGTTTATACCGATGGTGCTTATGACACAAAGCGGTGTCGCCAGTTGATCACAGATCGAAATGCCCATGCGATTATTCCACCCAGAAAAAATGCGAAGCCTTGGAAAGGTACAAAAGTTCATTCGCTAGAGCGAAATGAATTACTTCGCACTGTTAAACGTTTAGGCAGGACACTATGGAAAAAATGGTCGGGCTACCATCAGCGAAGTCTGGTAGAAACCAAGATGCACTGCATCAAATTATTAGGCGATAAGCTCAGAGCCCGGAATTTTGATAGCCAAGTCAACGAGATGCATGCACGTGTGGCCATCTTAAATAAGTTTACGGAGCTCGGCCGACCCCACACCCAAGTTGTCACTTAAATTTGAGATGCTTAGAGAACTCTATCTTTAAGAGCTTTATGCAACAAAGCCTACTTAAACAACAAAATGACGATAATAATTAGGTAATCCTCCAATAAATAACCGAAGTTAAAAGTTAAAAATAAAATCCCCCCCTTATTATATTTTTAATTAATGAATTTTTAATTTTCTTTAATAACACATCAAAATAAAGCACCTGTTTGCTCCGACATTAATAATTCTGAAGTTCTTTTAATTCTGATTCCAATGCTACTATCCGACTAACTAACTTTTTATTTTCTTCTTGCATCAGTCTCGTTTCCTGATGCTCATTTTTATTTTGTACATTCAAAGGGCTTTGTTGCATAAAGCCTTTGACGGCAGAGTTTTCCTAAGTTGCTAAAATTTAAGTGACAACTTGGGTATGAGGTCTGCCTAATTCTGTAAATTTATTTAACACGGCTGCGCGTGCATGGATTTCATTGACCTGACTATCAAAACTCCTTGCACTGAGTTTATCGCCTAATAACTTGATGCAATGCATCTTGGTTTCGACCTAACTTCGGCGATGATAGCCTGCCCATTTTTTCCATAGTGTCCTGCCGAAACGTTTAACTGTTCGTAGTAATTCATTTTGCTCTAGCGAACTGGTCTTTGTATCTTTCCAAGGCTTCGCATTTTGTCTAGGAGGAATCACTGCATGTGCTTGCCGATCTGCAATGACCTGACGGCATTATTTTGTATCATAAGCCCCATCTGTATAGACTGAATCAATTTATTCATTCAACGGAATTTGATCTAGTAAATCAACAAGGACTTGCGAATCACTCACGTTATTGGTTGTAAGCTGAACTGCTCGTATTTGTAGGGTTTTAGAATCTATCCCAATATGTAGTTTACGCCATTGGCGACGATATTCAGGTTGATGTTTCTTACGTTTCCATTCACCTTCACCTAAGAACTTCAAGCCAGTGGAATCGACGAGTAGATGCAGTCTATTGCAACTCTTTTCATAGCTAATTTGAATATCAATATGCTTTTGTCTTCTACAAATGGTTGAATAATCCGGTGCTGTCCAATCTAATCCGTAAAGTTTAATGATACTTTGAACAAAGCCTGTGACCATGCGTAAAGACAATCGAAATAGAGATTTAATCATTAAGCAGCATTGGATGGCTGCGTCAGAATAAGTTTGATTTCGACCATGCTTGCCTTCTGGTTGCGCATACCATTGAGTCTTAGTATCAAACCAAATTGAGAGATTTCCTCGATTTATTAATGCACTGTTATAAGAAGACCAATTGGTTGTACGATAAATTTTGGGTGTAGGCTTATTCATTTGCAAATTATATTGCCGAATAAGCCTTTATAGATAGGTTTGTGCAACAAAGCCTAATAGATCTAATAATATTGCTGGCATTAAAATTATATCCAAACACAGAAATCACCCTCTTCAACTTTTCACCTAACATCATATAAACATATTGTACACTTTATAAACATTTGATTTACTATGAATATTAGCGATCAATGTATTAGAACAAAGAGTATAAATTTAAGGGAGTGCATTTCCTTGCAGTTACAAAGTCTTCGTCTATCAAATTTTCAATCTTTTGGTGAAAGTTCCACAGAACTCTCGCTTGAACAAATTACATATCTAATTGGTCCAAATGGCTCTGGAAAGACAGCTTTATTACAAGCTTTATGCCGGCTATTTGCATTTGACCCTTCTTTACGTCGTATTATTCGATCAGATTTTCACGTTCCGCATGATGAAGAAACTCCACCAGATGAAAGAAAATTATGGATTGAAGCAAACTTTACTTTTCCAGAACTAGTAAATGATACAGATAACTTTACAGTTGCGCCTCACTTTGGGCATATGCGTCTAGATGATCAAAATGGTATTCCTCGAGTTCGCTTTCGATTAAATGCAACAATGGGGATTGATGGAGACATTGAGGAAGAGTTTGTATATGTACTTGATATTAACCCAGATGGTACACCTCTCAATACCTCAACAGTTCCTAGAACCGAACGTAACCATATTCACGTTCACTATTTACCAGCTCAAAGGGATCCAGCTGATCATATTGCTTATAGTACCAATGCTTTATTAGGTCGCATGCTACGAGCTATTAATTGGGAAAATGAACGAAACACAATTAGGGATTTAACCAATCAAATAAGCGATAACCTCAAAGCTAATTTATCTATTGATGCATTCAGTACCAATTTAAAAAAGATATGGGAAAAACTGCATAAAGGTAACTTCTTTACCGACCCGAAAATTACATTCGTAGCATCTGAGATTGAAGCACTTCTAAGACATATGTCCATCTCATTCTCTCCTGGCCATGACGAAAACCTTGTCGACTTTTCAAGACTGAGCGATGGTCAGAAATCGATGCTTTATTTGTCACTAGTATTGTCATCTCAATCTATTGGCCGTTCAGTATTGGCAGAGGAAGATAAATCCTTTAATGCTATTAAACTTCGCCCCCCTGCTTTTACATTGATTGCTTTGGAAGAACCTGAAAATAGTCTATCTCCTCACTATCTTGGTAGGATTGTAAATGCCATCAATTCAGTCCTTGGTAAAGGAGATGCTCAAGCCCTAATTGCTACACATGCACCTTCTATGATCAAACGCATTCCCCCAGAATATATCCGCTATTTACGACTTTCAGCTAATCGTTGTACCAAAATCACAAATATTATCCTTCCAGAATGTTTAGATGAAGGACATAAATTTGTACGGGAAGCAGTACAAGCTTTTCCTGAAATATATTTCTCTAGATTAGTCTTGCTTGTTGAAGGTGACAGTGAAGAAATTGTACTACCACGTATTCTTCAAGCCAAAGAAGCATCGGTTGATGAATCTGCAGTGACTATTGCACCTTTAGGAGGGAGACATGTTAACCACTTTTGGCGGTTACTCTCAGCACTTGAAATTCCATACCTAACTTTGCTTGATCTTGATGTAGCTCGCTATGGAGCTGGATGGGGCCGTATTAAATATGTTAATGATCAACTTATAAAATTTGAACCTACAAAAGCACTTCCAAGTGAGTGGCCTCTTCCTAAATGGAATACGACTGATACACCCATCCGCACCCATCATTTCTATCAGGAAATAGATCTTTTTGCAGAGTTAGAAAATCGAGGAATATTTTTTTCAAACCCAATGGACTTGGATTTCTCCATGCTAAAAGCTTATCCAAATGCATATGAAGTTGAAGAAGAATATCCAGATGAAGGAACGATTAAATCTGTCCTTGGTAAAAGCCATGTCAATTCACAACAATATTCTGAGAATGAACTAAAACTGTTTAGTACTTACCATAGATGCTTCAAACTTGGTAGTAAACCAGCTGCCCATATTAATGCATTAGCCCAATTAGATAACATAACCTTATTAGGAAGAATACCTGAGTCTTTTGGCCGATTAGCCGATGCTGTTATTAGCAAACTTGAGGAGCTTCCTGAGTGATATCTATCGACATATGGAAACCTTCAGATGGCTTAATACTTGAACCCAATGCTTTAAGAGCGGCAAAAGAGTTAGAAAGATGTCTCGCCTTAACTGCTGGGCCTGGAGCAGGAAAAACAGAAATGCTTGCTCAAAAAGCAGACTTCTTGTTGAGAACAAATTCATGTCCTTATCCTAAACGCATTCTAGCAATCTCATTCAAAGTTGATGCCAGTAAAAATCTCAAAGAACGAGTTTATCGTCGATGTGGTACTGACCTATCATCTAGATTTGATAGTTATACTTTTCATTCTTTTGCTAAACGAATTATTGATAAATTTCGAGCAGTTTTAACAGGCGAAGATACGTTAGATGCAGGATACAAAATTAGTGAACGCAAGAATGGGCGTACTCGAAACCAAATCAGCTATGAAGATCTAGTTCCATTAGCCATACAAATTTTGAATCAGTCGCATATTGCCCGAAATGCCATTCGACAAACATATAGCGACGTCTTTTTAGATGAATTTCAAGATTGTACTGATAAACAATATGAGCTTGTTAAACTAGCTTTCCAGAATACTTGTATACGCCTAACAGCGGTTGGAGACATCAAGCAAAAAATTATGGGATGGGCAGGTGCATTAGACGGCATCTTCGCAACTTTTGCTCTGGACTTTAATGCTATTTCACTTAACTTATATCTAAACTTTCGATCAAAACCACTTCTTCTTAGAATGCAAAATGAAATTATCCGTGTACTTGATCCTCCATCTGTAATGCCTGATAACCAACTTGCAGGTGATGAAGGAGAGGCTCTAGATTTTCGATTTGATAATAGCCGAGAGGAAGCTGAGTATTTAACTGACTTAATCACAACTTGGATAAATAGCGAACAAATACCTCCAGCCGAAATTGCAATACTCATTTCAAAACAACCTGAATATTATGGACATCATTTAATGGACCTTTTCGCAGAGAGAGGTATTCCATATAGAAATGAACAACAAATGCAGGATATTTCGGTGGAACCTGCCGCAAGACTTATTGTGGACTATTTATCTTGTCTATATAACCAATGTAAACCTAAAGCATGGGTTCGATTGATAAATCTATTAATTCCATTTGAAGAAGAGGATATTCAACTAAATATTAGAACCGACATTGATCAGCTCATTAAACGACACAGAAAAGATATAGCAAAACAATCATCTGAAGATCCTCACTCAAGATGGTGGCACTTTATAACTGAATTCATTGAACAAATTGGGAAAGAAACTATAATAGCTTTATCTCCAGAATATGAATCCATAGATCGGTTAAAAGAAATTTTACGGAATACAAAATCTCGAATAGAAGAACTTCTTAAAATAGATTCTAATTTAGTGAATGCACTAGAACGTTTCTCGGATGATCAGACCATTCGTATCCTAACAATCCATAAAAGCAAAGGCTTAGAATTTGATACCGTAATTTTACTAGGTGTTGAAGATCAAACATTTTGGGGAAAAGCGGATGAAGAACGTTGCTCTTTCTTTGTTGGAGTCTCTAGAGCTAAACGTCGTCTAATTATGACATCTTGTGCAGAACGAGAACGCCCACCCTCTTATACTAACCGATGGGACATTCAACGAGCATCTCACTCAGAATTTTTGAGTTATTTACCAAAAGCTTAGTCTTTAATATACAAGCTTGGAGGTTCGTTTTCAGAAAATGACATCTGTCATGTCGTTGAAAGGTGTCATCGAATGTCGTTAAGCATACTAAAGTATAGATTAATCGTTTAGGAAAATGACAACTGATGTGTCGTTCAACGATAGAGGCTATGTCAATTGATGCATTTGCTGAACGTAATAATTTGCAGACTTTATCGTAATTTTCAAATACGAATCCTTTCTCTTTAATTATGCGAATCAGTGATTGACTATTTGCTAATAAAAAAATCCCACCCTATATAGAGAACGGGCTGAATAAGAGAAACCTACAGCTTTGATTTCACATAGAATTATCCAGAGTTATTACTTAATAAACTCTTTTTATAGGATAATTGATTGTATTACTAAAGGAATTTCTATAATTCCTAGTTTGTGTCTAGTCCCATTTGAGAGATCGCCAATATTTTCATAAATCCAATCAACTAGCTCATCTCCCACCATGACTCTAATGTTGTGATCCTCTGCATATTGGATTGAAGACTCAGATAAATTCCCCGTAGTTATGAACCACTTTTCATGTTCTATATCATCGGTGTCAACATAAGCAATAAGCTGTTCTAATCCATGCTTGCTAGAGATATTACAGTGATGTTTAACCTGAAAAAATAAATTTGATTCTGAAAACCTATCAATTTTGCTAGCTTTTATGTCAATATCTGAAATATCAGAACTTTGGTTTTTAGCCTGTTTTTTAGCTGTATATCCCTCTATTTTTAAAAGCTCAAGGATAAGAAGTTCAAGCCCTTCACCGCCTGCTGCTAACCAAGTTGTCCCTGTTGTCAAAGATTTAAGTAGATTCTCCTTAAAACTAGCCTCAGCCTCTGCTATTTTTTCCAATAGATAACTTTCTTGTTTATATGTACCATTAGATGCTATTGATTCAATAATTCTTTCAATTTCATCTTTGAACTCTTTTAAGTTTGTATTATGTGCTTGTATTTTTAGCCTACTCTCTAATCCATGTGTAAGAGACTTTCTTGGGATTCGTAGAATATGACCTTCATTCGTTCTGAAGAAATTTACGTTAATAAGGTTACAGGCTTTTTTATCTGTCAGACTCAAGTCAAAAGTTTTTTTCCCACTTACTATTCCTATAGCAATTGATTTTGCTAAGGGAACGATCACGATATCACCTTCGGTCAGATTAAAAAATCTTTTAATACGATTAGTGCTTCTACCTATGCCTTTAACATATTGTTGTTTAATTTCTTTAATTACTTCAGGTAAAGTCGAAAAATTTGAAAAGTTTACTTTAGACCAACCATAACCAACTCTATCAGTCTCGATAATTGAGATATGGCTTCTAACTAGGGTGTGTTGACACTTTTAGCTTAAAAAATAGCGAAGTAGTAAAATCAAATCGCCAAACCCAATTTTACTATTCGCTATGCCTCGTACCATGCTGACAGATCAACACTGGCAAAAGTTGAAAACTATTTTGCGTAATTTATCTATTCATCACAACTCAAATTTACGTAATTTTATTGAAGCTATTCTCTATAGAATTAGAACAGGCTGTCCGTGGCGAGATATTCCTTCCTATTTCGGTCAATCAAACTCTATTTTCAAACGTTTTAATCGTTGGTCAAGCAGTGGTAAGTTGCTTAGATTATTCAAATTATTAGCATCATGCCCCGATATGGAGTGGATTTTTATTGATGGCTCTCACGTACGTGCTCATCAACATTCTGCCGGTATAGCGAATCAATCTATTTCTAAAAGTGTAGGAGGAAACTCCTCAAAAATACATTTGATTGTTGATGCAAATGGCAATCCTGTTGATTTCATGATTACCGATGGAACCACACATGACGTCAAAGTTGCACCTGATTTAATATCAACATTAGACTTAAAAGAGACAAAAGTGGTCTGCGCAGATAAAGGCTATGATTCAGAACCACTGCGTGAACAGATCAGAAAAACAGGGACAAAAGCGAATATACCAAAGAAAATAAATAGCCAATCGAACAATGATCATATGGACTGGTATTTATATAAAATCAGGCATTTAGTTGAAAATATGTTTTGTAGATTAAAGCAATTTAGAGGAATAGCTACTCGATATGACAAGCTCAAAAGAAATTATCAAAGTGCTGTTGCCTTAGCCTGTATATTTTTATGGCTACCTTTATAGGTTTAATTATGAACAGTAAATGTCAACAGACCCTAATAATATATTCATCATTTTTAATACAAGTATTTGTTTTGGCTAGTATCTTATAAATCAAGAATTTTATTTTTTCTAGCTTTTAAGGCGGGCATTTCATAAAGATTAGGACGTCAATCTCATGTGATTAAGTGTGATCGTCTGTTATAATTCAGCAACTTATGAGGGGTAAGTCATGTTTAAAAAATTATTATTAGGGTTAATCATTGCTGTTCCTGTTATAGCTCAAGCTGATTGGATGGAATGGAGTAAAGATGATGAATTTGTTACTTATATAGACCCAGACCGTACGGTAAAGACTTATGAAACACTGGAACAAGCGGAAGTTTGGCTAAAGATGGTTGTTCATACAGACTTATCTAAAGATGGTTTGAGTATTGGTGATCACAGATTATTAAAATATGGAGTTAAATGTAAGACGAATGAACTAGGACTTCTCGCTTACTATTCTTATAAAAAGACTAAGTTAATAGATTCTCAAATCTTCCGTTCACCTCAATACGAACCTGTAATACCTGACTCAAAAGGCGAGAATATTTTGTATGCTGTGTGCTCTGCTTTGTATGGCCAAGGTAATTCATAACACCAAAAAGCCCTTACATTGTTGAGTAAGGGCTTGATTGCTCAGTAGTGAAACCGACACTGAACGATGCTAATCCGTTCATCCGTAACTTCATAAACCAACCTATGCTTTTCATCTATCCTTCGACTCCAAAAGCCTGAAAGGTTCGCCTTAAGTGGTTCGGGCTTTCCTGTTCCTTCAAATGGTGTTCGTAGGCACTCTTTGATTAAAGCATTTATACGCTTGAGTACCTTTTTATCCTGCGTTTGCCAGTAGATATAATCATCCCAAGCGTTATCTGTAAACTCAATTGTCCGATTCATCTTCGATGAGATCCCTTTCAGTAGTACGGGATGCACGTAATTGGGCAATTGACTCATTTAAACGAGCAGCATTATTAGGAGATGAAAGAAGATATAAAGTTTCCATTAAGCTGTCATAGTGTTCTTGCCCCATAACAACGGCATGACTACCTTCTTTCCTAGTAATTACTGCTACATCTGCATCATCAATAACCTTATCTAAAACGGATTTTAGATTGTTACGTGCATCTGTATATGTAAATACTTGCATGTTTTGCACTTCCTAATTAAATATTTAGCCTTAAACAATATATATATGGTCACTTCACTGATCTAGCATTAGTTGGTTGGCACATTGGCTCATAAATTCGCTATAGATACTTTATATGGACACTTAAATTAAAAATTGGCTGTTTGAGTTCATGTTTGCAAAAACATAGTTTTGTACAATATTCTGTACAATTAAAATGTACAATATTCTGTACAAGATGTAAAGCTGGAAGAATAAGAAAATCGCAATTTTTACGCGCTATACAATAAGTGTTCTTTTAGTTTTCTAAGGCATAAATGCTATGAAAAAAATGAACGATACTTCCGTTAATCAGCAGTTTTGTGAAATGGAAATTCTATTTTTATCAGATGTAAATACAACTTTGAACGGCAAAATTAGGCCTATTTCGAAGATTAACGATTTAGATGCCAATCAATGGTTTGATATTGCAAACCTGTTGCTTAGGTACAATATTGTCTTATCGCACTATGCTAAACAGATCGGTATTGAGATGGCACAAAAACAATGCCACTAGCAGCATATATGTGCTAAGGGCTGTTGTTTTACTTAGGATACTTGTTAGTGTGGAGCATCTTTAAATCACCGCCCCATTTAATCGGTATTTTGATTTCTGTAGCTGCTTGTTTCATATTTTGCGATGACTAGGAATGTTTCCAATCCCATGAAACTGTACCTTTACCATCTACAATGACCCATGCAGCTAGGTCTACAGCATTGCCAGTTAAGTGACGGCTATGTAGAGTTAAGAGTTATTGTCTTTTTTTCTTTTAATAGTTGAGCTTGACGTTCTTTAGTCCTTAATCGGTCGATTACTGTGAAATCTATTTGAGTTAATTCAATTGCCCTATTGACCACTTTAACAAGATCAGGATGGACACCTTCTAAACTAGACAAGCTCCTTTTAGGGGTATTTCCATAAGCAGATAGAGCTGAAGATGCAGTATTCAATATCCACGTTACTCTAGCTTCTTCAGCCCATTCTTTAAAAGCGGTGATGAGAAGATATGCTGTTCTACTCTACATTCAGGTCTAACAAATAAGCAATAATCAAAAGCCATCTCATTTCAGGTGCCTTAAAACGTACAGCAGCATCTGATACGATTTCCATTTTTAAAAGATTAAAACAAATTACTTTAACAGTAATCTTTACAACTACACGAAACTTTTCCATCCAAAAGAACCTTTCTATCTCTGCTTAAAAGGCAACTCTCAATGACCCAACTACAAGATGAACCGTACCGGGTTTGTCGGAGAGTCAATATTCTGAGAGACTATCCCGATGACAAAATTAAAATATACCCCTGAAATCAGAGAAAGAGCGGTTCAATTATTGATTGAATCCGAGAAAGATTATCCATCGAATTGGGCTGCAATCACAGCAATTGCTCCTAAAATTGGCTGTACTCCTGAAACACTACGTGTTTGGTATCAAAAATACTTAGATCAACAAAATCCAGTTAAAGCACAGCAGCTTTCAGACCAAGAACGTATCAAACAACTGGAACGCGAAAATAAAGAACTGCAACGTGCTAACGAAATTCTACGTAAAGCAGCGGCTTTTTTCGCCCAGGCGGAGCTCGACCGCCCATACAAATAATGGTGGATTTTATCCATAACAATAAGGCGTTATATGGTGTTGAGGCGATTTGTAGAATTTTACCGATTGCAGCTTCGACCTATTATCGGGCTTTAGATCTCGTTGATAACCCAGAACATCGAGCGAAACGTGCTCTGCATGATTTACATCATGCAGAGCAAATCAAACGTATTTGGAAAGAAAGTTCAGGTCGATATGGTGTACGTAAAGTTTGGCAAAAATTGAAACGTGAAGGCTATGTGATTGCACGTTGTACAGTTGCTCGATTGATGCAAAAGCTAGGTATACAAGGTGTTTGGCGTGGTAAGAATAAACAAACTACTCGTAACCGAGATGACCAAAAACGGGCAGATGATTTAGTGAAACGTAATTTTAATGCTGATCATCCAAACCAACTATGGGTGGGTGACTTTACGTATATTCAAACTCATTCAGGCTGGGTATATACCGCATTTGTTATTGATGTGTTCTCACGAGCAATTGTTGGATGGAAAGTATCGACACGGATGAATACAGATATGGTGCTCGATGCATTGGAGCAAGCATTGCACGATCGAGGCATGCCAAAGAATGTGATTCATCATTCCGATAGAGGTGTTCAATATCTTTCTATTCGCTATACCAATCGTTTAGAAGCTGCAAATTTACGAGCATCAGTCGGTACAACTGGTGATTCATACGATAATGCTCTGGCTGAAACGGTGAATGGCTTATACAAAACAGAGGTGATTGAATATTTAAAAGCAGATTGGCAAGGTTTAGCAGATGTACAACTTGCGACACTAAACTGGGTAGATTGGTTCAATAAAAAGCGTGTACACAGTGCACTGGGTTATGTATCGCCTTTTGAGTTTGAAGCAATGTACTATGATAAGATTAACCCGTTAGGTCAGGTGGCCTAACTTAAATAAAAAAGTCTCCGACAAACCTGGTACGGTTCAAAATTCTGTACGTTTGGGACTCATTACTGTTAACTCTCACTCGTGCAGCCAAAATTCAACTCTTATTGGAGTTTATAAAAATGGCAAAGCGCCGAAAGAATCGAAAGCCAAATAACAGTAATGTCAAAAATTTGAAAAAATCGATAGTAGCTCCTCCTAGCTCAGTTGAACGAGACATTGAAAAATTTAAATTTTATTCAGTTTTTGTTCATACCCTAGGGACCCTGATTATTAACTTCAAAGATCAAATTCTGAAGTTGATCAATTAAGTTGCTATAACATTCTGTTTTAGAACCATTGAACGCAATGGATGGGGTATAAGAATACTGCTCCATCTGTTGCTTATATTTTACTTCCATGTCATAAACGGCTTCTGCTGCTCCAGGTAGGTCTAGTAGGATCTCCCATTCGTATAGCATGGCTTTAACTGTGCCATATAGAGTACACATATGATTCATAGTTATCCCAAGTTTATAAAAGGTTTCTTCTTTGTCTCAACATATAATTAAGTAGAAGATAGCTTGAGAAAGGAAAGATTTTCGTTTGCATCCTTTAATTTTCATTTTGTTATGATCTATTTAAAGACCAGTAAATAGGTCTTGTAATTGGTTTTTTAATTGTTTAGTATGAATGAAAGTTATGTAGCATTTGATTAATTGTAAATAAGAGGAGCCGATCTGTTAGCTACAAATAGGTCTAATATATTAATTATGGTGAGAAAAAACTCATGAATAACATTATCCTTAGTCGATTTGTTTCTAGTGTTTCTGAATTAAAAAAGAATCCAATGGAAGTCGTACAAAATGGTTTCGGTGAAGCTGTAGCTATCTTGAATAGGAATAACCCTGCGTTTTACTGTGTCCCTGCTGATATGTACGAAAGAATGATGGATTTAATTGAGGATCAGGAACTTTTAAAGCTAGTTGAACAAGTCGATACTGACAAAACTGTGAAGGTATCTATAGATGAGTTACGAACTAGAGTTCGAGGAAAAAGCGCTTAAAAAGTTTGATAAATTAAATCGTCAAATAGCTGAACAATTTATTAATAAGTTGGAAGCAATACTGGAAAATCCAAAGATACCGAGTAAAAAACTTAGAGGATCTAGTGATCTATACAAAATTAAGCTTAGGTCCGCAGGATATAGATTGGTGTATCATGTTATTGATGAAAGAGTAGTAATCATCGTCATTGATGTAGATAAGCGAGATACTATCTATAAAAACATGTAAGATAAATTAGCCCTCAGTCTTTGTTGTTGGGCTTCTTTAGTACATAGTTTAGATAATTTATTAACTGCTAAATTGCACTGAAGTCATTAGTAATTAATTATATTGTAATTTTCACTTCGCAGAACTTACCTCTAATTGCTGTACAATGTAGAGGTAAATACATACTCCATTTTCTTTTAAAAAAGTCTCATTCTTCAAATTAATTCAATATAAAGAATATGATGAATAGATATTTTTGGGGTTATTTAATCGAAACTAGATTAAATCTTAGTGAGGACCTTTTTAAACTCATTACAATTAATCTTTGTCTTCTATATATTCAAACAACTCATTCATCGTGCAGTTAAAGTATTTACATAATTTATCTGCAACAGGTAACTCAATGCGTACAGCACGGTCATAATACATATTTGTGAGTGTATTACGATTAATACCTGTTGCATGCACAACATCACTTAATTTTAAAATTTTTCGATCGCCCATTAGGCTAGACAACTTACAAGTAATCATATATCAATTTAGTTACAAAAAATAACCTGCTGTAAGTTATTATTCTATTGTTGAATGGAGGATACTTTGCTAAATTAACCTACAGCAGGTTAAAATGACTTTTAGAAAGTATCATTCATCTATTTTCAATTAAATTATAACTTTTTACATATGAAGTTTGAACCTGCAGCTAATTATTTTGTGGAGACTTCATATCGTGATGCCAAATGAGTTATTGATCAGCCAACAAGCACGAGACTTAGGAAATCAATTAATTAAAGAAATGAATATCAACAAAGGTTATGGAATGGCTAATTTTCTAGGTGTCAATTTCTGCTATGATAACCATCAGGCAGTTCTTATTTGGACATTTCAACAGATTGAAAAGCAACCTGCTTTAAATGATTTTGGAGAAATAAAAAAATATTTTCTTTTATTCTTTCCGGATAGTGTTTATGAAATAGCCTAAGCATTATAGAATAAGAAAAGTAGATCTCTAATAGAGGTCTATTTCAAATTTCATTATTAAAAGTTAATTTTATTTAGTAAAATCATTATTTTTCAATTACTAAAGTAGAGTCAATATTTTTTTGATGTTAGTGCTCAACCTAATATTTATACACCTCTCATATAATTCAAACTAGAACTAAGTGCGTTAATTATTTAGTAGCACTTAAGTAATTACCCCACCATTGCATCATTTCAGTTCGTTGGGCTAAATATTCAGCATGATTATAGCTTGCACGTGTACGATTCTTATCAATATGCGAAAGTTGTGACTCAATCCAATTATCTTGGAACAAACCAGAGTCATTCAAAATAGTGCTGAAAGTAGAGCGTAATCCATGAGAAGATAATTGGTGTTTATCATAGCCCATCTTACGTATGGCCATATTTAATGTATTGAAATGTATTGGTTGATTGTGTTTTCGTGGACTAGCAAAAATGTATTTTTCCCCTAATGACCATTGCATTACATCTTTTAAAATTTCTAAAGCCTGATCTGAAAGTGGAACTAAAAAATCTGGAATTTCATGGCCTAATATAACTTTACGTCGGAACTGCTTAATATGTAAAGCTGGAATTCTCCAAATTTTATCTTTTAAATCAAAATGATGAGGTTCAGCTAATAACAATTCAGCCCCTCGCACGCCCGTATGCAATTTGAACATCAGTGCTTTTTTAATGATAGGATGGGTGTCTAACTTTTGTACTTTATGCATAAAATCAGATATATCTTCAGCTCTTAAATAAGGGTAATTCTTCTTGATTTTGTTATTGACGGCAATTTTATTTAAACTATGGGCTATATTGTATTCGCAATAACCCATTGCTACAGCGTAGTCATAAATTTGGTTCAAATAACTACAAGCTTTCTTGACAGGTTCTTTTACTTGGCGTGTCTCAATCTTTCTAATTATCGCGACGAGGTCATAACGTTTAACTTTTTGAAAAGGTATCTCTTGAAGTTCTGGGTAAATATCATTTTGTAGACATTTTTCTGCTAGCTCTAGAACACCACAGCGAGGTAAGTCATTGAATGCATTCTTAAGTTTGAACTGAAGCCACTCATCTCCAACCTTACGAAAGGTAATTATTTCTGAAATAGCATCTTCTTCAAAACAAAAATTATTGTCTCTAAAATCATCTCTTATCTGACGTGCTTTTTTTAAAGTTATATCTGGATATGACCCCAATTGAATACGCCGACGTTTTTTTGCTTTTGGGTCTGTATAGCGATAGCACCAGTATTTTCTTCCATTTGGTTCAACCTTTAAACTGAGCCCATCTTCATCAGATAAAAAATAGATTTTATCTTTGTAGTTAGCTTGGCGAACTTTGATTTCAGTAAGACTCATGAATTTTAATGAAACCTATCAGAGGGTTGGTTTGCTAAATTATATCAAAATTTAAGAACTTTTATATGATGCGTATGTTACGCATCATATAAAATTGTAAAATATTGTTTTATATGCTTATTATTAAAAATCCTATGGTTTTAGTAACCATCTCAAGTACCACCTCAAGTTTAAGTTCCCAACACCCCTTTTTCTTTAGTCAGTTTTAAATAAGCCTTATTCAGTCCATTGTAAAAAAATTTAGGATGACCTTTCTTGATGTTACCCTTTAGCTAAACTAGTTTATTATCTTCAATAGAATTCAAATAAACAGTTAATTCTGAAATTAGCCGTAAAGAGCAGGAACTTTCTAGATATCAAATCAAGGTTGCTGAGCTTCAAAAAAAGAAAACAGCAATTCATACCAAGCCGCTTAAAGAAAATCAGAACTTATCAAAAGTAGAAGAACTTGAAAGAAAAAAATTGGAGGCTCTAGTTAAGAAGTAGCAAAAAGAAGAAATTGAACATCAGAAAAAGTTAAAACGGGAAATCGATGCAATTAAGGTATCAACACAACACATCACTCATGTTACAGCATATCTTTATCTCGATTCGGTACCAGAAGTCGAAGTTGAATACGACCTATTTATTTCACATGCTTCAGAAGACAAGGAAGATTTTGTCTGACCTCTTGCTGAGTGTACTAGCTCAAACCTGATCTGACAGTTACACATTTTTTAGTTAATTTTGAGCTAAATTCTTCTCAGCCCAAATCCGTTTTCCATCAAGTAAAGTTTCAAGTGGTGTACGACCACAGCACATTTTTCCTTGATGAGTCCGTTCAGTATTATAGAATTTCAGCCAATCTTGGGAGCAATTGCTGTGATTGCAGCTCAATTCGATGAATAATCTTTTTCGGATTCAATCAATTATTGAACCGCTCTGTCCCTGATTTCAGGTGTATATTTAGGTTTTTCACCGAAACACTACGCTTCGCTACGTCTTGCGAAATAATGCTCTCATCTCAGGACAGTTAATTTCCAACAAATCCGGCACGGTTGCGGTTGCTGTTCCTTAGAGTTTCTTTTCAGTTGTTAAAACAAGAAAGAATTAAGAAGAAAATATATAGCAAGAACTGAAGCTAGGTCTAATATCTTTGAATATATTGAGGTGTTCTGCAGTTCAAATGCGGCCTGGTTCCAACGGTCAACGTTCTTCATTAGATTATGAGAGGGTCCATCAAAAGATGGTTATGTGTGTATAGAATTTTGGTGACTATTCACATTTCTGTTCCATGATTCATGGTTAATTATTACTTATGTTACTATGTCAGGGGCGATACAAGAATTAAGGAAACCTTATGAAAATAGCGAATATGAAATTACTAGTTGGTGCTTTTATGGCCCTAACTTTAGCTATGCTTAGCCCTGCCGTACTTGCAAATGATAACAATGATATACGAAAGGCTGTTGTAGTTAAGTTTGCAAAAAAAGCTTACTCTGCAAATTATTACGGAAGGATAGATGGATACAAGTATGATTCCTACAAATTTTATGCTAAAAAAGGGCAAAAGTTAAAAGTGACGTTGACTGGAGGAAATGTTGAAACTTACTTATGGGGTAATCAATTAAAAGACTCTATCAATCTTGGAGAATATTCTCCAGAGCTTGATGATAATGGTGTTTATATTTTACCTGCTTCAGGTGAGTATGAAATTAGAGTATTACAACCTAGATCACAGGCAAGAAAAGATAAAAAACCTCAATACTGGATGAGTATTAACATTAAATAAAGACTTGCTAGATTCGTTTAAACTTTTATACAAGGGTTCAAAAACTATTGCCAGTTAAGCGGGGCATGATTTTTACGTATATGTATTTATGTTATTAAAATGATATAGATTACTTGTTTAATACCCCGAGGAATAATTTAATCTTGCTGTGCGTTAGTCACTTTTCTTTCAAAAGTTGATTATATCTTTCAACGTAACCTTCGTGATATTCAAGCCCTTTTGATAGGAATTTGCAGTGGAAGAACAGGCGCAACTTGTCTTAAATAATGGTAATTCCTTATCTTTAAAATAGAGAACGCCCGATGAAATTCATTAGGCGTTTAATTTAAATAAGTGTCAGCTTATTTTATAACCAGATGTACTTGTCAATCATGATTCTTTTTCTAAATTGCCTTAAAAAAACAATCTTGCTATTTTTGTCCTTTCACACCATTTTGTTCAATTTGTACTGCGGCTTGCCAGCTAGGTAGTTGGCTTAAACCTGCTACATAACGTTGGATATGCGGATAATTTTCACCTTGTCCCATATGATAAACTAAAGCATGTAGTCCAAAGCCCATCATAAAGTCAGCACCGGTTAAACGGTCTGCCACTAGAAATTCTTTATCTTTTAAATATTCATTTAAATGGCCAAATACTTTATCGAACTCAACTTGAGTATAATTTTCTAGAAATACCAACTTCGTACCCTGCTTGGTTTCTATCGCATTAAACGTTTTTAACAAAAATGGCAGCATGGCCGAGCTTTCTGAGAAATGAATCCACTGTAGATAATCGACATAGGTAGATTCATCCATATCTGGTGCTAAATGCGGCGCAAGTTTCTGAATTAATAACTCAACGATCGCACCCGACTCTGCAATAACTTTGCCATCCCATTCCAATACTGGAGATTTCCCTAAAGGGTGAATGGTTTTTAAAGAGTCAGGGGCCAAATGCGTGCTTGAGTCACGATAATAGCGTTTCAGCTCATAGGGCTGCTTGATTTCTTCAAGTAACCACAAAATGCGAAAAGAACGTGATTGATCTAAATGATGTAGTGTGATCATGATAATTCCTATTTTTTTAAAGTTTTACAACCACTTTGCCAAAGTTTTCGCCTTTTAACATGCCATTAAAAGCATTGATCGTATTATCCAAGCCTTGCACCATATGCTCTTTATATTTGATTTTTCCGTCTTTCAACCATTCAGACATTTGCTGATTGAATTCCGGATACTGACTGCCATAATCATCAAAAATAATAAAGCCTTGCATGCGAATACGCTTTCTTAAAAGGGTAGAGATAAAGCCCGGTAAACGGTCTGGCCCTTGTGCTTGCTCGGTGGCGTTATACTGGGAAACCACACCACACACCGGTATACGTGCCGCAGAGTTAAGCAATGGCCATACCGCATCAAACACTTTCCCCCCCACATTCTCATAATAAATATCAATACCGTTGGGAACTGCTTGTTGTAATTGCTCTGCAAAATTTTCATCATGGTGATTAATACAGGCATCAAAGCCGAGTTCTTCTATCGCATAACGGCATTTTTCAGCCCCGCCTGCGACGCCAACCACGCGACAACCTTTAATTTTACCAATCTGTCCAACCGTAGCACCAACAGGTCCCGTTGCAGCTGCAACCACTAAAGTTTCACCGGCTTTAGGCTGACCAATGTCCAACAACCCCATATAAGCAGTAAAGCCAGGCATCCCCAAAATACCTAATGCCCAAGATGGATATTCAGGCTGCATACCTAAGCTTTGACATGCAGTCCCATCAGAAATGGCGTAACCCTGCCAACCATTCCCAGAAAGAACCCACTCGCCTTCTTTGAATTTTGGGTTTTTAGAGGCCACCACTTGACTGACTGTTCCACCGACCATCACTTCGCCAATTTCAACCGGTGCTGCATATGAGGGAGCATCACTCATGCGACCACGCATATAAGGGTCGAGTGACAAGTAAATGGTTTTTAACAACATTTCGCCTTGTTTAAGTTGAGAAAGCTCAACTTGCTCAATTCGAAAATCGCTGTGTTTTGGCTCACCGACTGGCCGTTCAGCTAAAACGATGCGTTGGTTATTAATTGTTCTCACCTGTATAACTCCATGTTTTATATAGAATTATTTCTATTGATAATCAAAACTGTCGATTAAAACGTCTTTACATCAATTGTAGATGAGTTATAATGAAAAGCAATACGACTGGTCTATTTTTTTACAATAGAGTACACAATTAATATGAAGCCTACCCCTATTAAGAAGTCTGAAGCGAAGCGCTTACACATTCTTAACACCAGTTCAGACCTAATTTTGCATAAAGGTTTTACCGGTGTAGGATTACAAGAAATTTTACAAAGCTGCGAGATCCCTAAAGGCTCATTTTATCATTACTTCCAATCCAAGGAGTCTTTCGGCTGTGAATTGGTACAGTATTATGTGGATAATTACCAAGTCCGTTTAAATGAAGTATGGAGTAGTGATCAATCCTCTTATCAAAAGCTGATCGGGTATTTTAAGTTATGGATTGAAGATCCTGAAACACAGTGTGGTTGGGCAGATAGCTGTTTAATTGTGAAACTTGCCGCAGAAGTTGCCGACCTATCTGAAGATATGCGCTCCATTATGTCCGCTGGTGTCGATGATGTAATCCAACGGATTGCTGGGTTAATTGTTTTGGGAAAACAAGATCAGTCTATCCAAGCAGACACTGATGCTTCTACGTTGGCACAAGTGATTTACCAAATGTGGTTGGGTGCAGCATTACTGAGTAAGTTGCAAAAAGATAAAACACCATTACATCAAGCCCTGAGAGCGACTGAGTTTCTATTAAAAAGTGCAGAGTCTTAAAAACTTATATTCAATATCAATTAGATAAGTAAAAAGTTGTGATAGCAGCCAAATGATTACTTATTAATGTGCTGCTATTACATCAACTTAGTATCAATGAGTATAGCGCACAATGAATTCTCCTTCTAAAGCCCTCCTGACTCGTATTTTAGTCGGATATTTAGGCTTATATCCCACACTATTACTGGTACTGACTTTATTAAAGCCAATTACTCAGCATCAAAGTTTCCCGATCATGGTGTTCATTGAAGTCATAGTATTAGTGCCCGTGACGCAACTCATTTCCTTTCCACTGGCGGGTTGGCTCATTACACAGCTAAAAAATCTTAAGAATTTGTTTTAAGAAGAAATTTTGCTAGCAACAGCAATCCTAAGTCCTTATTTTGCCAACCACAAAGGTTGGCAAAATAACTCACTTAGTCAATATTAATCTGCGTAAGCTGGGTAATCAATATAGCCTTTTTCCGTCCCACCATACATACTGCTTGCATCTACTGCATTCAATGGCCAGCCATGGGCGAGACGATTGGGTAAATCTGGATTCGCAATAAATGGCCGTCCAAATGCAATTAAATCGGCCAGTCCTGCCTCTAAAATTCGAGTCCCTCTTTCTGCCGTATATCGACCTGCATAAATAATGCGACCACTGAAAGTGTCTCTGACATCTCGACGAAAATCATGAGGAAGTTCTGGTGCATTGTCCCAATCAGCTTCTGCAATCGATAAATAGGCAATCCCAACTTCTTCAAGTATCTTTATGGCCTCAATATAAGTCGCATGTGGATCTTCTTCAACCAACCCCATGTAAACACGATCTTCCTCTGTACTTTCAAATAGCGGGGCAAAACGCACTCCTAAACGATCTGCACCAACCACCTCGGCAACCGCCTGTACTACTTCACGTAAAAAACGCAAACGGTTGTTTAGTGATCCACCATATTCATCTTCACGGTGGTTACTATGTGCAGAGATAAATTGATTCACCAAATAACCATTTGCACAATGAATTTCAACCCCATCAAAACCGGCAGCCAAGGCATTGCGTGCAGCTTGAGCATAGAGTTGCACTAACTCTTTAACTTCTGCATTACTTAAAGCACGTGGCATGGAGGGATCAGCCAAGGTCCCTGCATTGGGCCCCGTCTCAATAAAGACTTTAACATTGCTATCAGCCACAATAGCCGAGGGTGCGACCGGTGCTGCATGATTGGGTTGCAAAGATGTATGTGAAACACGCCCAACATGCCAAAGTTGCGCAAAAATAATGCCTCCTTTGGCATGCACTGCTTCCGTCACTTTACGCCATCCAGCAATCTGTTCAGGGCTGTAAATACCGGGAGTCCAAGCATAGCCTTGACCACGTGGCTCGATTTGCGTACCTTCGGTGACCATAAATCCTGCCCCGGCACGCTGTTGATAATAGGTTGCCATCAGTTCATTTGGAATATTCCCTGGCTGAGTACTACGCGACCGCGTTAATGGTGGCAATACAATACGGTTTTGCAAAGCATAAGAGCCTAAGCTCAGGTTTTGAAAAAATTTGCTGGCTTTCATTTCATTGTTTCCAAGTGATCATGACCATAATTGATCTAAATTTAGAAAAAAATACCCCTCCTTCCTGCAACAGAAAAAATAAAGGGGTAAAAGAGTATTAGAGATTAGGCTTTGGTTTTACTATCAGTAACATAAATCAGTTTATGATTAATAAATTCTTTGATACCAAGACCGATAAGTTCACGCCCATAACCAGAACGTTTGATTCCTCCAAAGGGAAGGTTTGCATTGGAAAAAGCAGGTCGATTAACGAATACCATTCCACTCGAAATACGCTTAGCTACTTCAGCACCATGTTTTGTATCTTCTGTAAAGACCGACCCACCCAGACCAAAAGGCGAATCATTAGCTATATCAATTGCATCTGGTTCATCTTTAGCACGTAAAATCATTGAAACAGGGCCAAAAAACTCCCAATAATACGCTGGATTTTCAGGGGTTAGATTAGTCAGGATAGTTGGTTGCACAAAAGCTCCTTGACTCGGCACTCTAGCTCCTACTTCAGTAGCAATAGCACCATGTATAACTGCTTGACGAATTTTCTCACGTACTTCTTCAGCAGCTGCCTGTGAGGATAGAGGTGCCAATGTAGTTTCTACATCAAAAGGATTCCCTGCTTTTAGTTGTGCAACACCTTCTGTATAGAGTGTTAAAAATTCATCATAAATTTCATCTACAACGATTATTCTTTTAGATGAAATACATACTTGACCTGCATTTGAATGACGGCCTTTTACTGCCCATTTTACAGTTTCTTTTAATACCGCATCACGCAGAACCACCAATGCATCTGCGCCTCCTAATTCCAATGTGGATTTTTTTAATGCCTGCCCTGCTTGGGAAGCAACAACAGAGCCTGCACCTTCTGAACCTGTTAACGCGACTCCATGTACGCGTGGATCATTCAAGATAGTCTTAATTTGCTGTCTTGTTGCAAAGATATTACTGAAATTACCTACAGGAAGACCTGCATCTAACATCAATTTTTCAAAAGCTAAAGCACATTGTGGGACATTGGATGCATGTTTGAGAATCAATGTATTACCAGCTGCTAATTGCGGCGCCAAAATGCGTGCAATTTGATAATAAGGAAAGTTCCAAGGCTCAATAGCCAATATAATACCCAAGGGCTCATGAACCAGTGTTGCTTGCCCTTCATTAGGATCAAATGGTAACTGCTCATCAGCCAGTAAAGACTCTGCATTCTGAACGTAATATTCGAAAATACGTGCAGAAATTTCAACTTCTGCCAATGCTTCACTGGTGATTTTACCCATTTCAAGAGTAAGCAAACTTGCGTATCTATTCGCATCTACACGCAGGAGATCAGCGGCATGTTGCAAAATCACACAACGCTCAGAAACCGATCGATCTTTCCAAGCCAAGAATGCTTGATGAGCGTTTGTGAGGATTTGTTCTACTTCTGTATCACTTGCAACAGGAAAGGTTTTTAGTACTTCACCGTTATAAGGATTAATAGATGCATAAGCCATATTATTTCCCAGATTTTGTAATCAAAAACATACTCTGATTAATTTTGTTACCACCCTATTAGAGTGCTTCTTCGATACCTTCGATCATAAAAACACGATAACTCGCCCCTTTCAGACGATGTTTTAATGCTTCTTGATAGGCAGGACTGTGATACCAGTCTCGCGCTGCCGCCATATCAGGAAAGCGTAGAATGACAGCTCCTTCAATTTCATTGCCTTCGAGCACTTCTAATTGACCATAAAAAGCTAATGCTGTTAACTCACGACCTTCACGAGCAAGTGGGGCTTTTTCTGCATATTGCACCAGTTGCTCAGAATCAGAAGTTTGCTCGCAGGTAAATACTACATATGCAGACATTGACTACTCCTTATTTTAACAATTGAAGTAATGCTGTGGCGGTTGCAGCAGAAGATGCAGGATTTTGTCCAGTAACCAGTAAGCCATCTACTTGGACATGCACTTGCCAATCACCAGCTTTAGAATAATGACCACCATTTTCTTTGAGCATGTCTTCAACTAAAAATGGTACAATTTCAGTCAAACCTACAGCGGCTTCCTCAGTATTAGTAAAACCCGTCACAGATTTACCGCTAACTAAAGGCTTGCCATCACTGGTTTTTACATGACGAAGAACACCTGGAGCATGACACACTGCTGCAACAGGTTTGCCCGACTGAATCGCCTGTTCAATCAGAGAAATTGAAATCGGATCTTCTGCTAAATCCCACAATGGGCCATGCCCGCCTGGATAAAACACTGCATCATAATCAGCTACAGAGATTTCGCTAAGTTTATGCGTCTGTGCCAATGCTTGCATTGCAGTTGGATCAGCTTCAAAACGATGAGTGGTTTCAGTTTGAGCATCGGCTAAATTACTTTTCGGATCTAGTGGTGGCTGCCCACCTTGAGGCGACGCCAGCGTAACTTCAGCACCAGAGTCAATAAAGGTGTAATAGGGTGCAGCAAGTTCTTCTAGCCAGAAACCTGTTTTCTTACCAGTATTGCCAAGTTGATTATGTGAGGTTAAAACGATTAAAATTTTCATGTTATTTCTCCGATAATTTTCATGATTGAGGAGCATTGTTACAGGGTCAGAGCATGCCAGATACGCGCATTTAGCTTAGATGCTCATCTCGAGAATTTGGCGACTGATCTCTAATGAAACATTTTTATGTTCGCCTAGCTGTGTAAGATTATGTGATTTAAGTTGCGTAATGATGATCTCAATATCTGTCTCCCCCAGTCCATAATCGCTAAGACGAGTCGGCAATCCAAGTTGCTCAAAGAAGGCTCGAGTACGAGCAATAGCAGTATCAATACGTTGTTCTTCATCACCTTCGACAATCTGCCAGACACGGGCTGCATACTGTAGTAATTTTTCTCGCTTCTCTTGACGACGTACTTGTAGATTGGCCGGCAACACAATGGCCAAGGTACGAGCATGATCAATACCATGTAAAGCCGTGAGCTCATGCCCAATCAAATGGGTTGACCAATCTTGTGGTACACCAGCTCCAATTAGCCCATTCAGTGCCATGCTAGCAGACCACATCAAGTTGGCACGCGTGTCATAGTCTGCCGAATCTTCCAAGATTTTCGGTCCAATCTCAATCAGAGTTTGCAATAGACCTTCGGCAAAACGATCTTGTACTTGTGCATTCACAGGGTAAGTTAAGTACTGTTCCATGACATGAATAAATGCATCGACCACGCCATTAGCCAACTGGCGCGTCGGCAAGCTAAAAGTTTTATTCGGATCTAGTACGGAAAATTGCGGAAAAACATAGGGACTGCTAAATGACAATTTGGCTTGGGTCGATTTTCTGGTTACTACCCCACCGCTATTCATTTCTGAACCAGTTGCTGGAAGGGTGAGTACACTCGCAAAAGGTAAAGCTTGGGTAATTTTAGTACCATGGGTTTCTAAAATCTCCCATGTATCCCCTGTATAATTGACTGCTGCTGCAATAAATTTAGTACCATCAATTACCGACCCACCACCGACAGCCATCAAGAAATCAATCTTTTGTTCACGAATCAGCTCTACAGCTTTCATGAGGGTTTCATAACTCGGATTCGGCTCAATTCCGCCAAATTCATGAATTTCTCTTGCACCTAATGCTTCACGCACTTCAGCTAAAGTACCATTCTTACGTGCACTTTCACCACCAAACAACATTAATACTTTTGCTTCTGTAGGCACATAGTCATTGATTTTAGCTATTGTATCGCCACCAAAAATAATGCGGGTCGGATTATAAAAGTTAAAATTCAGCATATTTTTATCCTAGGATGATCAGTTAATTGATTTGAAAAACCACCGTTATTCATCAAATAAACTTTAAAAAAATTGGACAACACTGCGGCTTTTGACTACACCATGTGGTGACTATACATAAAAATAGACCAGTCGTCTATTTTTATAAAAATTATTTCAGCTTGCAACTTTAGTGATGGTTAAAAAAATTCAGGCTTGTTCTATACCGCTTTTATTATTGATGTATTTTCACGAGCGCTTGTTGGATGAAAGGTATCAACACGAATGACTACTGACATGGTCGTGAACGCATTGGCTAAAACAGTGAATGGCTTATACAAAACAGAGGTGATTGAATATTTAAAAGCAGATTGGCACGGTTTAACAGATGTACAAATGCGACACTAAATTAGATAGATTGGTTCAACATAAAGCATGTACATAGGTGCATTCGTTTATTTACCCTGTTTTGATATTGACCCATGTAAATGATGAGATTAAGCCATTAAATAAAGTAGCCCAACTTGAATAAAAAGCCTCCGACAAACCTCAAAGGGTTGAAGTGCTGCCTTTCATTCGAAATTTCAGGCAGCACTTTCATACATTTAGGCGTCAGTATGAGCTGGTAGTTTACTAGGGCTTTGTTGCACAAAGATTGGAAATGCAAAGCGCCCCTAATTGAGCCAAATTTAAGGCGTAACTTGGGTAAGTGGTCGACCTAATTCCGTAAATCTGTTAAGGACTGCTACACGTGCATGGATTTCATTCACTTGGCTATCAAAACTCCTTGCACTGAGTTTATCTCCTAATAATTTGATGCAATGCATCTTAGTTTCAACCAAACTTCGCCGATGATAGCCTGACCATTTTTTCCATAGTGTCCTGCCTAAACGTTTAATTGTTCGAAGTAATTCATTTCGCTCTAGCGAGCTACTCTTTGTATCTTTCCATTGTTTCGCATTTTTTCTAGGTGGAATCACCGCATGCCCTTGCCGATCTGCAATGACCTGACGGCATTGCTTGGTGTCATAAGCTCCATCGGTATAAACAGAGTCAATCCGCTCATCTTGTGGAATCTGATTAAGTAAATCACCAAGCACCTGTGAATCACTGACATTATTGGTTGTAAGCTGAACTGCTCGTATTTGTAGGGTTTTAGCATCTATACCAATATGAAGTTTACGCCATTGGCGACGATATTCAGGTCCATGTTTCTTGCGTTTCCATTCGCCCTCACCTAGAAACTTCATGCCTGTAGAGTCCATGAGTAGATGCAGCCCATCGCTACTTTTTTGGTAGCTGATTACAATATCAATATGCTTTTGTCTTCTACAAAGCGTGGTGTAATCTGGAGCTATCCAATTTAATCCGCAAAGTTTAATCAGACTTTGCACAAAGCCAGTGACCATACGTAAAGACAGACGGAATAAGGATTTAATCATTAAGCAGCATTGGATGGCTGCGTCGGAGTAGGTTTGATTTCGCCCTTGTTTGCCTTTTGATGGCGCATACCATTGCGTAGCAGGATCAAACCAAATGGCAATATTTCCGCGACTCATGAGTGCTCGGTTATATGCGGGCCAATTGGTTGTGCGGTAGATTTTGTGTGTAGGCTTCTTCATTTGAAAATTATATCGCTGAAAAACCCTTTACAGATAGGTTTGTGCAACAAAGCC
>NZ_CP171160.1:0-12918 GCF_044057475.1 Acinetobacter sp. P1332
ATGCCTACCAGTGAATTAATAGTAAAAGATAACGCTTTAATTAATGCGAGTTATAATTTAGATACCGTAGAACAACGGTTAATTCTACTGGCTATCTTACAAGCAAGAGAAACAAGAACAGGGATTGATGCAAACACTAGGCTACGGATCCATGCCAGTGACTATATGAGCAGATTTAATGTTAATAAGCATGCCGCCTACAAAGCCCTAAAAACAGCAGTTACTAACCTTTTTGGTAGACAGTTTAGCTATCAAACAATTGATGAAAAAACAGGAAAATCAAAGAAAGTAATTTCTCGATGGGTTCAAAATATTTCTTATATTGATGATGCTGCAACCTTAGAGGTTACTTTTACAATGGATGTAGTACCCTTAATTACACGTTTAGAAAAACAATTTACGAGTTATCAGTTAAAACAAGTTACCCAATTAACAGGAAAATATGCCATCCGACTCTATGAGTTGCTTATAGCATGGCGTGAAGTCGGTAAGACTCCTATATTTGAAGTTTCTGACTTTCGTTCGAAGCTTGGCTTAACTTCAGATGATTACCCAAGACTAGATACATTTAAACGACGTGTACTTGAATCAGCAGTCAAACAGATAAATGAACATACAGATATCATCGTTAAAGTTGAACAGCATAAAGAAGGTCGCTCTATTTCTGGGTTCTCTTTTAGCTTCAAACAAAAAAGAAATCCGAACAAAGTAATAGAACGTAAGAAAGATCCCAATACATTAGATATTTTTTCCAGAATAACAGATGCTCAACGTCACCTATTTGCTAACAAGCTTTCAGAATTACCTGAAATGGGGAAATACTCTCAGGGCACTGAAAGCTATCAACAGTTTGCAATAAGAATTGCTGAAATGCTTCAAGATCCTGCTAAGTTTCAAGAATTACATCCTTATCTTGAAAAAGTTGGCTATCGTTAAACTACTGATGTAACGTTACATGATTAATTATTGTCTACAAGCATACAGATTTTTACTTGGGTTACATGATGAAAGCACTATCTGTTATTGAGTTATCACAACTTTATGGGATGAATCGACAAAGTATTTATAAGCGTATAAATAAAGGAGATTTATCAAAAAATAGTGATGGGAAAATAGATTTATCTGAAGCCATACGAGTATTTGGCGAACCATCTAATAAAAATAATAATGTAACTACGTTACAGTCTACTACGGTACAAAAAGATACAGAAGTAGACATGCTAAAACAGCAAGTAGACATACTTAAAAAACAGCTAGAACTTGCACATGAGCGAGAAGTTTTCCAAAGAGAACAGCTAGAAGCAAAAGACAATCAAATAGAAGCAATACAACGACTGCTAGAAGCCCCAAAGACTAATATGACTACGTTTACCGATCAGAAAACTAGCCAAGATATAGTAACTAATCCTCGGCCAGAATCTGAGCCAAAACATGATGTATTGACTACGCCGGGGCAGACTGAAAATAAGCGGATTCCAGTGCCGGAGCAAGTTGAACAGGAACCGGAGAAAAGAGGCTTTTGGAGCCGTTTTTTTAGACCCTATGATTAACCACGATTGTTTAACTGATATGAACAAAGTCGTGAAACATTGATTAAATAATAGGCGTGGAACGTGAAAAGTCATAAAAAAAGCCCAATCGGGTGTGATTGGGCTATAAACTAGAAACTACAGCATTGATTTCTAAGGAAAATTATAACACATTTCGTATAAGGTGTATTATGTTAATTTTAGATAAACTATAGAATCCATTAGTTTTTAAACCAATAAATTAAATATTTTATGGAACTCCAGAATATTTATTCAGGCGATACTTAAGCAATAAGGGTAGGGTGATTACATAAAGTATTGCAGCTAATGCCCATACCATTCCAGGAGCTGATGCCTGAGTCATAAAATAGAGGCTAGTAACTAATACAGGACCAATTATAGCCCCCAGACTATTAAAACTGCTTAATAGCCCTTGTAATTCACCTTGTCTTTCATCACTAATACCTCTGGACATCATTGCTTGCAAAGCAGGAACGGCTACTCCACCAAGGGCAAACAATGGTAACAACGCAAAAGGCACCCATTCTTCAACAGCAATAGATAAAAGAAGTAAACCAATTGCATCGCAAGCTATTCCACATAACAACGTATTTTTCTCTCCAAACCTCTTTACCATAGGGGCGATAGCAAAAGCCTGTGCAATAGAATGGCATATTCCATAACTAGCAAGGGAAACACCTGCAATAAATATACTCCAGCCATAACGATCCTGCCCATAGATAACCCATAAAGTTGCGGGGACTTGTGAAACCAATGTGATAATTAAAAAGATACCAAGCAATGGAGCCATATTAGGTTGAGTGATCAAATAGGATAATTTCTTTAATATTGATTGCTCCTGAACCTTCTCAGTCATTTTATTGCTGTGTTTTGATTCTTTTAATAAGACTGCTGTCATTATTAAATTAATCCCATTCATAAAAGCAGCAGCAAAGAACGGTGCATGTAAGTTCCATTCACCCAAAACTCCACCTATTACCGGACCCGCTATAAACCCAATACCAAAGACAGCTCCAAGGAGACCAAACCTTTTTGCACGCTCATGGGCTGGAGTAATATCTGAAACATAAGCTGTTGCAACAGCCATGTTGGCACCTGTAATTCCCGCAAAAATACGACCAATATATAGCCACAATAGAGAAGGAGCAGCAGCCATTAGGAGATAATCAGCCGTTGCACCAGCAATTGAAATAATTAATACAGGTCGACGTCCAAATCGGTCACTCAACGCTCCAAGGATAGGTGCAAAAATGAACTGCATCAGAGCATACACAGCTAATAAAGCACCATAGTGAACACCGCCTGCTTCAGCTCCAGCCAATGACCGTAATAATTCAGGCAAGATCGGCATAATTAAACCAATCCCAACAGCATCCAGAAATATAGTGATTAAAATCACGCTCAATGATTTCTTCACAAATGCCTTCTCTAGCAATGATAGAATTAATATTCTCTCACACACTCCCTATCAGTGATAGATTTATGAGTAAAAAAGATATTGCACCTCAACGTCTGACACGTGAAATAGTCCTGCGTACCGCATTGGATATGTTGAATGAAGAAGGCATAGATTCAATAACCACACGCAAGCTAGCTCAACGATTGGGTATTAAATCTCCAACTCTATATTGGCATTTCAAGAATAAATCCTTGTTAATGGAAGCAATGGCGGAAACCATTATAAATGAACACCATTTAGTTTCTTTACCCATCGATGGGATGACATGGCAAGATTGGTTGCTCGCTAATTCTGTAAGCTTTCGTCGAGCACTACTAGCTTACCGTGATGGTGCTCGTCTACATGCAAGAACTAGCCCCAGTCAAGGACATTTCAACACGATTGAGGCCCAAGTTGCGCTGTTATCTCATGCTGGGTTTTCTCCTGTTGAAGCAGTTGCATTACTTATGACATTAGGAAGGTTTATTGTTGGGTGGGTCCTTGAGGAGCAGCAAGAAGAAATAAGATCAGACCCACCATTCGAAGCCGATCCAACTATATATCCACTCATGCTCCAAGGAGTGAATACCTTACAAAATATGAATGCGGATGACATTTTTGAAAATGGGATTCGTATGGTGATTATCGGTGCTGAAAGACAACTTGATATTAAAATGCAAACTTAACTCTATACTGCTTTAAGCAACTGTTCTATTTAGTAATAAAGCTTTTATCCTTAATTATTTAACATAATAGAGCTTATACGAAACGCATTTTTAATATTACTTTAAGATCAGTATCTTATCGTTATTCATACCCTCTGGAACGTTCTCGTTCAACCGACTTGGAAACAAGTCGGTTTCTTTTTAAGCAAAACTGTAACTTTTAGCCAATAAGATTGATCAGAAAACATTCGTTTTTGTATTTTTTCCTGATTTCTCAATGGTCCAGATTCAGAAATAATCCCCAATTTCTGCGGACAACTCTTGGGATAAAATAGGCCAACTTTGTAAGCCAAAGCGTACATAGATTTAGATAATTTGCGGATTGGATAACTAAAATCTTAGTCCTATGATCAGACATAAGGGAACTGGATGTTTCCCAAAAAATAAGAATAAGAAAATTGTTCAAGGAATGGGCCTAGCTCTAACGGTATAACGCACAACCCAATGTAAAAAGGCCCGACAGGATGTCGGGCTTTTTTATGTCTTGAATCTGGATTTCGTGTAAGAGATTTTATGTTAAATACTTAAAACATCATGCTCTTTTATTTCTAAGAAAACATGTTGGTCAATTTCTGCATTTGAGTTGCGTATAAAATCTTTAGCCATAGTATTAATATGAAGATGACTTTCTTTGTGAACAATATTAAATAATGATAATAAGTCTTTTTTGTGATGTGAGTCACAGTTATTTTTAAAATCATTCAACTCAGTATCAATTTCTAATTTTATTTGTTCAATAAAATGCTTTCGTGAACTTTTATTGTTTATTTTATAAAATAACTGTGTTTTCTCATAAGCTCCTTTATGAAAGATCATTTCATAAATTTTCATTTTAAATTCTACTCAAAGTTATTGATATAATTAAAATTAAAAAAACCAATTTCTCTTGGGGAAGAGAAATTGGGGCGCGGAATTCTTAACCTTAAGTAAGGCCAATCACCAGCAATTTTGTTGCAATAATCACATTATATTTCAATTTTGACGTATACTTCAATAAAAAAATATACAGATCTGTATATTTTCGCCATGAAAAATAGAAAGATATGACTTTATTTTGATCTTATCAATTAACTTTACGGAAATATAAATGGGTAACATTGATGGTTTATTAAAGAAATTTTTTTTAATATTTCTAGCTGCATTTACTATATTTGCTATGAATGAAGTTATTTATAGATATTTTTATGCAGATAAAAAATTATTAGATACGATATCCAAATGGATTTTTTGGGGATATTCTTTTTTTATTGTGTTTTACACTTCTAAAGAATAATCATATCTATTTAATTTTTTTATATGATTCATTCCTTTTTTTTATTAAACATTCCCTTTATCTAAAAGGATCTTTAAATTTTTCTTTTAACATAGAAATAATTAACAAAATACTGATAAATAATAAAATAGATATAGTGAACCAGAACATAAAAACACCGAATAGATTTATTTGATACAAGTATTAACATATTTGTGTGATTTTTTTATCTTTTTTGTGGATAATTGTGCCACTTTTCAATCAAATCAACTCACATTTATAGACTTAGCAATAATAAGTTTGTGTATAAACATACAAGTAATTATTTTATGGCCAAGAAAGTTAAAAATCTTTATCTAAGAAAAGGGGATCATCCACTAGTTTTACGGTCTTTATTTATTTGCCGAGCGAAACGGCACAAGTGGAGTAATGAAGAAATCAGTGTAGTTATAAAAAAAACTTTGTATAAAGATAAGATGAGTGTGTATAAGATTTTAACGGACTATATTGAAAGTAAATAAAATACTTTTTAACTTGAATTTTATTATTAAGTTTTTTTTAAATATAAGTTTATTTAATTGAGATAATAAGAAAGGTAGCTGAAGCAGGACAAATTCTAAAAAATGGTGGTCCTTTTATGATTAGTGAAAGATTGTATACGATGATTTTTGGAAAAAGATGGAATAAACAAGCTCATAGTTTTGCTGTATCAGAAGGCTACAGAACTCCTAGAAAAGAAGAATTTGAAAAATTTGATGGAACGTATTAATGAAAAAGATCTTCTCTCTATTAATTTGTTCTATACTTCTTTCTTCTTGCTCTAATGCTAAAAAAAATACAATCGATGAAGGCGAGTTAGATAAACAAATAGTACAAACAAAAATTATGGCTATTTCAAGTAGTCTAGAAACTGCAAGCTTTGTATATCGAGCTGCATATAAAAATTCAGAAAAACCTTCGGAAGTTAACGATCACTTATATTTATATGCTTTGAGTGAAATTGAATCACTTTTTAATACTTATGATATGGGGGGGATAGACTATAAGAAAGACATTACAAGTTACAGGTTAATATCTGGAGATGCTATTGATTCAATGTGTATTATTAATAAATTTTTGAAAAAATATCAGAATCATTTGGAAAGAAAAGAATTAGCAAAACGATATGATACAACTTTGAATAAAACTTTTGTGTTGCAAAGTGAATATTTAACTCTTTTAAAAAATGACCCAGATTTAATTAATGGATCTCAATGTTTAAAGTTAAATTAACATAATACACCTTATACGAAGGCAAAAATGAGAGCTATAAGCTCCCATTTTTAGTCTTTAATGCGCTTTTTAGCTTCGTCATAAACTATGCTATCAGCTCGTTTCCCGACTGTGATGAGCAAGATAACTACCTGATCATCTTTAACTTGATATACAAGTCTGACACCAGCTTTTAATAATTTAATTTTATAGCAACCTGCAAGATCCCCTCTAAGCATATTCTTTGGAATATGTGGCTGCTCTATGACTTTGGCTAGTTTCTTCTTAAATTGATCTCGTATAGCAACAGGGAGTTTTTCCCATTCTGCTGTAAAGTCTTTGTGACGTAAAAGCTTATAAGTCATCTAATGTGACTTCCTCAAACATCTCTTTAGGGTCATTAATGCGTTTACGGACAAGAGCTAATAATTCTTCATCTTCTTCTGAAAGCAAAGCTTTTTTGACAGGCAGTTTCCCAGTCGTAGCAACATACTCAAGAATACTAGTGAAGAAATCCGTAGGTGCAATACCTTGCTCTTTAAGGATTGAATAAGATTTTTCTTTAAGGGCTTCATCGACCCTGAAGTTAACAGTAGCCATCATATTTCCCAAGTATTTAATGTACTAGGAATAGTGTAATGCAAATTGCATTACAAGTCGACTTCGTATAACAACCATTATGTTAAATGGGTGGATTATTTTCATTAATGATCCCAAAAGCTTTTCTCCATGCCTGAGGGCTGGTGCCATATTTTTCACGAAAATTTTTTCTAAATGACACGGTATTATTAAAACCTGAAAGCTCGGTTATCTTTTCGATAGACAAGTTTGTCGTTTCTAAAAGTTCACAACTTAATCTGATTCTTTCAGTATTCAGCCAATCGACTAGGGTCATGCCTGTCGCTTTCTTAAAATGCCGTGTGAACGTCCTGCGTGTCATATGTGTCCGTTCAGCGAGGCTTTCAATATTATGTTGTAAAGCTAAATTCTTTCTTAAAAAATCAAGTAATACATTAATTTGTGCATCTTGGCTCGATTCTGCGACTGGCTGTTCAATAAACTGAGCTTGCCCACCTTCACGGTGAGGCGGGATCACCATTACTCTAGAGACTTTATTCGCAATTCGTGCATTATAGATTTCACGTACCAAGTACAAGCAGCAGTCTAACGCTGCGCCTGTTCCAGCAGAGGTTACGATCCTTTGGTCCTCTACATACAGGGCGTCATTATCAAGCTGAACCTGTGGAAATCGTTCACTAAAATCTTGTTCAGCCATCCAGTGCGTAGCTGCTTTTTTATGGTCAAGCAGCCCTGCATATGCCAATGCATAAGTTCCATAGCATAACCCTACAATTCTAATTCCAGTCTGATATGCACAATTTAGGGCATTGATAAGTACTTCTTCAGGCTCATGATTAAAATCATCCCATCCAGGAATAATAATAAGATCCGACTTTTTAATGAGTTCGATCCCCCCATCAGGGATAATCATCATAGACTGTTCTGTTTTTACGGGTTGGCCATCTATAGAAAAAATTTTCAGATCAAATAAGCGTTTATCTTCAATCCTGATATTGAAAATGATATGGGGGATAGAGAAGTGAAATGGATTTATATTGGGATAAACGAACAATCCAATCACTGGTATAGCCATTCGGTCTACCTCTCTAAAATAATAAATATAGCATGTTGTCCCAATAGTTTCGATGATTGTCCTTAAAGACAATTTTATTGCTTAATTTTTCCTATCATGATTCGAGTATGACTAAATGATTGGATCTGGAACATGAATAAAATTTTAAGTAGCTCTGTTATTGCACTCTCTCTGGCAATGGCTTCAGTCCATTTATATGCGAATGACAAGGTGGTTCAGCGAGATACTTCTAAAGTTACGCATATACAAGAAATTCGCAATGCAACGATTAAAGTAACCTATGCTGATACGACTTTTTTAATTGACCCAATGTTTGCTAAAAAAGGATTCTATGAAGGTTTTCCTGATACTCATCGTAGCTATTTACGGAACCCATTAGTCGATTTGCCTATCAAGCCCGAAACGATTTTAGAAGGTGTAGATGCGGTAATCGTGACCCATACCCATTTAGATCATTGGGATGATGCAGCACAAGCGACTATTCCGAAAAACATGCCGTTGTTTGTACAGAATAAAGAAGACCAGAAAATCATTCAGTCACAAGGCTTCAAAGATGTTCGTGTATTAACTCAAGCGACCTTTGAAGGGATTAAGCTCACTAAAACTGGTGGTCAACACGGTACTGATGCCATGTACCGTATTCCTAAGCTTAAAGCTGGATTAGGTGAAGCAATGGGTGTGGTATTTGAAGCTGCTGGCCATGAAACTGTTTATGTGGCAGGAGATACCATCTGGCGTTCTGAAGTTGATCAAGCGATTCAAACATTTAAACCTGATGTGATTGTCTTAAATACAGGTAACGCCTTGGTTGATGGCTTTAAAGAATCCATTATTATGGGCAAAGAAGATACTTATCGTGCAACTCAGAAAGCACCAAATGCTAAAGTGGTTGCTGTTCACATGGATGCAATTAACCACATGTCAGTAACACGTGCTGAGCTTGCAGAGTACGTAAAAGACAAAGGGATTCAAGATAAGGTTTTAATTCCTATTGATGGTGAAACGCTTTCTTTCTAAAGAAACTTAAAGAAGTGGAATACTTCCACTTCTTTAAAATCCTAAGCAGAACAAAACAAATATTAGTTAAGTAAAGGAATAGATATGTCAAAATCAGCTTTATTAGTTATCGACTTACAAAATGAATATCTACCTACAGGTAAATTACCATTGGTAAATATTGAACAAGCTGCTGCTAATGCAGTGAAAGTAATTGCGAAGGCCCGTAAACAGGGTACTCAAGTGATTCATGTCCAACATATTGCTGATGCTGAATCTCCTATATTTGAACCTAGCTCAAATGGTATTGAATTTCAGGACACAGTTAAGCCGCAAGAAGATGAATCTGTGATCATTAAAAATCACATCAATGCGTTCTTAAACACGAATCTCAAAGAAATTTTAGATAGCAATCAAGTGACTGAGTTAGTCGTGATTGGTGCTATGAGCCATATGTGTGTTGATGCTGCTGTTCGTGCTGCTTCTGATTTTGGTTATAAGGTAAAAGTTATTCATGATGCTTGTGCAACACTAGACTTGGAATTTAATGGCGTTAAAGTACCTGCTGGTCATGTCCATGCAACATTAATGGCCGCTTTTGAATTTGCATATGCTCAAGTGATATCAACTGAAGATTATGTTAGTTAAAGATTAAGATTTTCTAAAATTAACATAATACACCTTATACGAATTGACTGAGCCAGTGCATATGAACTGGCTTTTAAATGTCACGTATGAATCTAAGACTTGTTTTAATCGTTGATAAGTTGATGCTTTACAGGCTCTAACCCATTGATTTTAGGTTGGGGATTTTGGCTGCCATTACGTTACTTTGGGGTGTACTCTAATTTTACACAATGTCTCATCTACGAAATGCACGTGTTAGAACCCATTTAAAGTGTTTATATCCTCAGCTCTTAAAATCTCGAGGACTTCTTCTGGTGAAACAATTAAAGAGTTATAAAAAGCATAGTTTCCATAACTTGTCCCTATCGATTGCAACCGTATCATTCCGATTTTTTGTGGGTAAATTCCCCTTAAAAACATCTGAAATTCTTTATCTTTAAAAGAATTATAGATCACCCTTGAGATACATAAATAACTATCCAACACGTAACCGTCGTCTAAAAGACGATCAACAAAATCGATGAAATCTAAATCACCATTTTTAAATATTTCAATGAGGCTATCACTCATCACAAATTTCTTCTCCAAAATTTAAATTTATCCCCCACTAAAAAAGACTACTCTTGGCCTTTTGCTAAGGTTTTCTTAATTTCGATTACTGACAATAATTCTCCGTCCTTTTTCCATGTATGTAATCCTTCTAACACCTGAATAAAAAGTTTGTTTGATTCAAAATATTCATTTTTATATGTCTTAACATCTTTAAAAATTAAAGATTTACGTACATTATCATGAAATTTTCCAGCATTCACAATTCGATTGGTAATCTGTTGAGGAGTATCATTGCTAATATCAATATTGAGTTTCTTAAATGCGGCAAGAACAGCACCACCTAATTCAAACTTCCGTTTATTTTCAGCTTTACGTTTTTCACTAGCATTCTTCTTCTGAATCTGACTCAAATACAGCTCTAAGTCACTATATTCAAGCTTTTGTGCTTTAAAATTCAGATAACGCGTACACATCATTTTCAGAATATTCACTTCAGCAGGATCTAGATTTTCCTTCTGATAACGTTGGTACAGCTCCAGAAATTTTTCTTCATATTCAGTCTTTTTCGGTTGCTGAGAAAGCTCCTCAAATAACAACTTTAACTTTATATGTTCACGGTATGGTTTTAACGCTTCTTTCACTAAGATCTGCTGAGCTTCAGACAAATAATCAAAATTGAAGTCTTCAGCTTGTAGTGCATCAATGACCTGATTTTGGAGTTCAGAGCGTGGATCTTTCTCTAATAAAAACTCAACGAAAGCATGTAATTCTGCGATTTGTAAAAGTTGAGCAGGTCTACCGCGCTTTTTTGCTTTTTCCTGATTCATATCATCTGCCGCTAAATTTTCAGAACTGCTACCAATTTAGATATGGTTTTACCATATTTAAATTGGGCAGTCTGAAAATAATTATTTAAATTAAAAATAAAATTTCTTGAAAAGAATTTTTATTTTTAATTTAAATAATTCGCACTTGACAGTTTCTCCTCATCGGAGAAACTAGTACGCAATGGGGCGCTTCCCCCTTGACCCCCTTCTCACGAATTTTTCAGCCATTCAGGCATTCCAAATTCGAGCGCTTTTCAACTCGTTTCACTCGCTAAAAAACGGTCCGAAACAAACAGAGGTGAGCATGACCCACTACCATCTCAGCGTCAAAAGTAAAAATAAAGGCTACGCCACTGGCCATTACCTCTACATTGCCCGATTAATGCAATACGAAAACGTCCGCAAGAAAAGTGACGAAATTTTAGAATACGTTGAACCTGGCAAATGCATGCCTTCCTGGGTGAAAGATCCGATTGAATTTTGGCAAGCCGCAGATACATTTGAACGTGCCAATGCCAAAGTCTACATGGAATACGAAATTGCCCTGCCGAATAAATTCACTTCAGAACAGCGTAAAACGCTCATAGAGACGTTTTTAGATAAGCATATAGTTCCACAGCAATATCCGCATTCATATGCTATACACAACGTTAAATCGCGCCTCAGTGGCGAAGAACAGCCCCATTGTCATCTCATGTTCTCTTTAAAAGCCGATGACGGTATTGAACGCAGCGCAGAACAGTACTTCAAACGCTATAACCCACAAGATCCCGGTAAAGGCGGTGCCAAAAAAATTCAGCTGCAGGATGGTCATGCCGACTATTCCACCTTTTTGCTATACATCCGAAAAGCTTGGGAAAACCATCTCAATGATGCCCTTGCGCAGCACTGCCCTACCGTGACCTACCAGATCGACGGCCAAACTATCACCATCACCAATCAGGTCACAGCAGACAGCTACGATAAATACAATGAGATTCACGGCACCCTATATCTCCCAGAACCCAAATTAGGAGCTGGCAAACAAAATGAAACTACAGAATACCTGGCAGAGATCCATAAAATTCGGCGGCACAATGCCAAAGAACGGGAAATTGAACAAAAGCAGCAGGCACAACAACACGAATATTTCTATTCATGCCTGAATGAGCCGTATAGCTCACTCGAAGTCATGTATTACTTCAATCATGTGGCCAAGAAGGCCAAAAATCCAAAAGAGCTCGAACAAGACCTTCAAGAAATCATCACAACACAAAAGCCCATTCTGCAGGCTGAGCACTGGAACCTGAGCAAAATGGATAACCAGCTTCAAAACTCACTCCGTTACCCAGATCCACAAATCGAGTTCAAGCCAGTAACAGGCTTAAAAGCACAAGTAAAACAGGAGCAAGTGATTCAGGGCGATCAAGAACCAGAAGTAACCCAAGCATCCGTACGACCTAAACCTAAAAATGATGATTGCGACTTTGGAGGTCCTTAAGATTGCGGTTCTCTCTATACCTCATAGGTATGCAAAGAGCGAGTGTCTACGAGCGAACTGAAGACATCAAAATTTCGGCCGCTTTTTTCCTTGATTACAAGCTTCCTATCCATTAATCACAGTCACATTAGAGCGTCCCGAATGGGCGCGAACAGCTTGAAAATGACCCTAGACCGAGCGAAGCGAGTAAAAAGCTCTATGAGCGAAGCGAATTCCGAGTTGCTTTTGCTTTTTCTCAAAGTCACAACCGGATGATCCAAAAAATTGCCCCCCGAATCGAGCGAAAGCGAGATTCAATAGAGTTTGAGCGTAGCGAAAACCAAGGGCAATTTTTCATGCACTGGGCTTTTAATTATTTTTAAAGTTTTTAAATGCTTTTAGACATGCTGTAAGCCTTTATTTATAGTGTATACAAGGGATATACAACACCAAAAAGTCACCTATATAACACCAAAAAGTCACCTATATAACACCAAAAAGTCACCTATATAACACCAAAAAGTCACCTATTTACACCACTGATTAATGATGGTGTAATAACACCACGTATAATAAAGGTGTAGCAA
>NZ_CP171161.1:0-10532 GCF_044057475.1 Acinetobacter sp. P1332
TTGGATAAGAATCAAATTGTTAAATCAAATCAAGTTATAGAAGCTTCCTATCAATTAAGTGCTGTAGAACAGCGTATCGTCTTGGCAGCTATTTCACGTATTCCGAAGAGCCAGCCTATTACTGATGATGAGTTATACCCTGTAAGCGTTAATGAACTACAGCTATTAGGAGTACATGAAAAAACCGCATACAGAGACTTAAAAGAAGGTATTAATAGACTTTATGAAAGATCTATTAATCTTAGTATTGATGATAAATCTATAAAAATGAGGTGGGTACAAGAGATCCAGTTTTTGGATAGTCAAAGTATCATTGGTATTCGTTTTTCAAAACCTATCTTGCCCTTCATATCTAATTTAAGTAGAGAATTTACTAAGTATGCTCTATCAGATATTGCTGGGATCAATAGTGGATATGGTATTCGTATTTATGAATTATTGGTGCAATACAGACAAATAGGTAAGCGTGAAATCTCTGTTGAGAGCTTACGAAGCATGTTGGAGCTTGGCAAAAAATACCCACTATTTGCAGATTTCAAAAAACGGGTAATTGATACTGCTGTAGACCAAATAAATGAATGCAGCCCATTAAGCGTTTCCTATGAGCAGAAAAAAACTGGTCGTAAAGTCACCCATATTCTTTTTTCATTTAAAGAAAAATCAAAAAGTATTAATCAACATAACGAACAAGATAAGGTTTATAAACTAACAGACGCTCAAATCAATATGTTTGGCAATCAGCTTTCTCGCTTACATGAGCTATCGCATTTAGCAGCTCAAGGAGAAAGCTATGATGTACTGGCATCAAGAATAAAAGAAATGCTTAGAGATCCAATACAACAAAAGCAATTTATTCCTCATCTTAGGAATTTAGGTTTTAAAGGGTGAGGTTTGATTGTGTATGTAGCGGTTGACTGTTTCTTAATGTATCTTAGTTCACATAATAGACAACCTAGATTACAACATGAAATCACTATCTGTTATCGAACTTTCAAACCTCTATGGAATGACTCGTCAAGCCGTTTATAAACAAATAAATAAAGGTAATTTAAGTAAGAATAGCGATGGTAAAATTGATCTTTCTGAAGCTATTCGAGTCTTTGGTGAACCATCTAAACATGTGAACAGTTCACAGACAACCGAAACACGAAAGTTGTCAGAAGTTCACTTGCTTGAACAACAGGTTCACATGCTTCAAAAACAGCTAGAACAGGCTCATGACCGTGAGAAATTTCAACGAGATGAATTAAAAGCTAAGAATGATCAGTTACATGTTAAGGACGAACAAATTGAGGCAATGCAACGTCTATTAGAAGCCCCAAAAACCAATATGACTACGTTTACCGATCAAGAACCGTTGCAACCAAGCATGACCAAAACAGCTCCAGAACCGGACACAGCAGAAGCTAAACATGACGGATTGACTACTCTGGTCGAAACAGAAAATAAGCGTATTCCGGTGCCGGAGCATGTTGAACCGGAGCAGCCGAAAAGAGGGTGGTTAAGCCGGTTTTTCTTGCCGAATGGCTAAGGGCATTATTCAACTGAGCTAATCAAAAGTGTGGAACATTGATCAAAGAATAGACGTGGAACACGACTATTCACGTAAAAAGCCCAATCGGTAGTGATTGGGCTTTTTTATATACGATAAGATTATGATTTATATCAGAATAAAAATAGCATTTCGTATAAGGTGTATTATGTTAATTTTAGATAAACTATAGAATCCATTAGTTTTTAAACCAATAAATTAAATATTTTATGGAACTCCAGAATATTTATTCAGGCGATACTTAAGCAATAAGGGTAGGGTGATTACATAAAGTATTGCAGCTAATGCCCATACCATTCCAGGAGCTGATGCCTGAGTCATAAAATAGAGGCTAGTAACTAATACAGGACCAATTATAGCCCCCAGACTATTAAAACTGCTTAATAGCCCTTGTAATTCACCTTGTCTTTCATCACTAATACCTCTGGACATCATTGCTTGCAAAGCAGGAACGGCTACTCCACCAAGGGCAAACAATGGTAACAACGCAAAAGGCACCCATTCTTCAACAGCAATAGATAAAAGAAGTAAACCAATTGCATCGCAAGCTATTCCACATAACAACGTATTTTTCTCTCCAAACCTCTTTACCATAGGGGCGATAGCAAAAGCCTGTGCAATAGAATGGCATATTCCATAACTAGCAAGGGAAACACCTGCAATAAATATACTCCAGCCATAACGATCCTGCCCATAGATAACCCATAAAGTTGCGGGGACTTGTGAAACCAATGTGATAATTAAAAAGATACCAAGCAATGGAGCCATATTAGGTTGAGTGATCAAATAGGATAATTTCTTTAATATTGATTGCTCCTGAACCTTCTCAGTCATTTTATTGCTGTGTTTTGATTCTTTTAATAAGACTGCTGTCATTATTAAATTAATCCCATTCATAAAAGCAGCAGCAAAGAACGGTGCATGTAAGTTCCATTCACCCAAAACTCCACCTATTACCGGACCCGCTATAAACCCAATACCAAAGACAGCTCCAAGGAGACCAAACCTTTTTGCACGCTCATGGGCTGGAGTAATATCTGAAACATAAGCTGTTGCAACAGCCATGTTGGCACCTGTAATTCCCGCAAAAATACGACCAATATATAGCCACAATAGAGAAGGAGCAGCAGCCATTAGGAGATAATCAGCCGTTGCACCAGCAATTGAAATAATTAATACAGGTCGACGTCCAAATCGGTCACTCAACGCTCCAAGGATAGGTGCAAAAATGAACTGCATCAGAGCATACACAGCTAATAAAGCACCATAGTGAACACCGCCTGCTTCAGCTCCAGCCAATGACCGTAATAATTCAGGCAAGATCGGCATAATTAAACCAATCCCAACAGCATCCAGAAATATAGTGATTAAAATCACGCTCAATGATTTCTTCACAAATGCCTTCTCTAGCAATGATAGAATTAATATTCTCTCACACACTCCCTATCAGTGATAGATTTATGAGTAAAAAAGATATTGCACCTCAACGTCTGACACGTGAAATAGTCCTGCGTACCGCATTGGATATGTTGAATGAAGAAGGCATAGATTCAATAACCACACGCAAGCTAGCTCAACGATTGGGTATTAAATCTCCAACTCTATATTGGCATTTCAAGAATAAATCCTTGTTAATGGAAGCAATGGCGGAAACCATTATAAATGAACACCATTTAGTTTCTTTACCCATCGATGGGATGACATGGCAAGATTGGTTGCTCGCTAATTCTGTAAGCTTTCGTCGAGCACTACTAGCTTACCGTGATGGTGCTCGTCTACATGCAAGAACTAGCCCCAGTCAAGGACATTTCAACACGATTGAGGCCCAAGTTGCGCTGTTATCTCATGCTGGGTTTTCTCCTGTTGAAGCAGTTGCATTACTTATGACATTAGGAAGGTTTATTGTTGGGTGGGTCCTTGAGGAGCAGCAAGAAGAAATAAGATCAGACCCACCATTCGAAGCCGATCCAACTATATATCCACTCATGCTCCAAGGAGTGAATACCTTACAAAATATGAATGCGGATGACATTTTTGAAAATGGGATTCGTATGGTGATTATCGGTGCTGAAAGACAACTTGATATTAAAATGCAAACTTAACTCTATACTGCTTTAAGCAACTGTTCTATTTAGTAATAAAGCTTTTATCCTTAATTATTTAACATAATAGAGCTTATACGAAATGCATATAAAAATAGTTTTATATTTCAAAAAGTTATGCTATAAAAAATTGGGACGCAAAACCTAAAAAACCGACTTGGAAACAAGTCGGCTTTTTTATGAACAGTTTTGATAGTTCTTGCCAATAAATCTGACTAAAAATTACGCTTTTCAGCTTGAGTAATACAATTTTGTGATACATTATTGTATATACAAATTTGAATGTTTTTTATGGAACAGTATTTCGAATGGGATGAGGCAAAGAATCGAAAGAATCAGAAAAAGCACGATGTCTCTTTCGAAACAGCAAGCCTTGTTTTTGATGATCCATTAAGGATCTCAATCCAAGACAGACATACCGATGGTGAAGAACGTTGGCAAACCATTGGAAAAGTAAAAGGCGTACTAATGCTCTTAGTAGCTCACACCATCTTTGATGAAGATGACTGTGAAATCATACGAATCATTAGTGCAAGACAAGTCACTAGGGCGGAGCGAGATAGATATGAGCATGGTTAGATACTCACGCAAAGAACTGAATGAAAAATTCAGCGACAAGCAAGATGCTGAAATTCAACGCTTGCTTGCTAAGGGAACGGTTCCTGACGATCAGCTAGATCTCTCAGATATGCCCGAAATTACCGACTGGAGCAATGCTGTACGCCATAATCAATTCAGAGATGGATCCGGAAATTTGAACAACTCCTATAAGTGATACTCTGCTCCTCAAATGATGTTATAAACATCAATATATGGAGTATTTTATGGCACGTAGACCAAGAAGAAATCATTCAAACGACTTTAAGGCTAAGGTAGCACTTGCTGCGATCAAAGCAGAAAAAACACTTGCTGAATTGAGTTCTGAGTTTGATGTTCATCAAAACCAAATTATTGACTGGAAAAATCAATTGATCTCAGCTTCCTCACAAGCTTTCGATCAATCAAAAGCTCCATCAGAACCTCCCATTGATCTTAAAAAGTTACATGCAAAAATCGGTGAGCAGGCATTAGAAATTGATTTTTTAGAAGGTGTGTTGAAGAAACTGGGCCGCTTCAACCACAAAAGTTAATCGATCACTCACTTCAGATTTCAGTATCTAAACAAGCTAAGTTACTGAAAGTCTCTCGTGGTTGTTATTATTATCGCCCAAAACCTGTTAGCTCATCAGATCTGAAGCTGATGCGATGTATTGATGAATTACATATGCAATATCCTTTTGCAGGCAGTCGTATGATGCGTGATTTGTTGAATCGTCAAGGGCATCATATAGGACGACGTCATACACGTACTTTAATGAAGAAAATGGGTATTCAGGCGTTATATTGCAAACCAAATTTAAGCCAGGCTAATCAAGCTCACCGTAAATATCCATATCTGCTCAAAGGATTGGCTATTCAGCGCAGTAATCAAGTGTGGTCTACTGATATAACGTATATCCCTATGGCAAAAGGCTTTGTTTATTTATGTGCTGTGATTGATTGGCATAGCCGCAAGGTACTTGCGCATAGGGTATCGATTAGTATGGAGGTGGATTTTTGTATTTCGGCTTTAAATGAAGCGATTGAAAAATATGGATCACCTGAAATATTGAATACAGACCAAGGCAGTCAGTTCACCAGTGATGCATTTATTGATGTATTGAAATCAAATGGCATTCAAATCAGTATGGATGGTAAAGGTCGATGGGTAGATAATGTGATGGTTGAACGATTATGGCGGAGCGTTAAATATGAAGAGGTGTATCTCAAAGCTTATAGCAGTGTCACAGATGCGAAAAAGCAATTGAGTGCATATTTTGAGTTTTATAATCTGAAACGACCTCATTCGAGTCTAGACAAAATGACACCAAATGAGTTTTACTATGATCAGCTACCCCAACAAAACAAGGTGGCTTAACTAGAGCGGAATATCACTTATAAATACGCTTTTAGTTGTTCAAACAAGTGGAACCACCTCTATTCTATCGCCCAGTGAAGCAACAGACTTCCATTCGTTTAGATGCTGATGTACTTGCATGGTTTAAAGCTCAAGGCAAAGGCTATCAAACACGAATGAATGAAATTTTGCGGGATGCTATGCTCAAAGAATTAAAAAATCATCAGTAAAAATGGGAGCTTAAGCTCCCATTTTTGACTTCGCATAAGGTGTATTATGTTAATTTTAGTGAGGCTAAAAGATCTTTTCAATCGGTAATCATTCAAAAACCTATTCAGTCTTTCAACTCATTGGGCTAGTTATTAGTTTTTAATACCATTAACAACTTTCCCTGTTACATCCTCATAGAACAGCAATAGTGCGTAAACACGAGATAATTCTTGACTAGACCTACTGTATGACTCGGCTTTTTTGTAAATAGACGAAGACCATGTGCTATAGAGTTTAATAGACTTTAGAACATCTAATTTTCCAGATAGCGCAAGTTGTTTAATATTTATCGCATTTTGATATCTGTAATTATCTGGAATATAGTTGAGGCTTCCATAATTTTGGAGTAAACCTTTTGCACTTTTACAGTCTGTAGTATTTTCCAGTTTATTGTTGGACTCACATCCTTTAACGTTTATGGTATCAAAACCAGATACCATTCCATGAAATAAGAACCATTCATTAGTGCCCATGAAATTGTAAAGTTGACCAATAGAATTTCTATCATAACGTGATTTTAAATTAGATACTTTTTCTCTAAACCTCTCATTATTCGAGTCATTACAAAGAGTTACTAAAGCTAAATAAAGAGACTCAGATGTAATTTTTTTCGGGTCTTGTCTAGTATTGATTGGAGAAAGAATTGCCCGTTTTAGAATAAATTTTTCATCATATACCTGAATTAAGTCATCTATATAATAAGTATTATCTTTACAATCAACTGTAGTATTACTTAACAAATTTTCGTTTGTTTTAGAATTATGCACATAGATAGTTGCATTAACGAGTTTAGGTTCATTGGTAACAACTACAGAATTTTCATCTAAATACATCACACCTGCTAAGGATCTCCATTTCCTCTCAGCAGCATGAGCAGTCATACATGAAAAGAGAGTTATCACCAAAAAAGTTAATATTTTCATTAAGTAGTAGCATATTATTAAAAATAATTTGATAAAAAGTATAATAGAGAAGTGTAAAATTAGCACTTACATAGCCACTAATTTATCAACATTCGTCAGATGACACATAAGTTGTCATTTCTGATTAAATAATATCAATGAGTTATAGAATTTAGTGACAATCAATGACATTAGTTAGTGACACATAAGCTGTCATTTATTTTATTTTGTTATTCAATATCTTAAAGTAAATATTTCAGAAAAATAAAAAGATATAATAATGAAAGAAGACTTTTTTACTTAAACCAGATTGAGATGTTTTTAGAGCATGTGCTGTTTGTGATAAATTGAGATTATGTTGAGTGAGTTCTCTAATAATTCTAAGTTGTTGAAAGTTCATAATTTGGATATAGAATATAAAAATAAGAGCAAATATATAAATAAATGCTCTTTTAGATGATCAATGATTAACGCATTGTGACGAATTCTTCAGCAGAAGTCGGATGAATTGCTAAAGTGTTATCGAAGTCTTTTTTAGTTGCTCCCATTTTTAAAGCAACAGCAAAGCCTTGCAGAATTTCATCCATACCGTATCCAATACCATGAATTCCGACCACTTTCTCATCAGTTCCTACACAAATTAATTTCATTTTTGTGAGTTGTCGATGTTCTGTTATCGCTGTATACATGGATGTAAAGGAAGAACTATAAATTTTGATGGCATCTTTACCAAATTTTTCTATGGCTTGATCTTCGGTTAATCCAACTGTTCCAATAGGTGGGTGACTAAACACCACAGTCGGAATATTTTCATAATCTAAATGTTCATTTGGCTTATTGTTAAATAAACGTTCAGACAGTCTTCGACCCGCTGCCACAGCAACAGGTGTTAACTCGACTTTACCTGTAATATCACCCACTGCATAAATGCCAGACTGTGTTGTATTTTGATATGCATCAACATGAATAAAGCGATTCTCGTTCAATTGAACTTGAGTCTTATTAAGATTGATCGCTTCAGTTGCAGGTTTTCTACCAATTGCCCAAATCAAGCAATCTACACTATGTTCTGTACCATCTTCTAGGTGTAATACAAGTGAGTTATCTTGAACTTTAGTCACTTTGTTAATCTGACTATGAGTATGCACGTTAATATTTTCACTGCGCATATTCTCTAATAGTGTTTTACCAAGGAAATGATCTAATCCACGCAAAGGCTGATGTTTACGAATAAATAATTGTACATTCGAACCCAATGCATTAAGAACACCTGCCAATTCCACAGCAATATAGCCAGAACCAACAATAGCAGTCCGCTTCGGTAAGTGTTCTAATCCGAAGAAACCATTGGAATCAATACCATATTCAGCACCTTCAATTTCAGGTTTGAATGCTTGAGTCCCCGTAGCAATTAAAATATGGTCAGCTGTGTACGTTTCACCATTTACTTCAATTGTTTGAGCATCTAAAAATTTTGCAAAACCTCGAATGACATCAACATTATTTTTAGCTAGTCCTGTGTCATACGATGTATGTATTCGGCTGATATAGGCTTGTCTGTTTTCAACTAATTTCTTCCAGTTAAAGGATTTCAATTCTGTATTAAAGCCATAGTCAGGACCATATTTATGAATCGCATCGGCAATTTGAGCTGAATACCACATCACTTTTTTAGGAACACATCCTACGTTGACACAGGTTCCACCAATATCACCCATTTCTATCAGTGCACATTTCTTACCATACATGGCAGCACGATTGACTGATGCAATACCGCCACTGCCTCCGCCAATCGCAATATAATCATAGTGTTTAGACATAAATGAAATTCCTGTTTTTTAGATTTAAAAAGTTAAAGACTTAAGCATTCATTTGAATGACAAATCTAAACTTAACATCTCCTGCTCTTAAACGTTGTAAAGCATCATTAACACCTACTAACGGTACAGTTTCTATTTCAGGACGAATATTTGCTAATAGACTAAAATCGAGCATTTTTTCTGAATCGTGAGGTGTTCCTGTTAAAGAGCCTTGAATTTTACTTATACAGTAATAACAAATAGACTTGCGAATACTAAGTTATATAGAACCTGCTAGCAAATTAGGGGTGGTTATAAAGCGAACTTATAGAAAACATTTAACATAAAATCTCTTATACGCAGCCCAGGTTAATCCTGGGCTTTTTGTTCAATCTGACCATTGGCTTCAAACATGCCAGGATTGGTGATCCGGATGCTTTCCTGACAATTTCCACAAAGCATTAACCCTGCAAATTTTTGAACATTTTCCTTTAATTCACAGAAATCACATGGCCGAGGAAAACTAAGGATACTTGCCGAGTTGACCAATTCTGTTGACATAACACTTCACCCTTTAGCTGTACACGCTTATTTGTAATAAATTTCAATATGTTATACCTGAATTAATGCATAAAGCGTGTACATTGCTTGTATACCCTATGTGTACAGCATATTTTCAATGATTTTAGAAACTTACTGTCATTTAATGTATACATAGGTGTACACATGCGAATCAATATAAATCAAATATTTAATCAATTCTTGCGTGTACACTTTCTGGAACTCATTTTTAAGTCAAAACAGTACAGTCATGTGCCAGTTTTTCTATCGTAACGACTGGTAAAGATGACAAAATCGTTATTCATTTACTATGAGAATATTTTGATACCACTTAATATATTGATAATTAACATTAAAATAAATAATTCTGGTATCATTCTAACAGTACAAGTGATACCAAAAAAACTATTTATTAAACAACAACTTAAAGTGTAAAAAGTGCCTTTTGTTGGTATCATCAGCGGTATCATTTAATTTATATATAAACCAATAACTTAACTACTTTTCTTTCTATTTTTTGGTATCAGATTCTTCATCATAATTAATCGTCTGTACGCCTTATAAATCATGGATTTTGAGCTTTTATCTTTAGATGCGTGGTGTGTGAACCAAAAATTGCCGGTATGTACCGGCTCCCAATCCATTTAATTGACTTAACTGACAGTAAAGATAGTGCTTGGCCAAAAGAGATCCTGACTATTGTATTTTTAAGAGAAAAATCTATAAGCGAAAACTCTAGCCTACAGGTCAAAAATAAAACCTAAGTTAAAACGCTCTCACATGCGATTTCAGCCACATTTTTACATAAGACATAGAATCGACTATTGAAATGAGTAATCAGGTCAAAAAACGCAAATGAGCGCCAAATAGAGACTATTTTTATTCTAATCGGGATGAATAGAGTGAGTGTCTACGAGCGAAGCACCAAAATTCGCACCTCGACTCTCTGAAAAACAGCTTTTTAGGCTGTGAAGCCTAAATAAGCGTAAATCACATGCAGAAAATTGGGCCTAGATCGAGCGTAGCGAGTAAAAAAGCTTTATGAGCGAAGCGAATTCCGAGTTTCTTTTGCTCTTGTTTTTGCTTTTTCTCAAAGTCACAACAGGATGATCTAAAAAATTGCCCCACGAATCGAGCGAAAGCGAGATTCAATAGAGTTTGAGCGTAGCGAAAACCAAGGGCAATTTTTTCAAACGTATTTTTAATTATTTTTATATCTTTTAAATCTTTTCATTGAGCTGTATCCCTTATGGAGCAAGCCTTTCAACGTTCAACTATGACGGATTGACTACTAACTATGACGGATTGACTACTAACTATGACGGATTGACTACTTAACTATGACGGATTGACTACCAAATATGACAAGTATATAGTTGTCATATATAAAAGAAAATCAATGGTTTTATT
>NZ_CP171162.1:0-10105 GCF_044057475.1 Acinetobacter sp. P1332
ATGAAAACAGAACTAATAGTTAAAGATAATGCCTTAATTAATGCCAGTTATAACCTTGATCTAGTGGAGCAACGGTTAATTCTTCTAGCGATTCTTGAAGCAAGGGAGTCGGGTAAAGGAATAAATGCTAATGATCCTCTAACAGTTCATGCTGAAAGTTATATCAATCAATTTGGTGTTCATCGAAATACGGCTTATCAAGCATTAAAAGATGCTTGTGATGATCTATTCGCAAGACAATTTAGTTATCAAAGCCTTAGTGAAAAAGGAAATGTTATTAATCACAAATCAAGATGGGTGAGTGAGGTTGCTTATATTGATAATGAGGCTGTTGTTAGACTTATCTTTGCTCCCGCTATTGTGCCTTTAATTACTAGACTAGAAGAACAATTTACAAAGTATGAAATACAACAAATAAGCAATTTAACAAGTGCTTATGCCGTTCGTTTATATGAAATATTAATTGCATGGCGTAGTACCGGAAAAACGCCTCTCATAACCCTGTACGACTTCAGACAAAAAATAGGGGTACTCGATACTGAATACAAACGAATGTATGATTTTAAAAAATATGTCTTAGACATTGCATTAAAACAAGTCAATGAACATACCGATATTACTGTCAAAGTTGAACAGCATAAGACGGGCAGATCAATTACAGGCTTTTCATTTAGCTTTAATCAAAAAAAGTCGGCTACTCAATCTGTCGGATCTAAAAGAGATTCAAATACATTAGACCTCTTTTCAACAATGACAGATAAACAACGTCACCTATTCGCCAATAAGCTCTCCGAACTTCCTGAGATGAGTAAATATTCACAAGGTACAGAAAGCTATGAACAATTCGCTGTACGTATAGCTGATATGTTGCAAGATCCTGAGAGAGTAAAAGAATTCACTCCATTACTTAGAAAAGTTGGCTTTCAATGAATAGTGTCAATTGACAATGTAAAGTTGACAGTGAAGTATTAACACAAATTGACAACTCATTTACACCATGAAAAAACTATCCGTTTCAGAGTTAGCAAAACTATATGGGTTTTCCAGACAAGCAATATATGCTCATATAAATAAAGGAAATTTATCAAAAGGAGCAGATGGCTTAATTGATTTCTCAGAAGCTTTAAGAGTATTTGGCGAACCACAAAAGAAAGGGAGTGGTGTCAATCAAAGTCAATCAATTGACAGCCAAAAGTTAACAGAAATTGACTTACTCAAACGTCAAGTTGAATTGCTTGAGAAGCAATTAAATCAAGCGCAACTTAGAGAAAGCCAGTCTTTAGAACGAGAATCTTTCTATCAAGAGCAAATTGAGGCAATGCAACGTCTATTAGAAGCTCCAAAGACTAATATGACTACGTTTACCGATCAGAAACCTAGCCAAGATATAGCAACGGATCCTCGGTCAGAACCTGAGCTGAAACATGACGGATTGACTACTCCAGAGCAGAGGGAAAATAAGCGGATTCCAGTACCGGAGTACATTGAACAGGAACCGGAAAAAAGAGGCTTTTGGAGCCGTTTTTTTAGACCCTATGATTAACCACGATTGTTTAACTGATATGAACAAAGTCGTGAAACATTGATTAAATAATAGGCGTGGAACGTGAAAAGTCATAAAAAAAGCCCAATCGGGTGTGATTGGGCTATAAACTAGAAACTACAGCATTGATTTCTAAGGAAAATTATAACACATTTCGTATAAGGTGTATTATGTTAATAATATAAATTTTTAAAAGCATATTGATTTAATAATAGAAAAATTATCAGAGTAGGGCATGTGTAAAGTAAACGTTCAATTATTAACCAATAATGATTAAAGATTTATATCTTGTATGTGTTAATTTTATTAACATATATATACGAAATTAATAATGCCTTAAGTGAAATAGTATGCTAGGTAAAAATCATCATTTTTTAAAAAAATTTTCGATCAGTGATGCTGCTATAGCGTATAAAAAACCTCGCTCGACTATACTTAAATATATAAAAAGCGGAGATTTCGAACTTGACTACAATAAATTGATTGAATACAGTCAGTTAGTTAGAAAATTTGGTGAACTTACTTACCCTATACAGGACGAAAGAGAGCAACAAATCAAAAAACTAAAAGATGAAGTTATGCATTTAAAAAAACAACTTAACTTTTTTAAATATACTTCAATCTCAAACAAAAATAGACTATTAATTTCTCATAAACATTCCATTTAACATAATGGGCGTTATACGAAACGCATATAAAAATAGTTTTATATTTCAAAAAGTTATGCTATAAAAAATCGGGGACGCAAACCCGAAAAGCCGACTTGGAAACAAGTCGGCTTTTTTATGAGCAAATCTGTAACTTTTAGCCAATAAAATTGATCAAAAAACATTCGCTTTTGTATTTTTTCCTGATTTATCAATGTTCACAATTCAGAAATAATCCCCAATTTCTGAGGACAACTCTTGGGATAAAATAAGCCAACTTTGTAAGCTAAAACTTACATAGATTTAAGGTTTTTGCGGATTGGTAATCCAAGGCATTAGCCCTATGATGAATACATAAGGGAACTGGATGTTTCCAGAAAACAAGAATAAGAAAATAGCGCAAGGAATGGGCAGCACAAGATCAGTAAGACGAGCACCCCGATATGAAAAAGCCCGACAGGATGTCGGGCTTTTTTATTATCTAAACTTTTTAAATTAGGGTTGGATGGGCATCCAGAATGCGAATTAGAGTCGCTGCAGGACCAGTCGGATAGCGACGGCCTTGTTCCCAGTTTTGTAGGGTTCTCGCGCTAATATGCAAACGTGCAGCAAATTCAGCTTGGGTTAAGCCTGTTTTCTCACGTACTTCTTTAATATCTGGTAATTCAAGCTCAGTCACTCGGCTTGCTTTCATTTCATTGCGTTTGATGGCACCAGCTTCTTTAATCGAAGCAACCAAGTCATCAAATAAGTTGTTATCCATGAAATTGCTCCTTCACTAATTGACGCAATATCGATGTTTCTTTATCAGTCAGGTTATCTTTTACTGACTTTGGATAAGCCACCAGAAAAAAGATCTGATCATCTTCTGTGACCCAATAATAGATCACCCGGATACCACCACTTTTACCCTTATTGCCTTGAGCACAACGCACTTTACGAATGCCACCGCCATTCTTGATTAAGTCACCTTTATCAGGTTGTACCAAGAGATCCTGCTGGAGCTGACGATACTCTTCATCATTCACAAGCTCTTTAATTTGCTTGGTAAAAATACTGGTTTCAATAAATAACATAGGTTGAAGTACGTCAATGGCGTATAAGAATTTTAGCAGTTTTAAAAGAAAAAAACGAGAGCTGTAGGTTCTCGTTTCATATAATTCGTATAAGGTTAATTTTAAGGAAATTAACCTTAGGAAAGCGTATAAAATTCAGTATTTAACAATAAAAAGAGTATATATATTATCTTTTTATATTCATGCTGCTTTAACATCTAAAGGAATGCTAGGTTCAAAACATTTAATAATTTGTCGAACCATAGCTGAATATTCTCGGCTATCAGAAGCTTCTATTTCTATTAAATCCTTATAAATCGCTTTTCTTGCAACTAATGGCAATCCATAATTGTTCAAATCCCTGATTATTAAACTAATTTTATCAAGACGTTCTTGTCTTTTTTCAATTAAATAAGTTCTGTTTAGATCCAATAAAATTCTTGTTGACTCACCTTTATTATCAGCAGCTTTGATTAAAGGACCTAAAAAAATCATACTAATCTCAGGACTATCAGTATACGGATTTAAAATATTATTTAGATTAGGATCCTTATCTAATTTATTTTGGTTACATGTTATGCAAGATAAAGTTAGATTATTCCATTCATAGCGTTTTGATTGATCTAAAGATTTTGGAAAAATATGCTCAATATCTCCATGCTGAATATGTAATAACTTACTTTCGCAATACGCACACTTACCATTCGTTTCTTCAATTAACTTTTTCTTGATTTCAGGATGGCTATACCTTGATAAAAGGTATTCTGTTGGTACTTTTTTTTCATTAATAATTTTTAAAAGCCTAAATTTCCATTTATTAGCATGCTTCAATAAAACAGCAGGTTCATCAAGTTTTCTTATGTTAATCATTGATTATTACCTGCAACAATATTATTCAGTGCTTCAGGATAAAATTCTTCTAAACCAGCTTGATTTAATTCAAATCGTAATCTAGCTAGTCCTTCAACTGTAATATCTGCCACAGTAAATTCTGAACAAATTCTCTGTAAATCTTCATCGGCCCATTTAGGAAGTGTTACTGGAACTCCCAAGACATTACGTAAAATTTCATTAGCTGTTGCTGCTTTTGTATTTAAATCTAACTTATGAGATACGACTTTTTTTATAACTTTGCCTTCATCATCATGAAAATTTTCATATTTTAATGCGTAAACATTAGATTCACGAATAGATGAAACTATAAATGGACTATGTGTTACTACAATAAATTGAGCATTAGGGAATGCTTTAACAAAGTCATTGAGCAGAGAACGCTGCATAGATGGATGCAAATGGTTTTCAGGTTCATCAATTGTGATAACAAATTCTTCTTTATCATGTGAATAAAGAAATATTTGCCATGCTAAATCAATGATAGACATAATGCCTCCAGAAGAAGCATCTAATAGAAAGTCACCAGAATCTGTTTCTAAGACAATATCAGGCATTCTAATACTTAAATCTTTGAATCCTAACTCATTAGGCAAAATCTGCTTTAATATTTCCTTAAAATCATAAAATTGTTTTTCAATTTTTTCATTTTTTTGTACGAATTGATTTCCTGGACCAAATGCTGCCATGGAAACTATAGCTTCTTTCATTCTATAAGTAGGAGAATGTTGCGTGTAATTACTAGTAAATAAATTTAGAGTTTCTTGCAGATAACTACTAAAAGCTTGTGACGCATCCATAGGATTAGTAGGAATGTTTTGCAATCTTTCATATCTAGGTACAGGTCGATGAGAGTTAATGTGTACTCCATCAATCTGCAATTGATTTCCTATATGTAGTTCAAACTGAACGTTTTCTTGTACCTGCTGATTAACAAAAATATCTGCTACAGCATTGTTTGAATAAAGGATTTTACCTAGTGATTCACCAGAATAATGATAGTAGCTTTCATTTGATTTCTGTAATGGTTTAAAAAGAGATTTATATTGGAAAACACCTCGTTCTTTAGATAAAAATGGCGTTCCTAAAAATGGATGATGCCATCCAAAATGTTTAGATAATAATTTTAATATTGTAGATTTACCTGCACCATTTGCACCGGTAATGATTGTCACGTTAGGATGAAAGTCAATGTCTATCTTAGAAAATTGTCGCCATTCTGTAAGAATAATTTTTTCAAATCTCATTTTGAAGCTCTTTATAAAAGATATTTTAATAACTATATGAATCTATTTATTTTACATTAAATTAATATTGTATTTTTGGTCTTTTATAGATCATAACTATTTAACATAAAATCTCATCTACGAAATGCAGCAGCACGCGCTAGGACCCAATTAAAACTTTAATTGGGTTCACATCAAATACTCTATTGATCACGATAAGCTCGAACTTTCTCAAAAATTGGATAAAAGTCCAGACCATCATCCTTCATATCTGAAATTACGATCGCAATCACTGCAATGGTAGTGGGCACTTTACCGTTCTTTTTATAGTTGGTAATTGAATTCGCATTCATATCTAAAAGCGCTGCAAATTCTTTAATAGACAGGCCAGACTTACCTATAAGTCTTTGAAATTCTTCGTAAGGCATAGTTTAAAAAGCAGAATTGTTCTGATGGGAAAGTATAGCACAGATCATTTATTTACATTCAAACACATAAATAATGTATTAATCACAATATTTATGTGTTTAACTATTCTTATCAAGCACTTTTACTCTTTTGATAGGACTTGTTTTTATGAACCATTTCGTACAGCCCAAGCTTCTTATTTCTTCTCAAGCAAAAAAGATTGGATTGACATTAATTAATGATCTTGAACTTTGCATAACGGCACGATTGGCTTTTTATCTGGATGTAAATCATTGTTATGACGGCCATGAAGCAACATTCATTTGGACCGAATGTTTTTTACAAGATCACCCTCAAGCTGAATTTTCTGACGTTAGAAAAGCCTTCCTACAACTTATCCCAGAATGTTAAAAAAACGATAATGAAATCTGTATTTGACTCATAAAATACAGATTTCAAATTCGCCTGTTTTATCACTAGTCTCCCCCCATTTTTAATTAAATAAAGCATCCCTTTCGAGAACAAAAATAATCATTTTATTCCTCAAATTTTCCAAAAAATAACACCCTCTTTAAAAATTCATCCGTTTTGCGCTTTAAACAGACTTTATTTTTTCAACACTGATATAAGAAGTTCGGACATAAAGCACATAAGCAAGCCTACCTGTATATACAAAATTCTTCGAATTTCGATACACAGGGACTTGTTAGGGGTTTCACCCCTAAGACCCCAAAAGCAAAAGCGCGATGAGATTGATCAATGCGAAGTAGAACAAAAATTTTTAGACTTACCGAGCTACAGTTAAAGCAACTGGAGCAGTACATCCAAAGAGAAAATACCAATTTCACAGACTTCATACATTCGTTGATCGCACGCGAAGTCATGCATGATGCTGTCACCGTTCAACAGACCCATGACGAAATAAAACCCGCAAGAACAAAAATTAAAACAGTCGTTGAAGTCGTCAAACGCTACCAAAAAACTGACCCTGATTTATTGCTCGAGCTTGCCAAAATCGGCAACAACATTAATCAGATTGCACGTGCATTAAACATCATCAAAAACGCAAATCCGCAGGAACAGCGCAAACTCGATATTTTAAAAATTTTTTTAGTTTTAAAAGCCATCCAAACTGAACTAGAACAAGTTTTCCCAGCTCTGCCAAAAATCAGCCGACAAAGCCCGGAAAGACTTAAAAAACAGCTGTCTTCACTTCAACTTGCGGAGCAAGACGAAAGTGCATATTAAATTCCTCGAGCATGGCAAAGGCAGTCCAGCAAAAGCATCTGCATACCTTTTAGATCAATATGACCACAACGGTGATTTGCGCGCAGGGGTGCAAGTTCTAAAAGGGGATGCAACCACGTTTAACGCCATTTGTGACTCCAGTCCGCATCTTTGGAAGTACACCAGTGGCGTCATCGCTTGGTCAAAAGAAGACGACCCAACGGACGAGCAAATTAAAGAAGTCCTTAACGACTTTGAACAACATGCTTTCGCAGGATTGGAACAATCGCAGTATCACCTTTTTGCGGTGCTACATACAGATCAAGACGGCTCCAAGCACATCCACGTTTTAACCCCTCGACTCGACATACAAAGCGGAAAATCACTGAATATAGCCCCGCCAGGACATGAGAAACATTTTGATGCGCTCAGAGATCACTTTAACTTAAAAAACAATTGGTCACGTCCGGATGATTTGCTTTTAATGAAGTCCAGACAAGAGCCGAATTATGTTGCAAAACTCCATGCTCAAGCAAAAAAGATTATGGATGCTGAATCTCTTCAAGATCTTACAAAAAAACAGTTTTGCAAATTTATAGACGACTCTATCTCACGCCTTGCGGCTCACCCACTCAGCGGCATTAAGACGCGTGCTGACATCGTTCAAGAAATTAAAAAACATAAAGACGTAAAGTCCGTCAAACAAGGCCGAGATTATCTCACCGTAGAGCTGACAGGCGGCAAAAAACACAGACTCAAAGGATTTTTATATCATGACAATTTCAGCAGAGAACTTTTATCAGAGCATATCAAAGCAGAACGAGAGCGTAGAAACTCTCCAAGTGAACTTGCAGCAGCTATCAATCAAACTGGAAAGCTTCGTGAAGAATATCGCACAAAGCGAGAAACCTATCACAGAAGGCACCATTCTTTTACACCAAGTACAGCAAACGACAATAGCCCTAGAATCGCATCTACGCTCGATTTTGATAGCGATAAAGAATCTATCACCCCAATCCATCAAAATGCTCACAACGAGCTATATGGAGCAAATACAAGCATTACAAGTACAGCTATCGAATATCGATATATCGAGCATCGAAACCGTCACAACCAACATCAATTCGTTTTCAACATCAATCGAGGCGTTACAGGAGCACATCAACAGCCAGTTGAAAAGCATCAAGATCGATCAAGAGAGCCTGCAGCAGAGTATCCAAAGCCAAGTCCAACAAGCACTAGCAAACCAAAGCGAACAGATCCAGAGCGACATCCAGACCTTCATCACGGAAAAATTGAGTACTCAGAGAGCAACCTACCTCCTATACGGAATTATAGTTTTTGGAGTGCTGATTCTTTTAATGAGTTTCTTACTCAGCTATCAAGCAAGTTCAAACTTAAAAACGATCACAGCACAACGCGAAGTGATTCAACAGAACTCACAAATAATTTCAAATCAAAACAGCAACATGTATTAATTACGGAAGAAAACTATGCAGACCGAAATCGACCATTTTTTGAAAGAGCAAAACGACTTATTGAGTCAACAAATCAACTTGTTAACAGAGCAAAACAACGCATTGAATCAACAAGTGAGTTCATTAAAAAACATCTTGAGCAAATACAGCGAAGTCGAGCAGAGCTTACAAAACAAAATCACCCATTTGAAAACCGAGAACGAAACCCTACAAGCCTTGATCCTGGCCATGAAATCAGAACTTTCAAAGCTCGAGCAGGGCAACTTTTCCGAGCAATTACAGCAAGCATTTCAAAACAATGTGCTGATGCAATTGCAGACGCAATTAACACAAACTTTGAAGCAACTGAATTTAAACAACATTATCAGCGCTTTAGTGAAGGCCGAATTGAAACCGATTCAATCGAATATCAACACACAGCAGGCCGATCTCGAGAACGCACTCTTGAAAATCTCGCAAGTGAAGGTACCCGACAACTTTTACAAAGATCTAGAGATGCAGAGCAAGCAAATCGACATGCTCTTGGAGAAAGTGGAAAAATTAGTCGAATTAATCAACAACTTGGGGGACTAGAAACTACAGTAGCGGACATTCGACTAATGCCTAAGCCGGCTACAGATTTTCACCTCAGTTCATTGCGCAATGACAACTATTACCCCGACTATGTTCTTTATCACAAAGAACTATGTGATGAACAGCAACAAGCCTTCAATAACCAGGACACATTACTATTGATTGATTACACACAGAAAAAAGCGGAAAACTTAGAAACCTACATGAGCCGAGCAAGTCGAAACTTGAATAAATCTGACTATGAAAAAATTGAACAGATCATCAAAAATGATCAACGCATGCTGAAATATCTGCAATGCGAGAAGATTTTAGAACGGCAAGATGCCCACTTTGAACAGCATAGAGCTGCATACCAAACATGTTTAAAGCGTTTTGAGAATATCAAAAGTGATATTTACCAAATTAAAAACTCATCCCCTCAACATAATGTTTCTCAAAGCGATGAACACGAATATAAAACAAAGCCCAAAAATGATTTAGATTTTAATTTTTAGTTAATCTAAACAATGATTTACCGAGCGAGTGTCTACGAGCGACAGAGCGATATAAAAATTTCGCGCTGCTCTTTTCCTGATTACAAGCTTCCTTTTGCAGCTAAAGGAGATTAACCGAGCAAAGCGACGACTCTATATTTGAGTCTAGATCGAGCGTAGCGAGTAAAAAAGCTTTATGAGCGAAGCGAATTCCGAGTTGCTTTTGATCTTGCTTTTGACTTTTTTTAAATACACGTAAACATAAACCAAAAAATTGCCCCGACGAATCGAGCGAAAGCGAGATTCAATAGAGTTTGAGCGAACGAAGTAAAGCGAAAACCAAGGGCAATTTTTCCTTTCTTGTGCTTTTAATTATTTTAAAGTTTTTAAATGCTTTTAGATGGTCTAAAAACCTTTATTTATAATATTCTTAGAGATTATAAAACGAGGTTTACCTTGCATTAAAACGAGGTTTACCTTGCATTAAAACGAGGTTTACCTTGCATTAAAACGAGGTTTACCTTGCATTAAGCGAGTTAATAATATAACCTCGTCTTATTAAATTAAAAACATAATCTTTTCAT
>NZ_CP171163.1:0-8023 GCF_044057475.1 Acinetobacter sp. P1332
ATGCGCATATCATGTTCACAGGTCGTCAAATCGATCTAGGAACAGGCAACTTTGCAAAAAAAAGAAACCGCGATTTTAACAAAGAAAACTCAAGCGAAACTGTGAGCTGGTGGCGAGAAAAATTTGCAAGCATCGCAAACAAACATCTTGAGCAGGCAGGCTATGCTGCGACATTAGATCATCGTAGCTATGCAGATCAAGAAAATGGACTTGAAGCGACAACGCATGAAGGGCCCAAAGCGACTCAACTTCGCAGATTAGGTGTTACGACAGAAATTGCTTTCAATAATGATGCAATCAAACAGCGCAATGCTGAGAAAATTAAATCAGAACAATTATTAAAAGACTTAGATCAAGAAATTTTGGCGACAGCAAAATTGATTTCAGAAATTGATCAAAAAGGAACCCAAAACAGCATTTTAAGCGATGAAAAAATAGCTGATTTAAATAGTTTTGATCAAATTATTCAAAATAGCACCAAAATCAGAAGTGAAAAATCGATTTTTGATACGCTCGACTCAAGCATTTCTCAACTGAATCGATCTGAGCTGTTTTCACAGCTTGATAAGACGCTTGAAAATCATGCTGAGGCTGAAAGCAAAGCTGTACTTGAGCGAGAATCTGCTGTTAAAGCAGAGCGAGAAGCGGAGGCTGAAAGCAAAGCAGCCCTAGAGCATGATCGTAAAAACAGGGGGAATGATTTTAATTTTTAAAAGGAATCTCTCGAATGAACGAAATTCAAATTGCAGCAACACTCCAGGCCATGTCAGATAGTTTAAAAGCAATTTTCAATTTACTCGATGATGAAAAAAAACAACATATTGAGTTCCTGATTAAGTTAAATAATCAGGTAAGTGATTCTCAAACTGAATTGAAGCAAGATTTTCTTAATTTTCTAAGCAAAGTTGAACTGCAAGAATTCGCTTTAATTGTTAAAGACTCACAGCAAAATATCGAAAATCATCAAAAAAGCATTCTTCAATTCAATGCTGTAATCATGCAGATCAGACAAACTGCAATGCAATCACTCGAAAAACTAGAGCAACAACATTTAGATATTTCTCAAAAAATTACGAACAGCAGTGATGTGATAACAAACGAAATTATTAAGAATGTTGCGAACAGTGCAAAAGAAAGCGTGACGCAAAATTTTTTACTCCAGTTTAAAGAGCAGAATCAATCACTTATATTGAGTGCTGAAAAAGCGAATAAAGCGTTTATTACAAGCATTATAGAAATCTATAATCACATCAATAAAGAAGTCTCGACTGTTACGAGTAATCACCAAAAAAGACTTTCTCAGTTTGAAGCTGATGTTGATGCATTTAAAGAAAATATTAATATTGCGATCGACAGCGTAAAAGATTCTTTTGCAGAAGTTGAGGAATTAAATAAAGATCAGATGAAAAAACTTTATGAATCATCTATTAATTTTAGACAGCATGTTCTTGATAAACTGAATGCAGAAACACAATCTATTAATCGCATTTTTGAGGATGAAATTAATAATATTTCAAAAAATGTGCAGACAAATTGTGAAAATGTTTTAGATAAAATGGTTCAAACACAAGCTTTAGTAGATGAAAAAGCAAATGAAGTTAGTTCAAAGCTCAACACTAGTTTAACGACAACTGAAAAAATCATAGAGAAACAAACGGCTTATCACAAAAAACTATGTAACAATTTGAATTTCAAATATTTTTCACTTAACACAAATTCTCTTTTAGTCGTTGCTTTTATTGTGTTAAGCGGACTATGCATTTCAACATTGATTCAAAATGGACGTCTGGAAAAAGATAATTTGATGCTTGAACAGCAGAATAAAAAACTGAACGACGACGGTGTATTACTGATTAAAATAAGAAATGAATCAATTGATCTCACTAAAAAGTCAATTTCGGACGTAAAAAAGAAATTTCCAGGCCTTAAAGTGACTATTGATTGCAAAGCACTTGATTAGTACATTCAAATTGTCACTGTTTGCGTTCTAAGCACGTTAGAACGCATTGGCTCCCCAAACATTAAAAAAAAGTAAATCGAGCTTAAATCGCTTTTTATACGCATTTAAGCTTATATCGTTAGCGAGTGTCTACGAGCGCCGAGATAAAATAAAAATTCGCCCAGTTCTTCTCTGATTACAGGCTCCCTATCCATCAATCACGGTCAGTATAGAGCATCCCGGATGGGTGCGAATGGATGATATCTAAACTTTGTCGAGCGAAGCGAGCAAAAAAGTACTATGAGCGAAGCGAATTCCGAATTGCTTTTGCTTTTTCTTAAATTCACGGAAACATGAACCAAAAAATTGCCCCTAGAATCGAGCGAAAGCGAGATTCAATAGAGTTTGAGCGTAGCGAAAACCAAGGGCAATTTTTCAATTTACTCTTTTTTATTATTTTAATACTTTTAAAAGATTTTAAGCCTTCTGAAACCCTTATATAGCAAGCTTCTTCAGCTTTTAGTATGGACAGATTCCCGCTATACATGGACAGATTCCCGCTATACATGGACAGATTCCCGCATCAATATGGACAGATTCCCGCACTGTTGACATCAAAGATGGACAAATATATATTTGTCCATAATAATTTAAAGTTACTATCAATATGCTTAAAAATAATTTGATCGTAAAATCAAATCAGGTGATTGAAGCGTCTTATACTCTTACAACAATAGAACAACGATTAATTCTAAGTGCCATTGCTCAGGTGCCAAAAGGTGAGGAAATATCAGACGATGTTTTATACCCTTTGACTACCAAAAATTTGGTCAAACTCGGTGGAGATGGAAAAGCTTCACACAAAGAGTTTAAGGATGCCGTAAACCGTTTATATGAGCGATCTATCGTACTTCGGGATGGTGATGAGTCTGACTCATTTAGATGGATTCAAGAGAAAGTATTTAAGGAGTCTACAGTAGCTTTTATTCGCTTCTCAAAGCCCATATTGCCATTTTTATCTAATCTGAAAGCTGAGTTCACTAAATACTTAGAATCCGACATTGTTGGTATGTCTAGTCCTTACTCTATTCGTTTCTATGAACTAATAATGCAATACCGTAGCGTCGGCCATCGTGAAATAAGCCTTGAAAATCTTCGTTGGATGTTCCAGCTACAAAATAAATATCCTGTTTGGGCTGACTTAAAAAAACGAGTTATTGAGCAGGCAATCAAAGAAATTAATGAGCATAGCCCTTACAACCTTACTATTGAGCCAAAACGGACAGGACGCAAAATCACAAGTATCGTTCTTAAATTTCAAGATAAAAAATCATTAAAAACACCAAAAGAGTCAACAAATAATCCGCTTTTTGAAACTCAGAGAAATAGGGATTTTGTCGCCCCTAACATCCAAATCTTTAGCCATGCTCTGAAAAATCCTGAAAAAGCTAAAGAAAGCGATTTAGGGCATAGAGCAAGTAGGATTACAGGGTTAATCATGTCGAATGGTTTAGCAGATCGATTTAAGCAAGGTAATGAATCAATTATAGGCATGATGAAACGTATCAAAGAAGAAATTACAACTCATACAACAGCAAATCAATGGGAAAACAAATTGAAAGAATTTGGCGTGGTTTTTTAGTCATGACCAAATAATCTCAAGACACAATTATTTGCATTGGTAGAAATACTTTGAGATCTACAACAATTTGAAGAGTTTAATAATGCCTAAATTTACTGTTGCTGAATTAGCTAAAAAATATGGGATCGCTCGTACATCTATTTATGATCGTATGAAGAATGGTTCTATCAGTTATGAAATTGATGCTAAGAATCGAAAAGTCATTGATTTTAGTGAAATGCAACGTGTTTACGGTACACCTGACAGTAAGGCTTACAGTCAGCCTGACAGTACGCAAACTGACAACACTACAATAGAACTGTACAAGCAGTTAATTGAAGAATTACGACACGATAAGTCAGTTGCTGAAGAACGTGAAAGACGTATGTACAAAGAGATTGACCAACTTAAAGATAAGATTGACAGCCTCACACTTTCACTCGGATATACCCCAAAAGAGATTCAGCCTGACAGTCAGCCTGACAGTCGGAATGAACAAACCCGTACAACCACAGACTTACAAGAAATCGTACATATTGAACAAGTTCAACCTATCGAAAATAAACCCATTCAACAAACGTCTAAGATACAACCAGAACCTAAAAAGCGAGGCTTATTTGGTCGAGTTTTACAGGCTGTTTTGAGTGATGATTAAAGGGCTATTGTTGAAAGTGACTAAACAAACTTGTGGAACATTGTTCAAATATTAGGCGTGAAACATGAGAAATCATAAAAAAAGCCCAAGTACGCATACTTGGGCTTTTTACTATGCGATAAGACTATGATTTATATAAAATAAAAAGAAGCATTTCGTATAAGGTGTATTATGTTAATTGTAGATAAATTTATATATCAAGATAGCCAAAGCACTAATTTTTACTTATAGTGAAGTATTGCTACTTTCCTTATCTGTATTAATCATGAATCTTGATGTAAAAAATATTAAAATTAAAAACTTTCTAGGTGAATGGAACATTGATTGGGATCTAAAAAAAGTTAACGTATTGGTTGGTAAGAATGGTAGTGGCAAAACAAAGCTTCTTGAATTAATTCAAAATATTATAGAAAGAGACCGAGAAGAAAATATCAATATTTTATGCAATGAAGCTAAAATTTCATTTAGTAATGGCATTGAGCTAAATACCTATATCTTGGAAGATAAAAATTCTGAAATAAACATTCAAATGAAAAATTTAATGTTGTCAAATTTTGATCAAATTAAAAAAGAAATTTCAGAGGAAATAAAGAAAAATAATGATAAAAAATTAAGTGAAGTATCGAATGCTTTTATTGAGATGTTGGAAAAAAATTTAAAGGAAGGTAGAAACATTGCTACAGGTAAAGATTCTCTCATTCTTAATAAAAATCTAACTAGGGCATATAATACAAAGCTTCCTGCATCAATAAATCAGAATTTCAAAATAAAAGATAATTTATCTATAACTTTTTTATCTACTGTAAATATGAATGCAAATGCTATTAGCACCGTAAATAAAAGCAATGGTAAGATTTCAACTGTTTTAGATATGGAAATTTCTGATGAAATTCAAATTATTTTAAACAGTGAAAATAAATCTAATACATTAAAATTTGAAAAAATAATTAATAAATTCTTTATTGATACAAATAAAAAAATAACTCTCGACAAAAATGGTTTAATTATTTTTAAAGAAGATGAAAGTGAGCCTCTTAAACTTAATGATCTTTCTTCTGGAGAGCGTCAACTAATATTTATTTTCTTAAAAATAATAAATTCTTCTGATAAGAAAACTTTAATATTAATGGATGAACCAGAAATATCATTACATTTAAGATGGCAAGAAAACCTAATTAAATCAATATTAGAAGTGAATCATGAAAATCAAATAATTATCGTGACTCATAGTCCTGCAATGATTATGCATGGTTGGTTAGATAGTTATACTGATATTGAGAAAATTAGAACTGAGGTTTAAGCTGTGAATTCGTTTGACGACTATATTACAAATCCTCAGTTCATAGATGCATATGGTTTTGATAGCAAATGGTTATTATATGTAGAAGATGAATCAGATATTCCTTTTTGGGAAAACATTGTGAATACAGTTTTTCCTGAAAAATATGATATTAAACCAGCAGTTACAGGTTCTGAGAACAAGAGAGGTAAAAATCACTTAGAGACTCTTATAGATAAACTCAGCGAAAGATTTATAATTGCTCTAGACAGTGATTTTGATTTCATATGTCCTAATGGAAGATTACCGCAATCATCTAAAATAAATTCCATGAAGTTTATCTTACAAACCTATTCATATAGTAGAGAAAGTATACAATACTCACCTGAAACTATTTTAAAAGTAATTGGAAAAACCAAGTATATAATTAAATCAAACATTGATATCAATGAAATAATTAAAAAATTCTCTTTAATCTCTTTTGAAATTTTAATTAAGTTTATATATTTAAGAGAAAAAAATGTGAGAATAGTTATTGATAACAAGTTGTTTACAGAAAATAGTCTTGTTAAAGCATTAAGGCTTCCAAACAAGTGTAAGCTAACTGATTATAATTTCAACATAAATAATAATTTATTTATAGAACATCAAGGTCGTGTTGATTTATTAGTAACTAAATTAGATGCTTTAATATTAAATTTTTCAGATTATGAATTATTTAAAGATGAATTGAGTAAAAAGGGAGTAAATGAATTATCTGCCTTTTTGTTTATCTCAGGACATTTATATGAAGACTTTATTCATCAGGTATTTGAACACGTAATATCAATTTTATTATATAAAGAAATTTTAAGACTAAAATCAGAAACTAGTGGTAATGATCTCAATGATAAAATAGCCAAATTAAAGACACATTTTAGGGAATATTGTTCGTATAAAACTATGATTTATCAAAATGAAATTGATACTAGTCATTTTTACATTCAAAAAATATACACTGATGTATCAAATATCATATGAACAGGCCCTGATTTATAGAAACTTTAATTATCTATTTAACATAAAATCTCATCTACGAAATGCAGCATTTGGCTTCATCCTGTTTCAAGAGCTCATATTCTTGAATAGATTTTTTCAACTGCTCAATCGGAAGATAGAACTCATCCTTAAAACCCAATTTTTTCATAAAAGCTTGGCAATCATCATTTGGACATTCTACTTCTAAGTATTCATACCCAAACTTTTCGCCAAAAAGGCACAGCTCTTTCAGCAAAGCTGTTCCATAGCCTCGCTTCTTTTTACGAAATCCAATTCGAGCAACAACAATAATTTTTTTATCTTTAAAGTCTGCAAATCCATATTTCCCAAAACGAAAATAAAGATCGTTTAAGCTTCTCGTAAATGCAATAGTAACTTTTGATAGCGGCTTTTTTTGCAGTAATGGAAAAGATGAAACTTTCACCTTTGAATATCCTAATTTCTCCATCGCAAATTTTTGGACTAAACACAAAATTTCATGCTGTTCTTCAAGTCCAATCAGTTCATTTTTTTCAGATTGTTGTAATAATTCTGTATTCATTTTTATCTCGAATTAGAAAACTAAAAATTACCGGCTGACGGGATCGCTACTTAACTGTAAACCGAAGAGTTTTTTGTCTCGATCTTCAGTTAAGTACTCACTAAGTTCAGCGAGTATTTTTTCTTTGTTTGCTTCATTTTCCATTTTTTTCAGCAAATAAGAACCGAGAAGAATTTTACGTCGAGTATCATCCTTCCGTTGTTGTTCTGTCGCTTTCTTTTTTTCTCTAGCTTCGATTGCCTGTTTTTGTGCTTTTAACTGATTTAACTTTTCTTGCTGTTTTGCAATTTTTTCATTTAAAACATCAATACTCATAACATTACCCATCAAAGGATTCTTCTCGATCATAAGCGCATTTGAACTTATGTTCAAGATGCTATATGATACTCAAAGAATCCCGTAAGGGCGCACTTTACCATTGAAAAAAATCTTCGATTTTTATTCAATGAAAGTACGGCAGGGGATTTCCCCTACAACCCCAAACCAATCCATCCGGATTGGTGAAATTCGAAATCGAATTTAAGAGCAACCGAAAATGGCAATCTATCATTTTTCAGTCAAAGCAATAAGTCGGAGCGATGGACGTTCAGTCGTTGCCTGTGCAGCTTATCGTAGCGGTGAAAAATTGGTATGTAACTATTATGGAAAAGAGCAGGATTACACACGAAAAACAGGCGTAGAACACACTCAAATCTATGCCCCAGAAAATACAAGAACCGACTTATTAAATCGTCAAACTCTTTGGAATGTCGTTGAGAAAGTAGAGAACCGCAAAGACTCAAATTTAGCACGAGAATTTGAAATCGCATTTCCGCAAGAGCTGAATGCAGAGCAACGGAAAGAAATGCTCAATGAGCTATGCCTGGAGCTTGTAAAAAAACACGGTGTAATTGTAGATGCCGCGATTCATGCTCCGCACAACAGTAGCGGAAGTGATGAACGTAATTATC